>PHCO01000168.1 GCA_002842265.1 Betaproteobacteria bacterium HGW-Betaproteobacteria-18 | reverse complement strand
CTTTGTTGGTGATTGCAAACGTTGTTGCCGCCTTCTTATCTGCATCAAGGGCCATCTTTTCTGCAGGTCGTGACGGACTGTTGCCTCGTTTCGTAGGGAAAACCGGACGTCAGGGTGAGCCGTTGTGGGCAATGGTTCTGACCTATGCAATCTTTGTCGCTGTGATTCTGTTCGCGCACACAGGCATTGTGAAAGTTGATCTACTGCTGCAACTTGCAGGTCAGAACTTCTTTGTGCTCTATCTTTTAGCCGCCATAGGCTATATCAGTCTCAACAAACACAACACGCGACGTTGGATTGGCTATCTGGCGACAGCGGGCGTATTGTGCATGATGCTTGTGTTCAGCCTGCAGGGGCTGATATATTGTGCTGCCCTCGCAGGACTAGGCCTCTGGCTCGGTCGGCCGATCAGAGAATTGACACACGCATGACAATAGGCAGCGCATCCCAAGTCATGTTTGGGTCGCTGCTGGAAAGCGCATCTATAAAATCTGTACAAACAGTTATTGCTTTAATAGCATTTTGAACACCTCGGAGGTGGCCGCCACTGTGGCGGCAATGTCGGCGTCGGTGTGCGCGGCGCTGACAAAACCGGCTTCGTACAGCGCTGGGGCAATGTAGACGCCACGGTCCAGCAGGCCATGGAACAACTGGTTGAATTTGGCGCCATCGGTCTTCATGACCTGGCTGTAGGTGCTGGGCAGGGTGTCGAGCAAATAGAAGCCCATCATGCCGCCTTCAGAGTCGCCACAAAAAGCCACACCTTCGGCAGCGGCGGCCTGGCTCAGGCCGCTGATCAATGCGCGGGTCTTGCGGCCCAGTTCCTCATAAAAGCCGGGCTTGCTGATCTCGGCCAGGGTGGCCAAGCCGCAAGCCGTGGCCACCGGGTTGCCCGACAGGGTGCCGGCCTGGTAGACCGTGCCCAGCGGCGCCAGGTGCTCCATCACCGCGCGCTTGGCGCCAAAGGCGGCCAGCGGCATGCCGCCGCCGATCACCTTGCCCATCACCGTCATGTCGGGCTCGAAGCCGGGAATTTCCTTGGCATAGACGCTTTGCGCGCCACCCAGGGCTACGCGAAAACCCGTCATGACCTCGTCAAAGACCAGCAGCGCACCGTACTGCGTGCAGAGCTCGCGGCAGCGCTTCACGAACGGCACGCTGGCGCGCACGAAGTTCATGTTGCCGCAGATCGGCTCCATCATCAGGCAGGCGATCTCGCGGCCTTGCTCGGCAAAAGCAGCTTCGAGTTGCTCGATGTTGTTGTACTCCAGCACCAGCGTGTGCTGCACCACCTCGGGCGGCACGCCGGCGCTGGTCGGGTTGCCAAAGGTGGCCAGACCGGAACCGGCTTTTACCAGCAGCGCGTCGGCGTGGCCGTGGTAGCAGCCCTCGAACTTGATGAGCTTGCTGCGTCCGGTGGCGCCGCGCGACAGGCGGATGGTGCTCATGCCGGCCTCGGTGCCGGAACTCACCAGGCGCACCATGTCCATACTCGGCATGAGCTTGAGGATGGCTTCGGCCAGTTCCACCTCGCGCTCGGTCGGGGCGCCAAAGGAGAAGCCTTCCAGCAGGGCTTTTTGCACGGCTTCCACCACGGCGGGGTGGCCGTGGCCCAGAATCATCGGGCCCCATGAGCCGATGTAGTCGGTGTAGCGCTGGCCGTTGGCGTCCCAGATGTAGGCGCCCTGGGCTCGGCTGATAAAGCGGGGCGTGCCGCCGACCGCGCGAAAAGCGCGCACGGGAGAGTTGACGCCGCCCGGGATCACTTTTGAGGCGCGGGCAAACAGGGTGGCATTGCGGTCGGTGGAGGTTGTCATGGTTTTATTCAGGCAAAATTGGATGATGGGCACCGAGGTTGACTGCTGAAATCAGCCTGAGGTGCATGGAGATGGATATTCTATTGGAAGGCCTTGGACGCTGTGACGCAATCGACAACCTGGATGTGCCTGATATGTGGCTGGATATATGACGAAGAAGTGGGCGACCCCGAGCATGGGGTGCCGACAGGCACCGCCTGGCGCGATGTGCCGCTCAACTGGACTTGCCCGGAATGCGGCGCCCGCAAGGAAGATTTCGAGATGGTGCAAATCTGATGCCCACATTGCCGCCTGGTTGAACCGTAGCCCGGATGAAATCCGGGCGTTTGGTCTGTGGTATTTGGTGCCTTCCCGGATTGCGCTTCGCTTCATCCGGGCTACTGGCATCCGGGTGACCAGACCCGTAGCCCGGATGAAATCCGGGAAGTGTTTGCAGCAAGGTTTCCGGGGATCCGCTACACAGGGAGAGTCGTAATGGTCTTTTACCGGCGCAACCGGGTGGCAGGCGGCACATACTTTTTCACGCTGACACTGGCAGACCGGCGCACCCGCTTGCTGACGGAGCACGTTGAGGTGTTGCGCGATGTTGTCAGGCGGGTACGTTCGGCGCGCCCGTTTGAAGTGGTCGCCATGGTGGTGATGCCGGAGCATTTACATGCGGTATGGACCCTGCCTGAGGCCGATGCAGATTATTCCGGGCGATGGCGCGCGATCAAGGCGGGGTTTACCCACGAACTGCGCCAGGGCGGTTTGAACATGCGGCCCAATGTCAAAGGCGAATATGCCGTTTGGCAAAGGCGTTTTTGGGAACACACCGTGCGAGACGAGGCCGATCTTGCCCGTCATGTGGATTACATTCACTACAACCCGGTCAAGCATGGCTGGGTCAACCATGTGAAAGATTGGCCCTGGTCTTCGTTTCACCGATATGTCAGGCAGGGTTTGTTGCCAGCAGATTGGGCAGCAGCGCCCGACATCGCACTGATGGATTTTGACGCGTAGCCCGGATGAAATCCGGGGGGATGTTGGGTATGCGGTGCACCCCGGATTACGCTTCGCTCCATCCGGGCTACCTGACATCCATCATGGCCTTTTTTACTACCGCATAACGCTGCAAGGTTTTGGTCCGGGCCACGTCATGCGCCACGATGGGGTGGGGGTAGTTTTGACCCAGCACCACGCCGGCCGTTTGCAGCTCCAGCGGTTTGGCCGCCCAGGGCGCGTGGATGGCTTTGTCGGACAGCCTGGCCAGTTGCGGCAGGTAGCGGCAGATGAATTTTCCCTGCGGGTCAAACTTTTCGCTCTGACTGATGGGGTTGAAAATGCGGAAGTAGGGTTGTGCATCACAACCGCTGGAGGCTACCCACTGCCAGCCGCCATTGTTGGCCGACAGGTCGAAGTCGTTGAGTTGCTCGGCAAAGTAGCGCTCGCCCCAACGCCAGTCAATGCCAAGATCCTTCACCAGGAAACTGCCCGCCACCATGCGCAGGCGGTTGTGCATGTAGCCGGTCTGGTTGAGCTGCGCCATGGCGGCATCGACCAGCGGGTAGCCGGTGCGCCCCTCGCACCAGGCGGCGAACAGGGCCTCTGCGTGCGGCCCGCTTTCCCATTGGATGGCGTCGTATTCGGGCTTGAAGGACTGGTGCGCCACATGCGGGAAATTGGTCAGGATGGCAAAGTAAAAATCGCGCCACACCAGCTCGCTGAGCCACACGGCCGCGCCCGCGCTGCCTGCGGCTTGGCGTAGCAGGGCCAGGCTTACCAGTTGGCGGATCGGCACCGTGCCAAAGCGCAGGTGCACACCGAGGTAACTCGGGCCCTTAACGGCCGGGAAGTCGCGCGTGGCGTGGTAGTCGTCCATGCGCTCAAAAAAGGCCGCCAACAAGGCCTGACCACCGCGCTCACCGGTGGGAATCTTCAGGCTGGCCAGGTTGGTGGGCTCGAAGCCGATCTCGCCCAGGCCGGGCACGGGGCGCTGGCATTCTGGCGGGCGTTCGCTCAATCGCGGAGCCAGCGGCGCGCTGTCGTGATTCACCAGATGTTCGGGTGCCACGCGTTGCAGCCAGTTGTTTTTGTAGGGCGTGAAAACACCGTAAGGCGTGCCGGACTGCGTCAGAATCTCCCGGCCCTCAAAGATCACCTGGTCCTTGCAGGTGAAGAATGTGCAGCCGGCTTGTGCCAGCGCCTCGCGCACCGCTTCATCGCGCGCCAGTGCTTGCGGCTCATCGTCGCGCGCGGCAAACACCGCCTGCACCTTTAACCGGGCCGCCAGGCGGGGCAGTTCGTCGCTGGCCAGCGCGTGGCGCACGATCAGGCCCGCAGCGGGCTTGCCACTGAGCTGGCGCAGGGCAGCGTCCAGTTCCACCAGCGATTCACGGATAAATTCCACGCGCCGGTCTGCCCGTGGCAGGGTGTTCAGAATGGCTGTGTCAAAGATAAATACGCAGTGCACCTGGCGGCATTGGGAGAGCGCCAGTTGCAGCGCGGCGTTGTCGTTGACGCGCAAATCGCGGCGAAACCACATCAGGCCGGTGTCAAAATTTTGGGGCATGTTCATCGCTAAAATTGTTCCATGTCATCCGATTCTGCCCCCATCAACCTGACGAATCATTTTCTGATCGCCATGCCCGGTCTGCAGGATCCGCTGTTCGGGCAAAGTGTCGTTTATCTGTGCGAGCACAGCCCGCGCGGGGCCTTGGGGCTGGTCATCAACAAGCCCTGCGAGATCAACCTCAAGGGCCTGTTCGACAAGGTGGAGCTGCCTTTGACTCGCCCCGACCTGCAGGCGGCGCCCGTTTTCTACGGCGGCCCGGTGCAAACCGAGCGCGGCTTTGTGCTGCACGAGGCCACTTTTGCCGATGACAAGCAGCCCGAGCAACCCGTCTATAGCAGCACCATGGTCATCCCCGGCGGCCTGGAGATGACCACCTCGCGCGATGTGCTTGAGGCCATATCCACCGGCAGTGGCCCGCGCAAGGTGCTGATTTCATTGGGTTATGCGGCCTGGGGTGAGGGGCAACTGGAGTCTGAACTGGGCGACAACAGCTGGCTCACGGTGGAGGCCGATACCCGGCTGATCTTCGAGACCCCGGTGCCCGAGCGCTACACGCAAGCGCTCAAGTTGCTGGGCCTGGAGCCCTGGATGCTGGCACCCGACGCGGGACACGCATGAGCGCTGCTTTGGACAGTTCAAGCATCAATCCACAGCCCGTGGTGGCCCCCAATTTGCAAACCTTCATGGCGCTCGACTTCGGCCTGAAACGCACCGGTTTTGCCGTGGGCAACCGCTTGCTGCGCACGGCCCAGCCGCAGGGCACGATCAGCGCCGAAGGCAAGGCCCGCTTCGACAAGGTGGCGCAGCAGCTCAAGACCTGGCAGCCCGACGCGCTGGTGGTGGGCGTGCCGTTTCACCCCGATGGCGCCGCCCATGAAAACACCGTGCGGGCGCGCCGTTTTGCCCGTCAGTTGCATGGCCGCTTCAACCTGCCGGTGTTCGAGGTGGACGAGCGCTACACCACCACCGAGGCGCATTCGCAAGGCGCAGTTGACGCCGATGCGGCCGCCGCCTGCATCATTCTGGAACAATTTTTAAGGAGTCTTCCATGAGCACATTGGCACTTGATGCCGAGGCGCTGTATGCCGATCTGGCGCGCAACCTGCGCCCCCTGCTGCAGCCGGACACGCAATTGTTGGGCATTGCGTCTGGTGGGGTCTGGCTGGCCGAGCGCCTGCAACAGGACCTCGGCCTGGCGCAGCCGTTCGGCGTGATCTCGTCGGCCATGCACCGCGACGACTACGCCCGGCGCGGCATGACGGTATCAAAGCAGACGCAAATTCCGTTTGACGTGAACGGCGCCCATGTGCTGTTGCTCGACGATGTGCTGTTTACCGGGCGCACCATTCGCGCGGTGCTCAACGAGTTGTTTGACTTTGGCCGCCCGGCCAGCGTCAAGCTGGCGGTGCTGGTGGATCGCGGTGGCCGCGAGCTGCCGATCCAGGCCGACCTGTGCAGCGCGCGCGTCAACCTGCCCGCCAGCCAGTCGCTGGCGATGGTGCGCCATGAAGACGGCCGCTTCAGTTTTAACGTGAAAGACATTTAGCCATGTTGTACCAGCGTAACCCGCAGCTCAATCAAAACGGTGAGCTGATCCATTTGCTCTCGACCGAGGGTCTGCCCAAAAGCATCCTGACCCAGGTGCTCGATACCGCTGCCAATTTCGTTTCGGTCGGCAACCGCGAGGTCAAAAAAGTCCCCTTGCTGCGTGGCAAAAGCGTGTTCAACCTGTTCTTCGAGAACTCGACGCGCACGCGGACCACGTTTGAGATCGCCGCCAAGCGCTTGAGCGCCGACGTGATCAATCTGGACATTGCCAAGTCGTCCGCTGCCAAAGGCGAGTCGCTGCTCGACACCATTGCCAACCTGAGTGCCATGGCCGCCGACATTTTTGTGGTGCGCCACAGCGAATCGGGCGCGCCCTATCTGATTGCGCAGCATGTGGCGCCCCATGTGCATGTGGTCAACGCCGGTGACGGCCGTCATGCGCACCCGACGCAGGGTCTGCTCGATATGTACACCATTCGCCACTACAAAGGCGACTTTGCCAACCTGACGGTGGCCATTGTGGGCGACGTGCTGCACTCGCGCGTGGCGCGCTCCGACATCCACGCGCTCACGACTTTGGGCTGTGCCGAGGTGCGGGTGGTGGGCCCCAAAACGCTGGTGCCTTCGGACATGGCGCAAATGGGCGTGCGGGTGTGTCACACGCTCGAAGAAGGCATCAAAGGCGCTGACGTGGTGATCATGCTGCGCCTGCAAAACGAGCGCATGAGCGGTGCGCTGCTGCCGTCCAGCCAGGAGTTCTTCAAGAGCTTTGGCCTGACTCCGACCAAGCTGCAACTGGCCAAGCCGGATGCCATCGTGATGCACCCGGGGCCGATCAACCGCGGGGTCGAGATTGACTCGGCGGTGGTCGATGGCCAGCAAAGCGTGATCCTGCCGCAGGTCACCTTTGGCATTGCCGTGCGGATGGCGGTGATGAGCATCGTGGCCGGTAAC
>PHCO01000167.1 GCA_002842265.1 Betaproteobacteria bacterium HGW-Betaproteobacteria-18 | reverse complement strand
AATGTGCACGCTCCGGTTTGGGCAGGCCAAGTACAGATTGTTCGATGGCAGTTGAATTCATGGCACTATGCTATCACTGAAATTGCACGGCTTTAACGTGTAGCTAAGGGGCGCGCCGAAGGCGCGTCCCAGCGACTGAAGGGAGCGAACTTGAGCGTAGGGTTAGGCGCGTTTTGGTACAGCATAGATAAATGCCTTTCCTCTTTTTGTTGGAACCCATCCCGCATCTATTGCCTCATTTATAGATGTAGACAACCTGGTTAAAAATTCTGTCTTAGAAGATGGTGCCGCCCACCAATAATCTTGGAATGGATAGGTAATTACTAACTCTTTAGTTTTGGCTTTTTCAAGAACTACGCAGACTGATAAGCCCCGATAATTTTCATACATACTTGATGAGCCGCCGAGGTGCTTGACCTCCCAAGTCAATTCCATCCCGTCAATCTGTATTGTGCCAGTTCTAGCTACCTTGCTCACGGTGAAGCACCTAACGTAATGTAGATCGTCGGATATTCTGGTCTCCCAGTTTATCCGACCAAATAAACTGGCACAGATGGTTGCGACAGTTTCCGCGCCAATCTCCAACCCCGCTTGACAGCTTGCGTTCTGGCGTTGATACTGTGTTTTTGTACATGGTTTTGATTCTATGAACTCTGTCGCCTATCTTCCCCAGTCCAAGCGCCTGCTTGATCAGGTGCGCGAGGTACTTCGTTACAAGCACTATAGCCTCAAAACCGAGCAGGCATACCTGTACTGGATTCGTTTTTTTGTGCGATGGCATGGGCGCAACGGTCAGATGCAGCATCCCCGTGACATGGGCGGGCTTGAAGTAACGCAGTTTTTGACCATGCTCGCCAATGAGCGCCATGTGTCGGTATCCACACACAATCAGGCACTCAGTGCTCTGCTGTTTTTGTACCGAGAGGTATTGACGATTGATTTGCCCTGGCTGACCGAGGTGCAGCGCCCAACCCGGCCCAGGCGGATTCCATCGGTATTGACCAAGGCCGAAGTCGCCGCCCTTTTGGGCGCACTGGATGGTGAAATGGCATTGTTGGCCAAGCTGCTGTACGGCACCGGCATGCGCTTGATGGAGGGCCTGCGCATGCGAGTAAAAGACGTTGACTTTGATCGCCAGGTGTTAATCGTGCGCGAGGCCAAGGGCGGTAAAGACCGCGTGGTGATGTTGCCGCGCTCTTTGCATGAGGTTTTGAAAGCGCAAGTGGGTCGGGCGCGAACGGTGTGGACGCACGACCGCGAAGTGGGCACCGAAGGTGTCGAGGTTCCCGATGCCTTGGCAGTCAAATACCCCGATCTGGGGCGGCGCTGGGGCTGGTTTTGGGTGTTTCCTGCAGCCAAGCTTTCTGTTGACCCACGTTCACGAATCGAGCGCAGGCACCACGTGTACGAGGAGCGTTTGCAACGCGCCATCAAGCTGGCAAGCGCCACTGCACAAATTTTCAAGCCTGTATCGGTTCACACATTACGCCATTCATTCGCCACACATTTGCTACAGGCTGGCACCGACATCCGCACGGTGCAGGAGTTGCTGGGCCACTCGGATGTGAGCACAACCATGATCTACACCCATGTGCTCAAGGTGGCCGCGGGCGGCACAGCCAGCCCGCTGGATGCACTTGGCTGCATGATTCCCTGAAGGTCTCACCACCCGCCCGCAACACTGGTTGACGGGCGGCAATACTCCCTTAATCCGCCTGCTTGCGCAAAAACGCCGGGATCTCGAAGTCGTCCATGCCGCCGCTGCTGAGCGCGTCGACCTTGGCCGCAGCCGAAGTGCGGTTGCGCCAGACGCTGGGGGTGGCCATGGAGCCATAGTCGGTTTGGGTGCGCCCCACGTTGCTGGTCGCCATGGCGCTGGTCACCTGACCCACGCCCGCCGGGGTGTTGAGCGTAGGGATGTTGAATGGCACATCGTGCGTGCCGGTGCGCAGACCCATCTCGGGCTGGGTTTGCGTTACCACCAGTTTCGGGCGCTGCGCCTGACGGCTCAAGCCGGTGGCCACCACGGTGACGCGAATCTGGTCACCCAGGTTGTCGTCATAAGCGGTGCCGTAGATCACATGGGCGTCCTGCGAGGCGTAGTTACGAATGGTGTTCATGGCCACCTTGGACTCGGACAGTTTCAGGCTGCCTTTGGCGGCCGAGATCAGCACCAGCACACCTTTGGCGCCCGACAGGTCGATGCCTTCGAGCAGTGGGCAGGCAACCGCTTGCTCTGCGGCGATGCGGGCGCGGTCCGGGCCGGCCGACACTGCGGTTCCCATCATGGCTTTGCCGGGCTCGCCCATGACGGTGCGCACGTCTTCAAAGTCAACGTTGACATGGCCCGGCACATTGATGATTTCGGCAATGCCGCCGACCGCGTTTTTGAGCACGTCGTTGGCGTGGGCAAAGGCCTCGTCCTGGGTCGCATCTTCGCCCAGCACGTCGAGCAGTTTTTCGTTCAGCACCACAATCAGCGAATCGACATTGGCTTCGAGTTCGACCAAGCCGCTCTCGGCGTTGTCCATGCGGCGCTTGCCCTCAAACTCGAACGGTTTGGTGACCACGCCCACGGTCAAGATTCCCATTTCACGCGCCACGCGCGCAATCACGGGCGCCGCGCCAGTGCCGGTGCCGCCACCCATGCCGGCGGTGATGAACAGCATGTGGGCGCCATCAATGGCTTCGCGAATGTGCTCAATGGCCAGTTCAGCCGCTTCGCGGGCTTTGTCGGGCTTGCTACCCGCGCCCAGACCGGTGCTGCCGAGCTGGATGACAAGGTGCGCATCGCTGGTGGACAGCGCCTGCGAGTCGGTGTTGGCGCAGATAAATTCCACGCCCTGCACGGCGCTGGCAATCATGTGCGCCACAGCGTTGCCGCCGCCGCCGCCAACGCCGATTACCTTGATCTGGGTGCCTTGGTTAAAGGCTTCTTCGTCGATGAGTTCAATGGGCATGGTGTACTCCTTGGGTTGTATTAAATAAAAAATAACTGTGTAAGACTGACTGAAATGGGTTCACGGTTGCAAAGGGCGGGTCCATGCATCGCCATCGTCGTAGCGAGCCTGAGCGGTTGAGCCAGATTTGGGTTTTCATGTTTAAAAGTTCCCCACAAACCAGTCTTTGACCGAACCAAAAGCGGTTTTCACGGAGCCGTTTTTCTGCGCCACCTTGAAGCCGCGCAGACGGGCGATGCGCGCTTCTTCGAGCAGGCCCATCACAGTGGCCGCGCGTGGCTGGGCCACCATGTCAGACAGGGCACCGCGGTACTTGGGAATGCCGCGGCGCACCGGTTTCAAAAAGATGTCTTCGCCCAGCTCGACCATGCCGGGCATGACGCAGCTGCCGCCGGTGAGCACGATGCCGCTGGAGAGCATTTCCTCAAAGCCCGACTCGCGCATCACCTGGTGCACCAGGCTGAAAATTTCTTCCACCCGGGGTTCAATCACACCGGCCAGCGCCTGGCGGCTCAGCATGCGCGGGCCGCGGTCGCCCAGGCCGGGCACCTCGACCTGCGCCTCGGGATCGGCCAGCAACTGCTTGGCGTAGCCGTTTTCGACCTTGATTTCCTCGGCGTCCTTGGTCGGCGTGCGCAGCGCCATGGCAATGTCGCTGGTGATCAAATCGCCGGCAATCGGGATCACGGCGGTGTGGCGAATGGCGCCGTTGGTGAAGATCGCCAGATCGGTGGTGCCGGCGCCAATGTCCACCAGCGCCACGCCCAATTCGCGCTCGTCCTCGGTCAAGACTGACAGGCTGCTGGCCAGCGGGTTGAGCATGAGTTGCTCCACCTCCAGGCCGCAGCGGCGCACGCACTTGATGATGTTTTCGGCCGCGCTCTGGGCTCCGGTGACGATGTGCACCTTGGCTTCCAGCCGGATGCCGCTCATGCCGATCGGCTCTTTCACATCCTGGCCGTCGATGATGAACTCCTGCGGCTCCACCAGCAGCAGGCGCTGGTCGGTCGAGATGTTGATGGCCTTGGCCGTCTCCACCACCCGCGCCACGTCGGCGGCGGAGACCTCGCGGTCCTTGATGGCCACCATGCCGTGCGAGTTCATGCCGCGGATATGGCTGCCGGTGATGCCGGTATAGACCCGCTGGATTTTGCAGTCGGCCATCAGCTCGGCTTCTTTCAGCGCCTGCTGGATGCTCTGCACCGTGGCGTCGATGTTGACCACCACGCCGCGCTTGAGGCCGTTGCTGGGGGCCACGCCCAGGCCGGCCAGTTTGAGGCTGCCATCGGGCATGACTTCGGCCACCACCACCATGACCTTGGCCGTGCCAATGTCGAGCCCGACAACCAGATCTTTGTACTCTTTTGCCATTGCGTCACCTGTTACCTTGAATTACTTTTTTCACGTCACCACTCTCGACCGTACTGACCCCGTTGAGCCGTATCGCATACCCATCGACATGGCGCAAATCGACCGAGGCGAGTTGCTCCACGCTGCGGTTGTAGCGCGAGGTGGCCTGCGTCACCGTCTTTAAAAATCGCTCCAGACGCGCCAGCAGCTCGTCCGTGCTGCCACTGCCAAGCTCCAGCACGGTGCCGGCGTCGAGTTGCGCCCGCCAGCCGCCGCGGGGCGTCAGCTCGAGCTGCTCCAGCGTCAGCTCCAGTTGGGCCAGGTGCGGCTGCAAGGTGTTGAGCATGGCCAGCACCCTGGCGCTTTGACCCTCGGGGCCGCTCAGGCGCGGCAGGTCGTCCTGCTCCAGTTCGCCCAGATTGGCCTCGAACACTTCGCCAAAACTGTTGACCAGGCGCGCATCGCCCTCCACGCCCCAGAACGCCACCGCCTGATGCTCCTGCAATTGCACCTTGAGCCGGTTCGGAAAATCGCGCTTGACCACTGCCTGGCGCACCCAGGGCATGGTCTCGAAGACCTGGCGCGCGGCGTGCAGGTCGAGCGTGAAAAAAGTGCCCTGCAAGCGCGGCATCACATTGGCACGCAGCGAGATCGCGTTGTAGTGCGACACATCGCCCGTCACCGTGACCCCCCGAATGGCAAACAGTGGCAAGCGCTGCACATAAGCCAGTGCTGCGCCCAGCAGCACAAGCACCAGCACCCCGAACAGGGCGCTGGCCACCCCGTTCATGAGTTTGATGTCGAGCGGCAGGGTCGCGTTGGTTTTCATAGGGCGTAGTCGCGGCTGGCCAGGGTGAGCACTTGCAGGCACAACTCGGGGTAACTGATGCCAGCCGCCTTGGCAGCCATCGGCACCAGCGAATGGCTGGTCATGCCCGGCGAGGTGTTGATTTCCAGCAGATAGGGTTGGCGCGTGGCGGCATCGATCATCACGTCGGCGCGCGCCCAACCGCGGCAGCCCAGGCTATGAAAAGCTTTCAACACCAGTTGCTGGATGGCCGCCTCTTCACCCTCGGGCAGGCCGCAGGGCACCAGGTACTGGGTGGTGTCGGTAAAGTACTTGTTCTGGTAGTCGTAGTTGCCTTCGGGCGCAACAATGCGGATCACCGGCAGTGAACGGGCTTGCGCGCCACTGCCCAGCACGGCAATGGTGACCTCGTCACCGGCAATGAACTGCTCGCACAGCACCTCGTCATGCATCCCGGCAGCCAGGGCAAAAGCGCCGTCGCATTGCGCCAGAGATGTCACTTTGGTCAGGCCCAGGGTGGAGCCTTCGCGCGCGGGTTTCACGATCATGGGGCAGCCCAGCTCGGCAAAGGCGGCGCGGGTGGCCTGGGCACTATCGACATTTTTCCAGGCGGGGGTGGGCAGGCCATCGGCGCGCCAGATGTGCTTGGTCATGAGCTTGTCAATGGCAATGCTGGAGGCCATGACCCCCGGACCGGTGTAGGGGATGCCCAGCAATTCCAGCGCGCCTTGCACCGTGCCGTCTTCGCCAAACCGGCCATGCAGGGCAATGAAGCAGCGCGTGAAGCCTTCTTTTTTCAGGTCAAACACATTGCGCTCGGACGGGTCGAATGCGGCAGCGTTCACGCCCAGGCTTTGCAGCGCCTGCAAGACACCGTTGCCAGACATCAGCGATACCTCGCGTTCGGCCGAGGCGCCGCCCATGAGCACCGCCACTTTTTCGGTTTTTATGTCAAATTGGCTCATAACACCTGTCTTTCATGTTTGAGTGGCGTTTTGTTTTGCAGCAAGCTGACCACTTTGGCGGGGACTGCACCAATGGAGCCAGCGCCCATGCACAGCACCACATCGCCGTCGCGGGCGGCGTCCACAATGGCTTGCGGCATGGTCGCAATGTCATCGACAAAGACGGGCTCAATGTGCCCGGCCACGCGCAGGGCACGCGCCAGGCTGCGACCATCTGCCGCCACAATGGGCGCCTCGCCCGCGGCATAGACCTCGGCCAACAACACCGCATCAGCCTGACCAATGACCTTGATGAAGTCATCAAAACAGTCGCGCGTGCGGGTAAATCGGTGCGGCTGAAACGCCAGCAGCAAACGCCGCCCCGGAAAGGCGCCACGCGCCGCAGCCAGCGTGGCGGCCATTTCCACCGGGTGGTGACCATAGTCGTCCACCAAAGTAAAGTTGCCGCCACCATGGGCCGCGCTGACAGGTTGATCACCATAACTTTGAAAGCGGCGGCCCACGCCCTTGAAATGGCCAAGCGCGCGCAACACGGCAGCGTCATCAAGGCTGAGTTCCACCGCCACCGCAATGGCCGACAAGGCATTGAGCACGTTGTGGCGACCCGGCAAGTTCAGCACCACGTCCAGGTCCGGCAGCACCAGGCCGTTGCGCCGCTGCACGGTAAAGTGCATCTGGCCATCTACCGCCCGCACATTCACGGCGCGCACCTCTGCACCTTCTTCAAAACCGTAGCTGGTGACAGGGCAAGTCACCTGCGGCACGATGGAGCGCACCGCCGCATCGTCGGTGCACAAAATGGCGGTACCGTAAAACGGCATGCGGTGTAAAAAGTC
>PHCO01000166.1 GCA_002842265.1 Betaproteobacteria bacterium HGW-Betaproteobacteria-18 | reverse complement strand
GTGCGCTGGCGCAACAGCAGGCCGAGCAAAATCCGCCTGTGGTGACGACGGCTGAACCGGTGGTTGATGACGGCGCGCTGAATGCCGCCAGGGAAGCGGCTGCAGCGCAGGCTGAAGCCAACAAACAGGCGCAACAGCAACGACAAGTGCAAGCCCAGGAAAAGGCAGCGCTTGACTCCAAAAACCTGCTGGCAGAAGAGCAGGCCCGTGCCGTGGATTTGAACGCTCGCCGTCAAAAAGCCGAATCCGAGGCGGCAGCCATCCGTTTGATGATGTCGCAGCCGGGTAAAAAACTGCCGCCCAAAAAAGTGGAAGAGCCCAAACCGGTGGTCAAGTCCGCAGAGACCGCCAAAGCAGGCCTCAAAGGCACGTTGCACAAGCCAGCCGGAAGCCCAACGGGCAAGCCCGCCATAGCTCCCGCGACCACCGCCGGTGCGGCTGCGGGTGCCGGAAAAGAAATCAAATCAGCCAAACTTTCCAGCAGTTGGGCGGGCGATCCGGCCAAGAAAAAGGGCATTCCTACCCGTGGTGACACCGGTGCCGGTGCCGGTCGGGGTGGCAATTGGCGTGGTGGGCCGCGCGGCCGCCGCGGCAGCAACGATCGCGGCCACGACGACCATCACGCGCAGAGCGCGCCGGTGGAAGTGCGGGTGCTCGAAGTGCACGTGCCTGAAACCATTACGGTGGCGGAATTGGCACACAAGATGGCGGTCAAAGCGTCAGAGGTGATCAAACACCTGATGAAGCTGGGCCAGATGGTGACCATCAACCAGCCACTGGATCAGGACACGGCCATGATTCTGGTCGAAGAAATGGGCCACAAGGCCATCGTGGCGGCGCTGGATGACCCTGAAGCCTTCACCGACGAAGAAGTGTCTCGGCAACAGGCTGTCTCGGTGTCGCGTGCTCCGGTGGTCACGGTGATGGGCCACGTCGATCACGGTAAAACCTCTTTGCTGGACTACATCCGTCGCACCAAAGTAGCCTCTGGCGAAGCGGGGGGCATTACCCAGCACATTGGTGCTTACCATGTGGAAACCGCGCGCGGTGTGGTGTCGTTCCTCGACACCCCCGGCCACGAGGCGTTTACCGCCATGCGGGCTCGTGGTGCGCAGGCCACTGACATTGTGATTCTGGTGGTGGCGGCCGACGACGGTGTCATGCCGCAAACCAAGGAAGCCATCAAACACGCCAAGGCGGCGGGTGTGCCGATTGTGGTGGCCATCACCAAAGTGGATAAGCCCGATGCCAACCCCGAGCGCGTCAAGAACGAGTTGGTGGTTGAAGACGTGATTCCCGAAGATTTTGGTGGCAGTTCACCCTTTGTCTCGGTGTCGGCCAAGACCGGTGAAGGCATTGATGCCTTGCTTGAGCAAGTGCTGTTGCAAGCCGAAGTGCTTGAACTCAAGGCGCCGGTGGATGCCATGGCCAAGGGTCTGGTGATTGAGGCGCAACTTGACAAAGGCCGTGGCCCCGTGGCCACCGTGCTGGTGCAATCAGGCACCCTGAAAACCGGTGATGTGGTGCTGGCAGGTCAGACCTTTGGCCGTGTGCGCGCCATGCTCGACGAAAACGGCAAACCCGTTAAATCGGCAGGCCCGTCCATTCCGGTTGAAATCCAGGGTCTGACCGAGGTACCGCAAGCCGGTGATGAATTCATGGTGCTCTCCGATGAACGCCGTGCCCGTGAAATTGCCACTTACCGGGCTGGCAAGTTCCGCCACACCAAGCTGGCCAAACAGCAAGCTGCCAAGCTGGAAAACATGTTCACCGACATGACGGCGGGCGAAGTCAAGATGGTGCCCATCATCGTCAAGGCCGACGTGCAGGGTTCGCAAGAGGCTTTGTCGCAATCGTTACTCAAGCTTTCCACAGACGAAGTCAAGGTGCAATTGGTCTATGCGGCTGTGGGTGGCATCAGCGAGTCTGATGTCAACCTGGCGATTGCGTCCAAGGCCGTCATCATTGGCTTCAACACCCGGGCCGATGCCGGTGCGCGCAAGCTGGCCGAGAACAACGGTGTCGATATCCGTTATTACGACATCATTTACGACGCGGTGGACGAGCTCAAATTGGCCATGTCGGGCATGCTGACGCCGGACAAGAAGGAAGAAGTCATCGGCACCGCCGAGATTCGCCAGATTTTCAAGGTGTCCAAGATCGGCTCCATTGCCGGCTGTATGGTCACTGCGGGTGTGGTGCGTCGCAGCGCTCGTTTGCGTTTGTTGCGCCAAAACATGGTGGTGATGACCGGCGAACTCGAATCGCTCAAGCGTTTCAAGGACGATGTCAAGGAAGTGCGCGAAGGCTTCGATTGCGGCTTGAACATCAAGAACTACAACGACATCCAGGAAGGTGACGTGCTGGAGTTCTTCGAAATTCGCGAAGTGGCGCGTACGCTGTGATCCATTGGGTTTGACCTGTGCATAAAAAATCTGCCACACCCAACCGCGCCTTCAAGGTCGCCGATCAGATCCAGCGTGATCTGACCGAGCTGATTGCGCGTGAACTCAAAGATCCACGGGTGGGCATGGTCACCATCCAGGGTGTCGAGGTGACCCCCGACTATGCCCACGCCAAGGTGTTTTTCAGCCTGCTGGCGGGTGACGTGAAGGCTTGTACCGAAGGGCTTAACCAGGCCGCTGGCTTTTTGCGCGCCGGGTTGTTCAAGCGCCTGCACATTCACACCGTACCCACGCTGCATTTCATTTTTGACCAGACGCCCGAACGTGCTGCCGACATGAACGCGCTCATTGCGCGCGCAGTGGCCTCCCGGGCCAAGGAGGACTAAACCGATGAATGCGCCGCGTGCACGGGTCACCAGGCGCCCCGTGCATGGGGTGCTGTTGCTGGACAAGCCATTGGGCTGGTCGAGCAATGATGCCTTGCAAAAAGCCAAATGGCTGCTGCGCGCTGAAAAAGCGGGCCACACCGGCACGCTTGACCCGTTGGCCACGGGTGTGTTGCCACTGTGTTTTGGGGCGGCAACCAAGTTCAGCCAGTTGCAGTTGGAGGCCGACAAAACTTATGAGGCTGTGCTGTGCCTGGGTTTAAAAACCAGCACTGGCGATGCCGAGGGTGAGGTGATTGAAACACGGCCGGTGGCGGTGAGCGCAGCCGATGTAGCGCGTGTGCAAGCGCAGTTTACCGGGCCGATCAGCCAGGTGCCGCCCATGCACAGCGCCTTGAAAAAAGACGGCAAGGCGCTTTACGAGTATGCGCGTGCCGGGATTGAAGTTGAGAGGGCCTCAAGAGAGGTTCAGATATACGAGTTGAACCTGACGCTGGCGTCTGTGGATGCGGCGCAACCAAGCATCAGGTTGGTCGCGAAGTGCAGCAAGGGAACGTACATCCGCACGCTGGGCGAGGACATTGGTGAAGCCCTGGGTTGTGGCGCGCATTTGAGTGCGCTGCGGCGCCTGGCGACCGGTGGCTTTAAGGTGTCGCAGTGTGTCACATTGGAAGCGCTTGAAGAGATGACAGAAAACCAGCGATTGGCTTGCCTGCTGCCGGTGGACAGTTTGTTGGCTGATCACACGGTGGTTACGCTCGACGCTGATCATGCCGGTCGATTCCTGAGTGGCTTGCGCCGCCGCGGTGACTGGCCAGAGGTGGCGCAGGTGGCGGTGTATGACAGCGAGGATGCCAGTTTGCTGGGTACGGCGCATGTCAAGTCGGGTGAATTGATTCCTGGTCGGCTCTTGAGCCCGCCCGAAATTGCGCAAATGAAAAGTATGAATACGAGTTTGAAAGATGCCGGGACAGATGTGAGCGCAGGGTGCGCTGTCCTGAATTAATTTAAGAGAAAGTGAACCATGTCCAATAAACAAATCCGAAACATCGCCATCATCGCCCACGTTGACCATGGCAAAACCACCATGGTGGACCAGTTGCTGCGCCAGTCGGGCACCTTTGCCCAACACGAGAAGGTGGTTGACACCGTGATGGACAACGACGCGATCGAAAAAGAACGTGGCATCACGATTCTGGCCAAGAACTGTGCCGTGACCTGGAAAGACACACACATCAACATCGTGGACACCCCCGGCCACGCCGACTTCGGTGGTGAAGTGGAACGTGCCCTGAGCATGGTGGACGGCGTGGTGCTGCTCATTGACGCGCAGGAAGGCCCCATGCCGCAGACCCGTTTTGTGACCAAGAAGGCGCTGGCCCTGGGCCTGAAGCCGATCCTGGTGGTGAACAAGGTGGACAAGCCAGGTGCGCGTCCCCAATTTGTGGTGGATGCCGCCTTTGATTTGTTCGACAAGCTCGGCGCGACCGATGAACAGCTCGATTTCCCCGTGGTCTATGCCTCGGGCATCAACGGCTGGTCGTCGCTCGAAGAGGGCGGTCAGGGTGAACAGTGGGGTCCCGACATGTCGGCCCTGTTCGACACCGTTCTCGACCATGTACCGCACCAGCAGGGCGACCCGGCAGCGCCACTGCAACTGCAGATTTCGGCGCTCGACTTCTCCACCTTTGTCGGTCGCATTGGCGTGGGGCGCATCAGCCAGGGCACGATCAGGCCGATGATGGATGTGGTCGTCATGGAAGGCCTGGATGGCAAGGCGGTCAAAGGCCGTGTCAACCAGGTGTTGACCTTCGAGGGTCTTGAGCGCATGCAGGCCACCGAAGCCGGTCCGGGTGAAATTGTGCTGATCAACGGCCTGACTGACATCGGCATAGGCGTGACGATTACCGACCCGACCAATCCGATGCCGCTGCCCATGCTCAAGGTCGATGAGCCGACCCTGACCATGAACTTTTGCGTCAACACCAGCCCGCTGGCCGGTCGTGAAGGCAAGTACGTCACCAGCCGCCAGATATGGGACCGTCTGCAAAAAGAACTGCAGCACAACGTGGCCTTGCGTGTCAAGGAAACCGACGAAGAAGGTATCTTTGAAGTCATGGGCCGCGGTGAACTGCACCTGACCATTCTGCTGGAAAACATGCGTCGTGAAGGCTACGAACTGGCGGTTTCCAAGCCGCGCGTGGTGTTCAAGGACATTGACGGTGTGCGTTACGAACCGATTGAAATGGTCACCGCCGACATCGAAGAGCAGCATCAGGGCGGCGTGATGCAGGCCCTGGGCGAGCGCAAGGCCGACCTGATCAACATGGAGCCGGACGGCCGTGGCCGTGTCCGTCTGGAATACCGTATTCCGGCGCGTGGCCTGATTGGTTTCACCAACGAATTCATGAACCTGACGCGCGGCTCCGGCCTGATCTCCAACATCTTTGACAGCTACGAGCCGCACAAGGGCGAGATTGGTGGCCGCAAAAATGGCGTGCTGATCTCCATGGACGCCGGTGAAATCTTCAACTATGCGCTGGGCAAGCTCGACGACCGCGGCCGCATGTTTGTCACGGCCAATGACCCGGTCTATGAAGGCATGATTGTGGGCATCCACAACCGTGACAATGACCTGGTGGTCAACGCCACGCGCACCAAACAGCTCACCAACTTCCGTGTCAGCGGCAAGGAAGACGCGATCAAGATCACGCCGCCGATCCAGTTGACGCTGGAATACGGCGTGGAATTCATCGAGGACGACGAACTGGTCGAAATCACGCCCAAGTCGATCCGCCTGCGCAAGCGCCACCTGTCAGAGCACGAGCGCAAAAAAGCCGGCCGCAACTGCTAATTGAAGCTCTCGCATAACCGTGCCGTCTGGCTGATGGTGGCGGTGACCCTGATGTGGTCCACCGCCGGCGTGGTGACGCGCCATCTGGAGCATGCGCAGAAGTTCGAGGTGACTTTCTGGCGCAGCTTCTTCACCATGCTCTGCCTGTTGGTGCTGTTGCCGCTTTTCAAGGGTCGTGCGGTATTTGGCCGCATGCGCCATGCTGGTCCAGCCTTGTGGCTGTCCGGCCTGTGCTGGGGCGGCATGATGACCTTTTTCATGGTGGCCATCATGCTCACCACGGTGGCCAATGTGCTGGTCACCATGGCATTGACGCCTTTGCTGACCGCACTGGCATCGCGCTTCTTTCTCGGCCACCGCATCGCACTGCGCACCTGGGTGGCGATTGTGGTGGCGGGTGGCGGCATTGCTTACATGTATGCCAGTCAGTTGAGCCAGGGCATCAGTCTGGCCGGCACCCTGGTGTCACTCTGCGTGCCGATTGCAGGCGCCGCCAACTGGACCATCACGCAGCACGCCCATGCGCAGGGCAAGAACATCGATCTGATTCCTGCCGTGCTGGTGGGCGCAGCGCTGTCGGCCCTGGTCACGCTGCCGCTGGCCTGGCCGTTCCAGGCCTCGGCCCACGATTTGTCGCTGCTGTTTGGCCTGGGGCTGGGCCAGTTGGCGATTCCCTGCGTGCTGGTGGTGATCTGCGCGCGTGTGCTCAAGGCACCGGAAGTGGCGCTGCTGGGTTTGCTCGAAATCATTTTTGGCATCCTGCTGGTCTGGCTGGGGGCCGGTGAGGTGCCGACGCACGATGTACTGCTTGGCGGCACGCTGGTGATTGGCGCCCTGGTGGCCAATGAACTGGTGGGCTGGCGGGGCAGGGCGCTGGCGCCATGAACGATGTGCTGTGCGAGGTGCGTGGCCGGCTTGGGATGATCACCCTGAACCGACCCCAGACGCTCAACGCGCTCACCCTGCCCATGATCCGGGCCTTGACGCTTGGCCTGCTGGCCTGGCGCGAGGATGAGCAGATCAAGGCGGTCGCGATCCGTGGCAGCAACAAGGCCGACCCGTTCTGCCATCAATCCCCAGGATACGACTCAGATGGCGACCTGGATAAGGACGTATTCAGCAGCGACCCAGGCCTCATCAACTGGTACCAACAGCCGGATTGACGCCTGTTTTTCACTGGATTCGGTGAGCGCCATCGTGCACGCACTGGAAGCCGATGCCTCCGACTGGGCCCGGCACACCGCTAGCCAGTTGCGCCAGCGCTCGCCCCTGATGCTGCATGTGGCATTTGAGCAAATTCGCCG
>PHCO01000165.1 GCA_002842265.1 Betaproteobacteria bacterium HGW-Betaproteobacteria-18 | reverse complement strand
CAGGTTCAATTTGCTAATCACCCCGTCGATGTCGATCAGCGCACTGCCGACCGGCGAAAAATCGTAGAGCTCATTGCTTTGGTTGAGCGCCTGCTCCAGCTGCGCCCTGGCCGTGTTCAGGTGTTCGTTTTGCAGTTCGAGTTCGATCTGGCGAATTTCCAGTTCTTCAAGCAAATGCTGGACTTGCTGCTGCTCCAACGCCGCCACTACAGGCGTCCCTTCCCGCTCGGACAGCCGCGCCATCGCCAGCTGACGCAAGGCCTCAGGGTCAGGCGGATTTCTACGAAATACCATGGCCAGCCTCCCGGGCGTTGGGTTCAGACACCAAGGCCTGCAACCTGCTTTGAGCCTCGCGCAGCTCAGCCTCAAGTTGCTTGCTGGAACTGATGTCGGCAAAGGTCATGACCAGGCCATCGATCCGGTTGTCATGGGTGCGGTAGGGCATGATGCGCACCTTGAACCAGCGCCTGCCGGTCGCCGACACATCGGCTTCCCTGAAAACCAGCGTGCGCAAGACCTCCAGCGCGGTCAGCCCACCCGCCGAGGCGCCAATGCCGACAATGGGAAAAGATGCACTGGTAGCGAGTAAATTGTCCTTGTTCACTCAATCATTCCCTGTGAAGGTTCAAGAATCCTCAATCTGATTTGTGCACTTTTTTTTCTAAATTGTAAGCGCAGCATCCATCAGATGGATAAAAACCTTCAAGGACTGCAGGAAAACAGGGCGTGAGCACTCAGGATTCGATAGCGTTTTCCTTCATAGGCTCACTGCCATGGACAAGGCCGGGCCGTCACTGGGCGTCAAAATGCGCTCAGCTGTGGCGCGATGCTTTCGAATCGCCACCACATTGGCGCCCGCCATGACGGCTACCTCTCGAAATTGCACAAGGCTTCGTGCGACAGAATATTGATTTCGCGGAAATCGACAGCAATGATGCCCTCCTGGACCAGCGCCGAAAACGCCCGGCTGACCGTCTCCACCGTCACACTCAAATGGTGGCCGATGTCGCGCCGGGTCATGGGCAAAATGAAGCGGTTGGGCGAATAGCCCATGTCGGCAAAGCGCTGAGACATGGTCTGCAGGAAGCGCGCCACCCGCGCCTCTGACTTGACCGATCGCGTCAGGGAATAGGCCATTTGTTCCTGCGTGATCTCGCGGCTGCTGGCCCAATAGGCCATGTGCTCCAGGTGGTTGTTGCCGCGCCCGGACGTGAACAGGTCAGAGGCCGGTATGCGGACCAGGTCGCAGTCGGTCAGTGCCACCACATCACTCATGTAGCTGTACTTGTAAATGCCGTCAAAACCCAGCAAATTGCCTTTCATGGGAAACGACAGCACGTGCATGCCACCATCGGCATTGGTGATCAAGCTCTTGAGGGTACCGAGCCGCACCACATACAGCCCATCAAACGGTTGACCCATCACCAGCGCAGACTGCCCTGCTTTCAGACGGCGGCGCCGGAACAATTCGCCCTCGCTGCCTTCCTGCAGGTGGCCCTCGTATTGCAACAGGCCGTGCAATTCCTGCAAAGTGGACCAGCGCTCGTCGCTCTCGAGCTTCAGTGCGGGGTGACGCGAATGGGGTTGCCACGTTGCAGCGGCGGGCACGGTGGGCACCGTGGTGGGAATGGCCTGTACGTGCATCATGGAAAGCCTCACTCTCTTGATCTATGCCAGGAGGCCGCGCCCGACGGGCGTCGAAGCCAATCCTTGAGAGTGACTTTAGTCCGGTCTGTCGGGACCGTCTGTAGGGAGAGTTGGATTGCTCACGCCAGCAAGCGTGGACAACAGGCGTTAATTCTCAAAGAGACTGCGGCTTCTGGGAGCGGGGTCTTCCGCATCGATGAGCTTGTAGCGCACGGCCAGCCGCACCAGGCTGGGCACGTCGCTCACCCCCAGCTTTTTCATCAGGCGACTGCGGTAGGTGGCCACGGTCTTGGGTGACAAATGCAGCGTCGCGCCAATGGCAGCGCTGGACTGGCCTTCGACCACCATCAAAATGATTTGCCGCTCACGCGGTGACAACAGGCTCAAGGGGTCGTCATCCTGCTCGGTAAAGGCCTCCAGCGCCAGGTCGGCCACATCGGCACCGAGATACTTTTTGCCTTGCATCGCGGCCTCAACGGCGGCCATGAGTTCGCTCGCCGGAGAGCCCTTGAGCACATAGGCGCTGGCGCCCAGGCGCAACGCCTCAGCCACCTGGTGTGGCTGCGCCGACATGGTCAGCACCACCGTGCGAACAGGCAGCCTGCGCCGCTGCAACTCGGCCTGCAACTCCAGCCCCGAGCGCCCGCCCAGGTTCAGGTCCAGCAGCAACACTTCGGGGCGCAGGTGAATCAGGTCGGCCAGCGCCTGGGTCGGTTCAGCGGATTCGCCGACCACCGTGTGGCCGCGCGCTTCAAGCAGGGCACGCAGCCCGTCGCGCATGATTTGATGGTCGTCCACCAGGTAGAGCGTGGTCATGACAGGCACTGCCAGTGAAACGTCACGCGCGTACCAAGGTCCTGACCCCGTCCGCAGGTCACGCTGGCGCCAACCGCCTGGGCGCGCTCCTGCATGCCCAGGATACCGAGATGGCCCACGCTCAACCCGGCGCCCTCCGGCAGTCCAACGCCGTTGTCGGCGACCGTGAGATGCAGCGACAAGGCACCCCCTGTCAGATCGACGGATATGGCATTTGCCCCCGAATGGCGCAGTGCGTTTTCAACCGCCTCGCGCACCACCATGAAGGCCGCGTATTCGACCTCGGCGGGCCAGCGCATGAGCTCCAGGTTGTGCGGCACATTGATGGTGATGTCCACTTGTGGCGCTGCCAGCGCGCGGTTGCGCAGCTCATTGTCGAGCGCCACACTGAGCCCCTGCTCCTCCAGCAAGGGTGGACGAAGGTCAACCAGCACCTGTCTGACCTGTGCAATCGCCTGCCCGATGAGGGTGCCCAAACGCTCTTGCAGGCGCTGGTAATCAGAGGGCGTCTCGGCCGTCTGCAAGGCAAGGATGGTTTCATGGCACATGCGGATCGCGGCCAGCGTCTGCCCCAACTGGTCGTGCAGCACTTGCGCCAGGCGTTTCACCAGCACCCGCTCCTGTTTCATCAGTTTTCTGGTCAATTCGGCGAGTTGGGCGCGCGAATGTTGCAACTGCGTCTCGGCCTGCAGGCGTGCGGTGACATCGTGCAGGCTGACCAGCAACCCTTGCCCCTGCGGCAGCTTCACATGGCTGATGAAACCCTCGAGGTCAATCTCGTGGCCATCGGCGTGCAAGCCCTTGACCCGCCGCAGACCCATCATGCGAACATCACCGTCAGACTTGGCAAAACGCTGCTGCGCTTCATAATGGCCTGCGCGCAGGCGCTCGGGAATCAACAGTTCGACCCGCCCACCTTGCACACTGGCGCTGCTGCGCCCGAAGATGCGCTCGGCAGCGGGGTTGAACAGGGTAATGCGCCCGTCAATATCTGTACCGATGACGGCGTCGGGAACCAGTTTGAGGATAGCGTCAAGCAGGCCCTGCTCCTGCCCATGGGATGAGCCAGTCACCAAAGTGTGGGTTGCCTCAGCAGGCGTATTCATTTGGCCGACTTCTCAAAGGACTGGCATAACTGGCAATGTTGTTCATATTGGCCTCCGGCGCAATTCATGCGGAAATCTTACAGAAGATAGTGTCCAACTGTAAGCATCGCAAGCACAGTTTCTGCAAAGTTGACACATGGACTGCACCGCGATTGAGAATTGTCAACGGCAAGGGTGGGGGGAATTTTATTCTTCCGGTGCTGCTTTGACAGACGGTCGTTGTCCAGCATATTTTTTTACTTTAACCCTATGGAGAAAGTCATGAACAACCTGCGTTTGGCTGATACCAGCCTGAGTGATCCGTTTGAATCCGTGTTCCGCGGCTTTCTGGCGCCGATACGCTTTGAAAAAACCGGCGATGACCTCGACATCCGGGTCGATGTGGTCGAGAAGGATGACGCCTTCAAGGTTCACGCCGACCTGCCAGGCGTCAAAAAGGAAGACATCAATGTGCGCATTGACGGCAACCGGGTTCATATTGACGCCGAGGCCCGGCGTGAAAAAGACGTCAAGGAAAAAGATGGCAAGGTGGTGCGCAGCGAGCGCTACTACGGCACGGTGTCGCGCGTTTTCACCCTGTCGCAAGAGGTGGACGAGGCCAAGGCGGTGGCCAAATACGAAGATGGTGTACTGACCCTTGATTTGCCCAAAAAGGCCACCACAGCCTCCAAAAAATTGACCATTCTGTGACTTGACCGATCGCCACGACAGCCATGAATACCCTGACCAAACTGGCCCTGGGTCTGCTCGGGCAACTCCAGCCCGAACCTGCCGCAGGAGACGCGGCGGACACCATCGTCCTGCCGGCGGCCAACACCGTTGGCGGCCTGCCACTGATGCAAACCCTGGCGCTACGCCAGTCGCAACGCGAATTCGCGCCCGAGCCGCTGCCACTGCCCATGCTGTCCAATCTGCTGTGGGCAGCGGCGGGGCTGAACCGCCCGGCTTTGGGCGGGCGCACTGCGCCCAGCGCGCTGAATGCCCAGGAAGTGGATGTGTATGTGGCGCTGCCCTCCGGCTTGTACCGCTACGCGGCGCTGGGCCATGCACTGCACCTGGTGCGCGCCACCGATGTGCGCCGCGTCACCGGCTACCAGGATTTTGTCGATACCGCGCCGCTGGACCTGATCATGGTGGCCGACTATTCACGCATGAAACTGGTGCCCGTGGCGCAACGCATGGCCTACGCCTACACCTGTGCCGGTGCCATGGCGCAAAACGTGTACCTTTATTGCGCTTCAGAAGATCTGGCCACCGTCATCCGCGCCTGGCTCGATCGCGATGCGCTCGCCAAAGCCATGGGGCTGGGCAACGAACAACAGGTTTTGCTGTCGCAAACAGTAGGGCGCAAGGCGCCCTACCCTCTTTTGCCCGCCAGGTAGTCCAGCACGTCGTTGAACGTCACCAGCCGGGCGTAGTCCGCTTCGGGGATCGTCACCCCGAAGCGCTCGCTCAGGCTGACCAAAAAATTCAGCCAGTCCATCGAGTCCAGATCCACTTGGCTGCGTAGCGGCCGCGCAAAATTGAGCGCCCCGGGTTCCAGCTCCGGCGCAATGGCGCGCAACAGCGGCAACACCGTGGCAGCCAGCGTTTCACGATCAGTGGTCATTTTTCATTCTCCATGCGCTTTAGGGTCGGCTTCAGTCGACCGTTTGGGTTTGTTGTAGGGGTGACTTCAGTCGACCATGGCGGACTATAGATTCGGCCCGATGATGTTTTAAGTTCCGTTCGGGCTGAGCCTGTCGAAGCCCTTCGACGGGCTCAGGGCGAACGGTTCATACTTCATCGGGCCGTAGCAATAAAGTCCGCCCCACAGGGGTCATGGCATTTCCTCAAATCAACTTTTGCGGCTGCTGCAACAGTTCGCGCAGCTCGGCCAGGAACAGGGCGCCCCGATGGCCGTCGGAGGCGCGGTGATCGGCGGCCAGGGTGGCGCACAGCAGCGGCAGCGCGCACAGCTTGCCGTCTTCCACCCAGGGCCGCACCTCGATGCTGCCGAAACCCACCAGCGCGACTTGCGGCGGGTAGATGACGCCAAAAACAGACTGCACGCTTTGCTCGCCCAGGTTGGTGATGGTGAGGGTGGGGTCGCTCATCTCGGAACTGCGCAGTGAGCCGGCACGGGCACGCTTGACCAGGTCGGCGAGTTCGCGCATCAACTGCGCCAGCGGCTTTTCGCCCACATCGTGCAGCGCCGGTGCCACCAGCCCGCCGCCGCGCAGCGAAATCGCCACGCCGGCATGCACGGCCGCGCTGGCCTCGAACCGGCCGTCGCGGTAAAAGCCGTTCAACTCAGGGGTGCGCTTGAGTGCTGCAGCCACCGCCTTGAGCAGCAGCGCAGCCGTGAGGATGCGCTCGGTAATCGGCAGGCCTTCGTTGCGCTGCTTGAGCCAGTCCAGCGCCCGTGCCATCGGAACCGTCTCGGACAGGTAGTAGTGTGGAATCTCGCGCTTGGAGCGGCTCATGGCGGCTGCAATCGCCTTGCGCATTTCCTGCTGGCGATCCGGCGCCGGGGAAGGTGCTGCAGTCGATGGCGCTTGACCGGTACTGACCTGCGCGGCTGCAAAAGCGACGGGTGCGTGTGCAGCATGCGCCGCCGCCTCGATGTCGGCCAGCGTGACCGAGCCTTGCGCGCCAGTACCCACCAAAGTGTCGGGGTCGATGCCGAGTTCCTTCGCCCGCCGGCGCGCGGAAGGCGACACCGGATGGCGCGTTGTCGCCGTGGGCATGCCGGGTTGCGGCGTGCGCGGCATCGCAGGCACTGGCCCGGCTGGCAGAGCAGCGGCAACGGTGGCCAGCGATTTGGCTGTTGTCTCTGGTGGCGCTGCCGCGACGGAGGGCGGCGCCACTTCGCCCGGCGCCAGCAGCGTGGCCAGCACGGTGTCCACCGGCACTTTTTCACCAATCGGCACCAGCAGTTCATGCACCACACCGTCGTGCCAGATCTCGACATCCACCGCCGCCTTGGAGGTGTCCACCACCGCCACCACCTGCCCACGTTTGACTGTGTCGCCCGGTCTGATGCGCCATTCAAGCAGCGTACCTTCGTCCATGTCGGCACCCAGCGAAGGCAATTTGAATTCGATCATGCCCCGGCTCCCATCACCGTCTGCACCGCTGCCACAATTTTGTCCACCTGCGGCAGCGCCGCTTCTTCCAGGTGGCGGGCGTAGGGAATCGGCACCTCCTCGCTGCAGACACGCGCCAGCGGTGCGTCCAGGTCAAAGAAAGCCTGTTCGCTGATGCGCGCCATCACCTCGGCGGCCAGGCTGCCGGAGCGCCAGGCTTCCACCACCAGCACGGCGCGGCGGCACTTGCGCACCGAGGCCATGATGGTCGCATCGTCCAGCGGGCGCAGCACGCGCAGGTCGAGCACCTCGGCAGCAATGCCGAGACGGGCGAGTTCATCAGCAGCCTGCAAGGTTTTTGGCAAGCAGCCGCCGTAAGTGATCAGGCTGACGTCGCTGCCGGCGCGGCGCACCCGGG
>PHCO01000164.1 GCA_002842265.1 Betaproteobacteria bacterium HGW-Betaproteobacteria-18 | reverse complement strand
GAACGAGGTGGTGGGCAATCTGGGCATGGTGGCCAATGACCAGTCCAGTGAAACCCAGCGCCTCGCCGGCAAGCTGCGAGCCGAGTTGCAATACGGCCGCATCGACGAAATCCTGGCCACCGGCCTGCACGCCTACCTGACCCAGTTCCTCGATCGCATCAACGACCTGGGCGCCCACATCAGCCGCGATTTTCTGGTGCCGGTGCCGGTTTGACGGCTTGGGCCGCCATGGCCTGTGCCACCGCTTGTCCCAACTCGATCACGGCCATGGCGTAGTAGCTACTCCAGTTGTAGCGGGTGATGGTGTAAAAGTTGTCGGTGCCGGCGACAAAGCTGGGTGGCGCGTCGCCGTTTTGCAGCTCGATCAGTGCCAGCTTGCCGCTGTGTGCCAGCGCCTCACCGCGCAACACGGCGCCTTTCGCCTGAAAACTGTCCACGCTGAAAGTGGGCAGGATGTCGGGGGCCATGAGCGCGTCCATGTCGAGCTTTTGCGCATCGAACGTCACCGGGAAATGGGTGGGCAGACCGGGCTGCCAGCCGAAAGCCTTGAAATAGTTGGCCACCGAGCCAATCGCGTCCACCGGGCTGCCAACCAAATCCACCTTGCCGTCGCCATCGAAGTCGATCGCGTGGTTGTGCCAGCTCGAAGGCATGAACTGGGGCCAGCCCATGGCGCCGGCGTAGCTGCCCTTGATGCTGAGCGGGTCAAGCCCGCTGCGATTTGTCCAACTCAAAAACTGCTCCAGCTCGCCTTTGAAATAGGCACTGCGCTCGGGCGCGCGCGGGTGGCTGGCCGGGAAATCGAAGGTCAAGGTGGCGAGCGCATCGAGCACCCGGTGATTGCCCATCTGCTGGCCGTAAATGGTCTCCACACCGAGGATGCCGACGATGATTTCAGCGGGTACGCCCGTTTCCAGCTCGGCGCGTTTGAGCGTGTCACGGTAGGCTTGCCAAAAGGCAACCCCGGCTTTGATGCGCAGTGGCTCGACAAAGCGGCTGCGGTAGAGCTGCCAGTTCTTGGCCACGCCCACGGCGGGCGGGGTCACGGCTTTGGCAATGGCGGCCACATAACGGGCCTGACCCAGGGTTTGGCGCACCCAGGCGGGGTCCAGGTTGCGGCGCTGCGCAATGTCGTCGCCTGCCTGCAGGGCATCGAGTCGCTGGGCATAGCTGGGGCCGGGCACAGTGCTTTGGCTGGCGGTGGCCCGGACCTGTTTCTTAATGTGTTTGCCTGCCGAGGCGCTGACGGCCAGCGTGCAAGCCGCCATAAAAACAAGCGTCACCAAGAGTTGGTGACGCTGCCGTTGGATTGAATGTGGGAATAAATTCACTTGGGCCAGTGCAGGTGTTTGAGTTCGCTCTGCAGTGTAGCGAGCTGGTGTTTGAAACTGCCAGGGTGGCCAGGGCTGGCTGGCGCATAACGAAGGGCCTCCAACCTGATCAGCCAGTCGTGCCAGGCTTGCCGTCCAGGATGGGGCTGTGGCGAAGAATGCAAAGAATCGTCCAACAGTTGCTGTGCGATTTGCCGCGGCGTGCTGTTGGCGGGCAGCACCATGCCCGCTGCCTTTAGTTTGAGCAGCGCACGGTGCAGCAGGCGCAGCCAGGGATCAAGATGATGGCGCTCCCAGGCGCTCCAGGCTGCACCAGCCAGGCTGGTCAGCACCACGATGGCGCACAGCAGGTAAATCAGGTCCTGCCAGTTGGGTTCCTTGAAGCCGATGTTTTTGAGCAGGTCCAGTTGTTGGGTCTGGGTGTAGTTCAGCACCCACTGGTTCCAGCGGTTGTTGACGGCGTCCCAGGCGGCGCGCAAATTGAGCGCCAGCGCCGGGCTCACGTTGCCCAGGATGGCATTGGCAATGACGCCGCGCGGTGGTGTCAGGCGCTCCAGTGTGCCGGTGCGCGCCGGTGCCACGGCCGAGGTCGGGTCCACCCGCTGCCAGCCCTGGCCCTCCAGCCACACTTCAGTCCAGGCGTGGGCGTCGCTTTGGCGCACAGTCCAGAAATCATCGACCGTGTTTTTCTCGCCGCCCTGGTAGCCGGTGACGATGCGGGCGGGCACGTTCAAAGCCCGCATAAAAATCACAAAGCTGGAGGCGATGTGTTCGCAAAAACCAAGTTTGCGGTCAAACCAGAATTCGTCGGCGCTGTGCTGGCCATAGACGCCAGGTTCCAGCGTGTAGCGGTAACCGCCGCTGCGCAGGCGCGCCATCACCACGGCCACCCACTGCGCGTTGTCGGCGCGGGCGTAGTGTGGGTCGCGCTGCAACTCGGCGGCCAGTTCCAGGGTGCGCGGGTTATAGCCGTTGGGCAGCGCCAGGTACTCTTGCAGCCCCGGTAGGCGTTCGCGTGGCCCGTGCTGGAAGTTGGCGTAACTTTCTGCGTTGTAGCGCAGCAATTCGGTGACGGGCTGGTCCAGAATCCATTGCAGTTCACGCGTCATGCGCGCTGTTTTGCCGACCAGTGCCGGGGCTTGTGGCGTGGCATCGAGCACCAGCAGCCAGGGCAGCTTGTTGGGCTCCAGCGTGACTTGGTATCGGATCGGCGTGCCCGCGACTTTCAGGTCGGCAGGCAACCGCAAGGCGCGCGGCAGGGCGGATGGCAGCGCTTGCCAGGCGCGTCCGTCAAAGTGGGTCAGTACCGGGCCGCGAAAGTACAGCGCAGATTGTGCCGGTGCCGTGCCTTCAAAACGCACCCGCATGGCCACACTGCCGTCAAGCGCCAGACGGGCAATGTTGCCCACCGTCATGCTGGCCGACAAGCCGCTGCGCCCGGTCATGGCATCGTTGGGCAGCCCCCACAGCGGCGCCATTCTTGGAAACAGCACAAACAGCAGCACCATGATGGGTGCACCCAGCAGCGCCATGCCCCCGGCCAGACGCGCGGCCTGCCACAGCGGGGGTTTGCCCACCGGCATGTGGGCGTTGACCAGGGCGGTGAGCAGGCCCAGCAAACCCAGCAGCATGGCGGCGGCCGTGAGCAGCGACTGCGAATAGAAAAAATTGGTGAGCATCAAAAAGAAGCCGAGAAAAAACACCACGAAGGCATCGCGGCGGGCACGCAGCTCCAGCGTTTTCAGCGCCAGCAGCACCACCACCAGCGTCACGCCGGCGTCGCGCCCCAGAATGGTCTTGAAGCTGATCAGCGTGGCAACCAGGCACAGGGCCAGCAAACCCAGCAGCCACCACCTGGACGGCAGGGGTTGGCTGCGCCACGCCAGCACACCGCGCCACACCATGACCGCCGCACTCAGCAGGCTGCACCACAGCGGCACTTCCAGGCTCAGCGGCGCCAGCACCCAGGCGATGACCGCGAGCACGAACAGCGTGTCGCGGGTGTCGCGCGGCAGGTGGCTGAAGGATGGCAGTTTCATGATTGCATCACGCCAGGGCCAGGGCTTGCAGGCAGCGTTGTTGGTGGGCTGGTCCGCTGGCGGGTGCGATGTCCTGGTGTTTCAGGTGCAGGCCATAAATCAAGCCCAGTTGCTCGGCTTGCAGCACCCAGGCGCACAGGCGGCTGAGCTGGGCTTCGGACTGGCTCAGGCCGGTGTGCTGCTGGTCCAGCCACAGCGTTTGCTGCTGCAGGGTCTGGCTGTCACGGCTGACCAGTTCGCCGGTTTTGGCGGCTTTTTTCCAGACGATGGTTTTCAGGGCATCGCCGCGGCGGTAGGCGCGCAGGCCATCGGCTTCGCCTTGCACGCTGGTGGCACTGGCGTGGGCACTGCCCTCGTGCGCCTGGCCTTCTGGCAGCGCTGGGGCGGGCACTTCAGGCGCTGGATAGACCAGCACCTGGGCGGCAGGGCGCCACAGCGTCCAGACCCTGAAAGTACCTAACGGAAAGCGCGTCTCAGCCGTCAGGGTGGGTAGCTGGTGCCGGCCACGCCGCGCGGGCATGAAGGCCAGTTGCACCGCTGCGCTGGCCTGGCCGGCCACGTCGGTCCAGGCCCATTGCTCAGCGCCCAGCACGGCCAGGCCAATGCCATAGCGGGTGCGCTTGCGGGCGTTGTGCAGGTGGATGGAAAAAATGGCTTTGGTGCCGAGATGGATGGCCTCGGGCGCCGTCAAATTCAGGGTCAGCCCACGCAGGGTGCCGTGTCCGATATGCATGCCCACCAAGGCGCTGCCAGCCAGCAAAAAGGTCAGCAAATAGCCCAGGTTGAGCTGGTAATTGATGGCGGCCACCAGCAGCACCAGCAGGGTGATGCCCAGCATCAGGCCGGCGCGGGTGGGCATGATGTAAACATTGCGCTGGGTCAAGGTGACGCTGTCGGTCAGGGGCAGCCGGTTCTGCCACCAGTGTGCCACGCGTGCCTGCACGTGGGCCAGCGGATGGCGCAACGGATGCGGCATGGGGTTCACGGGGTTGGTCGCGCTAAAAGGGGGTCAAGTCAGCGGCACCGCGTCCAGCATGGCGCGGACCTGTTCGCTGGCACCACGCCCGGCCTGGCCCAGCGGCACCAGCCGGTGGGCGATGGTTTGGGGCAGGATGGCCTGCACGTCGTCGGGTGCCGCATAGCTGCGACCATTCAGCAAGGCGCGGGCTTTGGCGGCGCGCAACACGGCAATGCCCGCGCGCGGGCTCAAGCCCTGCACAAACCATTGGCCAGAGCGGGTGGCCTGGATCAGGTCCTGCACATAGTCCAGCAGCGGCCCGGACGCGTGCACCGCCAGCACCTGGTTTTGCAGGGTCTGCAATTCTTGCTGGGTCAGCAGGCTGGGCAGCGCCTCGACCAGATCGCGCCGGTCGCGCCCCATCAGCAATTCACGTTCAGCCAGGCGATCGGGGTAGCCCAACGAGATGCGCATCAGAAACCGGTCCAGCTGCGACTCGGGCAGCAGGTAGGTGCCCAACTGGTCGTGCGGGTTTTGCGTGGCAATGACAAAAAAGGGCGAGGGCAGGGGCCGTGTCTCGCCCTCGATCGTGACCTGCTTTTCCTCCATCGCCTCCAGCAGGGCGCTCTGCGTTTTGGGGCTGGCCCGGTTGATCTCGTCGGCCAGCAGTACCTGGGCAAACAGCGGGCCGGGGTGAAAGATGAATTGCTCCAGGCCACGGTCATACACCGAGACGCCTGATAAATCACTGGGCATCAGGTCCGAGGTAAATTGCACCCGTGAGAACTGCAGGCCAAAGGTGCGTGCCAGGGCATGGGCCAGCGTGGTCTTGCCGACCCCCGGCACGTCTTCGATCAGCAGGTGCCCGCCGGCCAGCAAACAAGCCACGCAATCTTGCGTTTGATCAGGTTTCCCCACAATGACCGTGTTAAGCTGATCAACCAGAGATTTGAGTTTGTGCTGTATGTCCATGGGCTGCACCATATCAAAAAATTAATGAGGAGACTGTTGCATATGACGATGACCGGATACTTTACTCACCCAAGTTGCCGCAAGCACGAAATGATGCCGGGTCACCCCGAGTGCCCCGAGCGCCTGGATGCCATTGACGACCGCCTGCTGATCTCGGGCCTGGACGTGGCGCTGGACCGGCGCGAAGCCACCGCGGCGGCGGTGTCGGACATTGAGCTGGCGCATGACCGCATGTATGTGGCCGCCATTCGGGGTTTGAATGCCGAGCTCAAGGAGCAAATTGCGGCAGGCGGCCATGACCGTCTGCAAATCGACCCCGACACCAGCATCAATGTCCACACCTGGGAAGCCGCTCTGAACGCCGCCGGTGCCGCCATTGATGCCACCGATGCGGTGCTGGCGGGAGAAATGAAAACAGCATTTTGTGCCATTCGCCCACCCGGCCACCACGCCACCCACAACAAGGCGGGGGGCTTTTGCTTTTTCAACAATGTGGCAATAGCCGCCAAATACGCGCTGGAGCGCCACAACCTGGAGCGCGTGGCGATTGTCGATTTTGATGTGCACCACGGCAACGGCACCGAAGACATCGTGGCCGGTGACAACCGCATTTTGATGGTGAGTTTTTACCAGCACCCGTTCTACCCGATGGACTGGATCCATTCCAGCGCCAAAAATCTGGTCAATTTGCCGGTGCCGGCCTACACCAAGGGCATGGACATTCGTGAAATGATCGAGGCCGCCTGGATGCCGCGGCTCGAAGACTTCAAGCCCGAGATGATTTTCATCAGCGCTGGTTTTGATGCGCATCGTGAAGACGACATGGGGCAACTGGGCCTGGTGGAGCAAGACTACGCCTGGATCACCAGCCGCATTGTGGACGTGGCACGGCGCCACGCCAAGGGCCGCATTGTGAGTTGTCTGGAAGGCGGCTATGTGATGAGTGCGCTGTCGCGCAGCGTCGAGGCGCATATCCGGGTGCTGGCGGATGTCTGAACCGGCGATTGTTGGCCTGCAGGATTGGCTGGCCGCGTTGAGCCAGACCAGCGTGTTGATAGAGCTTGGCGCACTGCTGGTTTGCGGGCTGCTGGCCTGGCAACTGGCCAGGTTGGTGGCCAAAGCCTTTGCCGATCGCGAACGCAACTCCATCATGTTTGGACGGCGCATTGTCGATGGCGTGCTATTTCCGGCGCTGCTCTTGTGCCTGGCTTATGCGGCCCGCTCGCTGCTGGCCTACAGCGTGCCGCTGGCGCTCTTCAAGCTGGCCATTCCCGTCCTGATCTCCCTGTTGGTGATTCGGCTGGGGGTCAAGGTACTGCAAGCGGCCTTCAATGACACACCTGCGATCCGTTTGCTGGAGCGCAGTATTTCCTGGATCGCCTGGTTGGCCATGGTGCTGTGGGTCAGTGGCTTGTTGCCGCTGGTGATGGAAGAGCTGGATCAGATCAGTTGGACCGTGGGCGGGGCCCAGTTGTCGGTGCGCAAAATCATCGAGGGCACGCTCACTGCGGGTTTGGTGCTGATCATCTCGCTGTGGATTTCATCGGCCATCGAAGCCAAACTGCTGCGAAAGGCGACCGGCAGCGAGTTGAGCTTGCGCAAGGCCTTCAGCAACGCAGCACGGGCGTTGTTGATGTTTGTGGGTCTGCTGATGGCTTTGTCGGCGGTGGGTATTGACCTGACGGCGCTGTCGGTGTTGGGCGGGGCCATTGGCGTGGGCATTGGTTTTGGCTTGCAAAAGCTGGCGGCCAATTACGTCAGCGG
>PHCO01000163.1 GCA_002842265.1 Betaproteobacteria bacterium HGW-Betaproteobacteria-18 | reverse complement strand
GAATACTTTGCAGCCCCGCCAAAAAGAACAGGAAGTTGTAGGAAATCTGCTTCCATACCGCCGCCATCACCACCAGCGTCATGGCGTGCGTGCCATTGAGCAGGTGGTTCCAGTCGATGCCCAAGGCGTGCAGCCAAAAAGACACCACACCCACGCTGGGTGCAAACATGAACAGCCACAACACACCCGCCACGGCCGGGGCCACCGCGTAGGGCCAGATCAGCAGGGTTTTGTAGGCCAGTGCACCTTTGACAACACGGTCGGCGAAAACGGCCAGCAGTAGCGACACACTGATCCCCGCGACCGCCACCAGGCTCGAAAAAATGGCCGTGGTATAGAACGAAGCCAGGTAAGTTTCGTCGTTCCAGAGGTTGCGGAAGTTGTCCAACCCGACCCAATCGACCGAGGTGCCAAACGCGTCCGATTGCTGCACCGACTGCAGCAGGGCCTGCGCTGCCGGCCAGAAGAAAAACAGCGCGATCACGACCACCTGGGGTGCCATCAGCACCCAGGGCAGCCATGCGGAGCGAAAAAAAACGCGCTTTTCCACGTGCTAGCGCTTAGCCCTTTTTATTGGCTTTCTCAAAGCGCTCCAGCAACTCGTTGCCACGTTTCACGATCGAGTCCAGCGCCTCTTTGGCGCTCTTCTTGGCACCCCAGACCTGCTCCAGCTCTTCGTCCTCAATGGTACGAATCTGCACGTAATTGCCCAGCCGGATGCCACGCGACTTGTCAGTCACCTTGCGGATCATCTGATTGACGGCCACATCCGTGCCAGGGTTATCTTTGTAGAAACCTGATTTTTCTGTCAACTGGAAAGCCGCTGTGGTGATCGGCAGGTAACCGGTGCGCTTGTGGCTGGCCGACTGCACTTCGGGGCTGGAGATGTAATTGAAGAACTTGGCCACACCTTTGTATTCTTCAGGCTTTTTACCCGCCATGACCCACAGGCTGGCACCACCAATCACCGTGTTTTGCGGTGCGCCGGGGACGTCCGGGTAGTAGGGCAGCGGCGCCAGAGCCCAGGCAAACTTGGCGTTTTTCTTGACGTTGCCGTAGAAGCCCGCCGAGGTGGTGATCATGGCACATTCGCCCGAAATAAAAGTGGCTTCCGGCACGTTGGCACGACCCTTGTAAACAAACAGGCCTTGCTGGTGCATATTGGCCAGGTTTTCGATGTGGCGCACATGCAGCGGTGAATTGACCTTCATGCGTGCGTCCAGACCGCCCAAGCCGTTGCTTTTGGTGGCAAATTCCACGTTGTGCCACGCAGAGAAGCTCTCCAACTGGGTCCAGCCCTGCCAGGCAATGGTCAGCGGGCACTTGTGACCGTTGGCTTTGAGCTTGGCGGCAGCCAGTGCCACTTCAGGCCAACTGCTGGGGGCTTTGCTGGCGTCCAGGCCAGCCGCCATAAAAGCATCTTTGTTGATATAAAAGACTGTGGTTGAGCTGTTGAAAGGCATGCTCAGCATTTCGCCGCTGGGGGCGGTGTAGTAGCCCCCGACGGCAGAAATGTAGGCTTTGGGGTCAAATTTTTGCCCGGCATCCTTCATCACTTTGCCTACCGGCACGATGGCGTTTTTGCTGGCCATCATGGTGGCGGTGCCCACTTCGAACACCTGCAAAATGTGCGGTGCGTTGCCGGCCCGGAAAGCCGCTACCGCAGCAGTCATGGATTCGTCGTATTTGCCCTTGTAGGTCGGTACGATTTTGTAGTCTGACTGGCTGGCGTTGAAGTCTTTGGCCAGGTCATTGACCCATTCGCCATTGACGGCGGTCATGGAGTGCCACCACTGGACTTCGGTCACGGCGTGGGCAGAGAGGGCAAAAGACGCTGCCAGGGCAACGGCTGCAAGTTTCAGTTTCATGAAATCTCCTTCAGGTTAGAGGGCAGAGCTTAGTCAATAATTGTGACGATGCTGCGACAAAATCAAGTCAATCTGAGCAAAGCTTGATTAAACACAGATTTTTGGAGCGGTTTAGTCAGGGTTTCCATCAGGGTCACCATCACACCAGTAGGGCAATGCTGCGCTGCGGTAACATCGCCTGCCCAGCTTGTGCGCCTGTAACAGGGCACAAACGCCCGCGATGGCTGCTACCAAACTTTTCCGATGAACGCTCCCACTCAGCTTAGCCACTTGTTGCCTGCTGGCGCCATTGCGCCGCACGGGCCCGAACGCATCCGCGAAATCCCTTACAACTACACCTCGTTTTCTGACCGCGAAATCGTCATTCGCCTGCTGGGTGCGCCCGCCTGGGAGTGGTTGAACAAGTTGCGCGATGAGCGCCGCACCGGTCGCTCGGCGCGCATGTTGTATGAAGTGCTGGGTGACATTTGGGTGGTGCAGCGCAACCCCTATTTGCAGGACGACCTGCTGGACAACCCCAAACGTCGTGTGTTGCTGGTGCAAGCCTTGCTACACCGCCTGGGCGAAATTGAAAAGCGCCGCAAACCCGCCGATGACCCTGAGCGCGATGCGTTGGTAGGGCAGTTGCTCGACGCAGCGGGCCAGGCGGTGCAGGCGTTTGATGCCAATTTTGTCGAAACCGCCACCTTGCGCCGTCAGGCCCAAAAAGTGCTGGTCAAGCTGACCGCCAGGGACAACATCAAGTTTGACGGCCTGAGCCGTGTCAGCCATGTGACAGATGCCACCGACTGGCGCGTGGAATACCCGTTTGTGGTGCTTACGCCCGACTCTGAGGCAGAGATGGCGCACCTGGTCAAAGGCTGCATCGAGTTGGGCCTGACCATCATTCCGCGGGGTGGTGGCACCGGTTACACCGGCGGTGCCATTCCGCTGACCTGGAAGAGTGTGGTCATCAATACCGAGAAACTGGAGGCCATGACCGAGGTCGAAATGGTCAAGTTGCCCGGTTTGGATCATGAAGTGGGCACGGTCTGGACCGAAGCCGGGGTGGTGACCAATCGCGTCGCCCATGCCGCCGAACGCGCCGGTTTTGTCTTTGCAGTAGATCCGACCTCGGCCGATGCCTCGTGCATTGGCGGCAATATTGCCATGAACGCGGGCGGCAAGAAAGCCGTGCTGTGGGGCACATCGCTGGACAATCTGGCCAGCTGGCGCATGGTGACACCGCAGGCCGAGTGGCTGGAGGTGACCCGCATCAACCACAACATGGGCAAGATCCATGATGTGGATGTCGCCAGTTTTGAGCTGCAGTATTTCAAGGCCGATGGCAAAACCAGGCTTCGCAGCGAGCGACTGGACATTGCCGGCAAAACCTTCCGCAAGGAAGGCCTGGGCAAGGACGTGACCGACAAATTTTTGAGCGGCCTGCCGGGCATCCAAAAAGAAGGCTGTGACGGCCTCATTACCAGCGCGCGCTGGGTGGTGCACCGCATGCCCAGTCACACCCGTACCGTGTGTCTGGAGTTTTTTGGCAACGCCAAGGATGCCGTGCCGTCGATCGTCGAGATCAAGGATTTCATGTTTGCCGAGCAAAAACGCAGTGGCGTGGTGCTGGCCGGGCTGGAGCATCTGGACGATCGCTACCTGAAAGCCGTGGGTTACACCACCAAGAGCAAGCGCGGCGCTGCTTTGAGTGGCGGCGGTGTGCCGAAAATGGTGCTGTTTGGCGACATCGCCGGCAATGATGCTGACGAGGTGGCTCGCGTTACCAGCGAAGTGGTGCGCATGGCCAACACGCGCCACGGTGAGGGCTTTATCGCCATCAGCCCCGAGGCGCGCAAAAAATTCTGGCTCGATCGCAAGCGCACCGCAGCCATCAGCAAACACACCAACGCCTTCAAGATCAACGAAGACGTGGTGATTCCGCTGCCGCGCATGGCCGAGTACACCGATGGCATCGAGCGCATCAACATTGAGCTGAGTTTGCGCAATAAGCTGGCGCTGTGTGACGCGCTGCAAGAGTTCTTCTCTCAGGGCCATCTGCCCGTAGGTCGGCAAGATGATGCCAGTGAGATTTCAGTCGCGGAGTTGCTGGAAGATCGGGTGGCGCAGGCGCTGGCACTGATAGCCGAGGTGCGCACGCTTTGGGCTGGTTGGCTGCGTGATGTGGCGCCGCTGTTTGCCCAGTTGCAAGATCACAGCTTGCGTGCCAGCTGGAAAACGCAAATCCGCCAGCCGCTGCAACAAATTTTCAGTGGTGTGGCGTTTGAGCCGGTGCTGAAAGAATGCAACGCCATTCACCAGCGCGTGCTCAAAGGCCGGGTTTGGGTGGCCTTGCACATGCACGCCGGTGACGGCAATGTGCACACCAACATTCCGGTCAACAGCGACGACTATGAAATGCTGCAAGCCGCCCATGGTGCCGTCAGGCGCATCATGGCGCTGGCCCGCAGTCTGGACGGTGTGATCTCGGGCGAGCACGGCATTGGCATCACCAAGCTGGAGTTTTTGAGTGATGCCGAATTGCAGTCCTTTACCGATTACAAAGCCAGGGTGGATCCCGAGGGGCGCTTTAACAAAGGTAAATTGCTGCGCGCACAGTCGTCTTTGTATGCCGACCTGACCAACGCCTACACCCCCAGCTTTGGCCTGATGGGGCATGAGTCATTGATCATGCAGCAGAGCGACATCGGTGCCATTGCCGACAGCGTGAAAGACTGCCTGCGTTGCGGCAAGTGCAAGCCGGTGTGTTCCACCCATGTGCCGCGCGCCAATTTGCTGTACAGCCCGCGCAACAAGATTTTGGCCACGTCGCTGCTGGTGGAAGCCTTTTTGTATGAAGAGCAAACCCGCCGCGGCGTCTCCATCAAGCACTGGCAGGAGTTTGAAGACGTGGCCGACCACTGCACCCTGTGCCACAAGTGCCTGAGCCCATGCCCGGTCAATATCGACTTTGGCGACGTCTCGATGGCCATGCGCAACCTGCTGCGCAAAATGGGCAAAAAGAGCTTCCGGCCGGCCGGCGCGGCGGCCATGTTCATGCTCAACGCCACCAGCCCGGAAACCATCAAACTGGCGCGCTCGGTGATGGTCAACGTGGCCATCAAGTCACAACGTTTAGCGGCAGATTTCCTGAAAGTGATCGCCCGCAAGCAAACCAAGGCGCCACCGGCATCACTGGGCGCCGCACCGATCAAAGAGCAGGTGATCCATTTCATCAATAAAAAACTGCCTGGTGGCCTACCGAAAAAGACCGCCCGCGCCTTGCTCGACATTGAAGACAAAGACTACGTGCCGATCATCCGCAATCCACAAACCACGACGGCGGAAACCGAAGCGGTGTTTTACTTCCCGGGTTGCGGTTCGGAACGCCTGTTCAGCCAGGTGGGTCTGGCCACCCAGGCCATGTTGTGGCACGCCGGTGTGCAAACGGTGTTGCCGCCGGGCTACCTGTGCTGCGGCTACCCGCAGCGCGGCGGCGGCGAGTTCGACAAGGCCGAAAAAATCATCACCGACAACCGGGTGCTGTTCCACCGTGTCGCCAACACCTTGAATTACCTGGACATCAAGACCGTGGTGGTGAGCTGCGGCACCTGTTATGACCAGTTGCAGGGCTACAAGTTTGAAGAGATATTTCCGGGTTGTCGCATCATCGACATCCATGAGTACCTGCTTGAAAAAGGCATCACGCTGGCCAACGCCGGGTCATTCTTGTTTCATGACCCGTGCCATAGTCCAATGAAGTTGCAGGAGCCCCTCAAAACCGTGAAAGCCTTGCTGGGTGACAACGTGATCCAGTCAGAGCGTTGCTGTGGGGAGTCCGGCACGCTGGCCTTGAACCGCCCCGACATATCGACCCAGGTGCGTTTTCGCAAGGAAGAAGAAATCGTCAAGGGCGAAGCGCAGTTGCGACAAAAACCTGGCGTGGGCGCCAAAGACAACGTCAAGATACTCACTTCTTGCCCGGCCTGCCTGCAGGGACTGAGCCGCTTTGGTGAAGATCTGCAAAATGGCTTGCTGGAAGCTGATTACATCGTGGTTGAGATGGCCCATCAGATTTTGGGCGAGCAGTGGATGCCCGATTACGTCAGAGTGGCCAACGATGGCGGCATTGAGCGCGTACTGGTTTGATTTTCATTAAAACTTTAAAGAGGTGACAGACTATGGCAGGATTGCAATCAGGTGCCCCAGCGCCACAAAACATCACAGTGCACAGCCAGTCGCGTGTGCTGGAAGTAGATTTTTCTGACGGTGCGCAGTTCCGTATTCCGTTTGAGCTGATGCGGGTTTATTCGCCATCGGCCGAGGTGGCCGGTCACGGGCCCGGCCAGGAGGTACTGCAAACCGGCAAGCGCGATGTCACGCTCACGGGCCTGGAACCGGTGGGGAATTACGCCATTCAGCCCGCCTTTTCAGACGGGCATGACAGCGGTATTTTTTCGTGGGACTACCTGTATTTTTTGGGCTCCCAGCAAGACAAGCTGTGGGCTGATTACACCGCGCGGCTGACTGCTGCGGGTGTGGATCGGGATGCCCCCATGTCTGAAAAATCAGGTAGCAGTTGCGGCCATCACTGACACTATTTGAATATCAAACAGCGATTTAATCATGAGCACCACACATTTTGGTTTTCGTACCGTTGAAGAGGCTGAAAAAGCCAGCCACGTCAAGGGCGTTTTTGACTCTGTGGCCGCCAAATACGATGTCATGAACGACCTGATGTCGATGGGCTTGCACCGCATCTGGAAGGCTTACACCGTGACCGTGGCCAATGTGCATGAGGGCGACAAAGTGCTCGATATTGCGGGTGGCACGGGTGACCTGGCTCTGGCGTTTGCCAAAAAAGTGGGCAAGAGTGGTCAGGTGGTGCACACCGACATCAACGAAGCCATGCTGCGTACCGGGCGTGACCGTCTGCTGGATGCTGGCGTGGTGTTGCCTACGCTGGTGTGTGATGCAGAAAAACTCCCGTTTCCGGACAAGCACTTCAACCTGGTCACGGTCGCCTTTGGCTTGCGCAACATGACGCACAAAGACGAGGCGCTGGCCGAGATGAACCGGGTGCTCAAACCGGGCGGCAAATTGCTGGTGCTTGAGTTTTCCAAAGTGGCCAAACCGCCCAACATGGCACCCCAAGTCTTCCTGGGAGGTGCCGGTGCGGCGGCGGGTGATTTGGTGGCCGAATTCGTGGCACCTTGCGTGGGAGCGGCTGG
>PHCO01000162.1 GCA_002842265.1 Betaproteobacteria bacterium HGW-Betaproteobacteria-18 | reverse complement strand
ATGGCCTCGGGCGACAGGTTGATGTTGACCCCGAGCGACTCCATCACATCGGCACTGCCGCTTTTGCTGCTGACGCTGCGGCCACCGTGTTTACTCACCTTGGCGCCCGCCGCCGCCGCCACAAACATGGCGCATGTGGAGATATTGAAGGTGTGCGAGCCGTCACCGCCCGTGCCCACAATGTCCACCAGATGGGTTTTATCGGCCACATGGACCTTGGTGGACACCTCGCGCATCACCTGTGCCGCCGCCGTGATCTCGCCAATGGTTTCCTTCTTGACGCGCAGGCCGGTGATGAACGCCGCCAGCATCACCGGGCTCCACTCGCCGGCCATGATCTGGCGCATGATGTGCAGCATCTCGTCGTGAAAAATTTCGCGGTGTTCAATGGTGCGCAACAGCGCTTCTTGCGGGGTCATTTTGAGGGTGTGGGGCATGGTGATCTCCGGGAAACTCAATGAGCAGGATTGTCGGACATGGCCAGCTTGAGGCCAAAGCCCACGAACATCAGGCCGGCAGCGCGGTCCATCCAGTGCATGACATTGCCAACGGCCCGAGCACGCCCAGCCATCCAGGCGGCGGCCACCGCCCAGCCGATATTGATGGGAATGGCATTGACATTGAAAAGCGTTCCCAGCGCCAAAAACACCCAACTGGTGTGCTCGGTGTTGGGTGCAATGAACTGAGGCAAAAAGGCCAGGAAGAAGACGGCCACCTTGGGATTGAGCACATTGGTCCAGAAGCCGCCGCTGAACACAGACCACAGCTTGACCGGCACCGACGCTACGCACACCTGGTCACCGACCGCTATTGGTTCTCCGATAGTCCGTGAAAACAACAAACGCACCCCCACATAGAGCAAATAGGCAGCGCCCAGCCACTTGAGCACATTGAAGGCCGTAGCGGATGCGGCCAACAACGCACTGACGCCCAGCGCCGCCGCAAAGATGTGAACGAAGCAGCCTGTCGTGATCCCAAAACCTGCCACGATGCCGGCGCGCGCGCCACCGCGCAGCGAATGGGTGACCACGTACAGCACATCCGGGCCTGGTGTCAGGTTGAGCAGCCAGCCTGCTGCAATGAACATCAACAGTTGATGGGTATCGGGCATGACGGTTATCTCAATACACGGCCGACCTGGGGGACTGCGCGAGTGATGCTGAGCCAGGCTGTTCACTGAAAAACTGCCGGATGCAGGCCAGCGCATGGTCGATACCCGCCTCGTCCACGTCCAGATGGGTAACAAAACGCAAGCCGATCAGGCCGGTGGCCAGCACGCCATGCTGAGCCAGGTGCGCCAGCAGGGCTGGCCCCTGACCATCGGCCACATCGACAAACACAATGTTGGTCTGCGCCGAGCGCACGCTCACGCCCTTGACGCCCGCCAGCCCCTGGGCCAGCCGCTGCGCCAGCGCATGGTCCTGCGCCAGGCGCTCAACATGGTGCTCCAGCGCGTGCGAAGCCGCAGCCGCCAGCACACCAGACTGGCGCATGCCGCCGCCGAGCATCTTGCGCCAGCGCAGCGCGCGGGCAATCAGCGTGCGCGAGCCGCACAGGGCGGAACCCACCGGCGCGCCCAGCCCCTTGCTGAAGCATACCGAGACGCTGTCGAAATAGCCGGCAATATGCCGCGCTGCCGCACAAGCGTCAGCGCCCGCTTCGGGTGTGGCGACCGCCGCATTGAACAGGCGCGCGCCATCCAGGTGCGTGGCCAGGCCACGCTCGCGCGCCAGGCTGGTCGCTTGCGCCAGGTAGGTGAGCGTCATCGGATGGCCGTTCCAGGTGTTTTCCAGGCACAGCAGGCGGGTACGGGCAAAGTGCGGGTCGTCGGGCTTGATCGCCGCGCCGATCTCGGCCAGCAGTATCTCGCCCGTAGTGCCTTGCGTCAGGGGCTGCGGCTGGATGCTGCCCAGCACCGCCGCGCCACCGCCCTCAAAGCGGTAGGTGTGGGCGAACTGGCCAACGATGTATTCGTCGCCCCGCTCGCAATGGGCCATCAGGGCGCACAGGTTGCTCTGTGTGCCCGTGGGCATGAACAGCGCGGCCTCCTTGCCGGTGATGTCGGCGATGCGCGCCTGCAAGGCCTGCACGCTGGGGTCGTCACCAAAAACGTCGTCGCCCAATGGCGCGGCCATCATGGCCTCACGCATGGCCGGTGTGGGTTGTGTCACGGTATCGCTGCGAAGGTCAACTTGTTTGTGCATGATCTGTCTCTTTTCTTTGATGATGATGTATCCGTGGCGACGTCACAGTCGCCATTCAAGCTCAGTGACGAGGTTTCAGGAAGTTTCCCAACATGGCGTGGCCGTGCTCGGTGAGGATGCTCTCGGGGTGAAACTGCACGCCTTCGATGTCGAGGCTGGTGTGCCGGATGCCCATGATCTCGCCGTCGTCGGTCCAGGCGGTCACTTTCAGGCAGGCCGGACAGCTGGCGCGCTCGATCGACAGCGAGTGGTAGCGGTTCACCGTGAACTGCTTGGGCAACCCGGCAAACACGCCCTCTTGCGTGGTGGTGATGACCGAGGTCTTGCCGTGCATCAACTGCTGTGCCCGGATGATCTTGCCGCCAAAGGCCGCACCAATGGCCTGGTGCCCCAGGCACACGCCCAGAATCGGCAGCTTGCCGGCAAAGTGCTGAATGGCGGCCACCGAAATGCCCGCTTCGGCCGGCGTGCAGGGGCCGGGCGAGATCACCAGCCGGTCCAGATCACCGGCAGCCAGCCGCGCATCGATCTCGGCCAGGGTAATTTCGTCGTTGCGCGCCACGCTCACCTGAGCGCCCAGCTCGCCCAGGTACTGGACGATGTTGTAGGTGAAGCTGTCGTAGTTGTCGATCATCAAAAGTTTCATGGGTCTTTCCAGCAAGGTCATTCAGATCGAAGGTGATGAAGTGGCGCCAGCAGCGCGCGGATCCGTCTGCGCAGCTTCTGGTGCGTGGTCAAGTCCAGGCTCATACACCAGGTATTGGTCCCGCCCGGCCGCTTTGGCGGAGTACATGGCCACATCTGCGTGTTGCGATAACGTGGCCTCATCCAGCCCATGGTCAGGGTACAAAGCCACCCCGACGCTACTTGAGATTTGCAGACTTTGGCCAGTCGGCAAATGAAACGGCGTACGCAGTGCCGCATGCATTTTTTGGGCTACCTGCAGCGCATCCTGCGCCTGGCTGATGCGGGTCAGCAGCACAACAAATTCATCGCCACCGACACGTGCCACGGTGTCTGATTCACGAACGCAAGCTTTCAACCGGTACGCGACCGCCTGCAGCAATTGGTCACCCGCAGCGTGTCCATGCTGATCATTGACGGGTTTGAATTTGTCCAGATCGATATAAATCAGAGCCATATGACCCAGCTCGCGCTTGGCCTTGGTCACCGCCTGGTGCAAGCGGTCAGAAAACAAGCGACGGTTGGGCAGGTTCGTCAAGGGATCAAAAAACGCCAGCCGTTTGACCTCGTCTTCAGCGGCTTTGCGCAGCGTGATGTCGGTGTGCGTGGCCACATAGTGGGTCACTACGCCCGCGTCATCGCAAACGGCGGTGATGCACAACCAGCAGGGAAACTCGACACCATCTTTGCGCACGTTCCACACTTCGCCCTGCCAACTGTGGTGTTGCACCAGCTCAGCCCACATCACCACATAGAAATCAGCCTCGTGGCGGCCTGATTTAAGCAGGCGCGGGTTGCGCCCCAGCACCTCACTGGCCGCAAATCCAAAGAGCGCGGTAAAGGCCTGGTTCACACGCAAAATTTCTACCTGGGCATTGGTGACCAGCATGCTCTCATGCGACTCAAACGCCGCCGCCGCCACGCGCAGCTCAGCATCCTGGTGCATGCGTTGGGTCACGTCTTCGGTAGCTCCGATGAGCCGCCGCGGCACGCCATAGTCATCCAGATACAGCGCGGCGCGGTTGTGCATGAAGCGTACCTGACCATCAGGCCGGTTAATCTGGAACGTCATGCCAAAAGGCTGATCGTGTTGAATGGTGGCGCGCGTGGCCTCGCGCATGCGCTGCAGGTCTTGCGGGACCAACAGCTTGATCCAGTCGTCATTGCGTGGGCTGGCTGCTTTTGGATCGAGCCCGAACAGGGCAAACATGGTGTCGTCCCACTGGTAGTTCTTGGTGATCAGGTCAAATTCCCAAATCCCCACACCACTGGCCTCAGTGGCCAGCTTGAGCCGTTTGGCCGCCATGATTTTTTGTGTGCGCTGGCGCTGGAACACCGACCAACCAAACAGGCTGATGAGCACCAGCAGCAGGTAAGCCCCGGCTTGGGTTAGCACATCACGCTGCCAGGGCGCAAAGAGTGGCTGCCGCTCACGGGTCAAGACCACCACCAGAGGTTTGTCCATGGCGAGCGCCGAAGGCGCAATGGTGCGCATCACAGTCAAACGCTGGTTCAAATTCAACACCTCTGGGCCACTGGCTTGGCCAGGCGCCAGGTGACCGCGCAAGTGCTGACTCAACGGTGCGTTGGGGGCCAACAGGTCTTGCGCCATCGCTGGATCCAGCAATGGCGCACTCAAAAAAATCTTTCCATCACCGTGCACCAGCATCGCCTGCATGTCGTCGCTGTAACGCACCGAGTTGAGCAAAATTTCAAAGTCAACCGGGTCAATGGCGGCCGACACCACGCCGGCAAACTGGCCCTTGTCATCGAGCCGCACCCTGCTGAGATTGATCACGTAATTGTTCAGCACCGATTTGTAGGGCGGGCTCACATACAAAAGTGTCGGGTCCAACACCTTGAGCGGCACCTGCACATAGTCGCGTGGGTAAAAATTGCGCTCCAGCAACTCCTCGCGGTTGGACAAAGTGACCGTGCCCTGCGCATCCGTCACCAAAAAAGTGCGCACAGAAGGCATGACCGCTTCCATGTTCCGCAAGGTTTGCAGCCCTTCTGCGCGCCCGGCCGGGCGACCCTGCCAGCGCGGCAACGCCTGTTCAATGGACAACAGACTGAGGTTGATGGCGGTGAGTTGGCGCGACAGGTTGTCTTCAACCACCTTGGTTTGCGCACTCAGACGATCCAACTCCTGCGTCCCAATATGCGCACGTTCGCGCGACAAGCTCACCCCAACCCAAACCCCTACCGCCACCAGCAAGAGCGCCAGCAGCAGCCAGACCCGCCATTGCCGCGAAAAGCGTTTCACGCCAGCCCTTCTTCCACCAGTTCCGCCGCGCGCAGCAGCGCCCGCGCCTTGACTTCGGTTTCGCGCCACTCCATCTCGGGCACGCTGTCGGCCACGATGCCGGCGGCCGCCTGCACGTAGAGCATCTGGTCCATGATGATGCCGGTGCGAATGGCAATGGCCACATCCATGTCGCCGGCGTAACTCAGGTAACCGCAGGCGCCGCCGTAGAGGCCGCGTTTGGTCGGCTCGAGCTGGTCGATCAGCTCCATCGCGTGCACCTTGGGCGCGCCTGTCAGGGTGCCGGCCGGAAAAGTGGCCTTGAGCACGTCCATGCTGGTCATACCATCCAGCAGCGTGCCCTCGACATTGCTGACGATGTGCATCACATGGCTGTAGCGTTCCACACAAAACGCATCGGTCACCTTGACGCTGCCTATTTTTGCGATGCGGCCAATGTCGTTGCGCGCCAGGTCAATCAGCATCACATGTTCAGCGCGTTCTTTGGGATCGTTGATCAGCTCCACCTCAGCCGCTTTGTCCAGCTCGGGCGTGGCCCCGCGCGGGCGCGTGCCCGCCAATGGGCGGATGGTGATTTTTTGCACCGCCTGGCCATCAGCCATGACCTGTTCCTGCCGCACCAAAATCTCTGGCGAGGCGCCCACCACATGAAAATCAGCGCCGTCTGCCGTGGCGCCGCTGAAGTTGTAGTAATACATATAGGGGCTGGGGTTGAGCGAGCGCAGCGCCCGGTACAGGCTCAAAGGGCTCTGGGTATAGGGCTTTTTGATGCGCTGGCCCACCTGCACCTGCATGAAGTCGCCGCCCGCAATCAGCGCCTTGGCGCGCGCAACGGCGGCCAGGTAATCTGCCTTGGCAAAGTCGCGCACGGCGGGTTGTCCCGCGCTGGCCAGCACCTGCGGCGCGTGCACCGGCTGGTCGAGCGAGGCCTTGAGCTGCGCCAGCCGCTCGGTGGCGCGCTGGTAGGCTTGCGGCTGGGCCGTGTCGGCATACACCATCAAGTACAGCTTGCCCGACAGGTTGTCGATCACGGCCAGTTCCTCGCACTGGAGCAGCAAAATGTCGGGGCAACCCAGCTCGTCGGGCGGGCAGGAGGCCTGCAGCTTTTTCTCGATGTAGCGCACCGCGTCGTAACCAAAGTAACCCGCCAGGCCACCGCAAAAGCGCGGCATGCCGGGCTGCAAGGCGACCTTGAAGCGCTGCTGGTAGCCGGCAATGAAGTCCAGCGGGTTGGCACTGCTGGTTTCCACCACCACGCCGTCGGTCACTACCTCGGTGCGGGCCTGCTCGCCAAAGCCGCTGGTACGAAGGAGCGTGCGCGCAGGCAAGCCAATAAAACTGTAGCGTCCAAAACGCTCGCCGCCCACCACCGACTCCAGCAAAAAGCTGAACGGCGCGCTGTTGGCCAATTTGAGATAAAGCGAGAGCGGGGTTTCCAGGTCGGCAAAGGCTTGCGCCACGACCGGGATGCGGTTGAAACCCTGGGCGCTTAAGGCATTGAATTCAGGTTCGGAAATCACAGTGACATCTTTCTGGTAAGGGGCTGAACTGTCAAAGACCTGTTCGACACCCCGGCAGATAAGACGTTGCGCGGGGTCAGACCAGGACTGGCAAGGCAAGGCAAGCAGGGCAGGCTTGCCAGGGCCAGGCTCCCCGGTCGCTGCAACCTGTGATTTGAATTTGATGCATGAACATGCAAACAGTGTAGCAAAGATGGCGCGATTAATCGGCGCTTACCGTGTGGCTCTCGCCCGTGATCACCGCCAGCACCGCCGCGCCGTAAGCCTCCAGCTTGCGCGCTCCCAGGCCGCTGATGTGCTGCAGGTCCGCCAGCGATTGCGGCGCGCGCTCGGCAATGGCCGCCAGCGTGGCATCGTGAAAAATCACATAGGCGGGCAGGTTGTGCTCTTTGGCCACTTCGGCGCGCCACG
>PHCO01000161.1 GCA_002842265.1 Betaproteobacteria bacterium HGW-Betaproteobacteria-18 | reverse complement strand
ATGAAATGATCGCCATTGCGTTCCAGTTCAATGGCACGCTGGACCGGATCGTTGGCGACGCGGTGGCCATCATGTTTTCGGCACCGGTGCGCCAGCCCGATCACCGACAACGCGCCTTGAGCTGCGCCCTCGCCATGCAGCGCTTTGCCGCCCAGTATTCGGATGATTTGCAGGCCAAGGGTGTTCCTTTCGGCCACACCCGCATCGGGGTCCATACCGGCGAAGTGATCGTCGGCAATTTTGGTGGTTCCACCATCTTTGATTACCGTGCGCTTGGGGACCCGGTCAACACCGCTTCACGGCTTGAAGCCGTCAACAAGCACCTGGGCACGCGGGTCTGCGTGTCAGAGGCCACCCTGTCTGGCTGTACCGGGGTGGTCACCCGTCCGGTGGGGCGCCTGGTGCTCAAAGGCAAGTCCAGGCCACTGATGGTGTTTCAACCCATTTATGAAGGACTGGAGATTGCGGGTGCGCCGCTGGACGATCCGCAATACGCCGCCGCCTATGCCCTTTTAACCAAGGACCCGGTCGCGGCCCGCGCTGCTTTTGAGCAACTGGCCCTGGCGCGTCCGACCGATCCGCTGGTCCAATTGCACCTGCGCCGTTTGCAGGACAACCAGACCGGCGACTTGATCGTGATGACGGAGAAGTAGCAGCCGTCTGCGGGCCGTGAGCCTAGCGCAAAGTCACTTCGCCGCGGCGGTTGCGCGGTTCGGGGGTGCCGTCAGGGGTGGCCACCTGGGGGCTGCGCTCACCATAAGACTCGATGGTCATGGTCAGGTCCTTGAGGCCGAGTTTTTCAAAATTCTTGGCCAGGGCTTGCGCCCGTTTGAGCCCCAGGGCATCGTTGCGGTTGGACTCGCCCGTGGTGTCGGTGTGCCCGATCAACCAGATGTCCAAGGTTTGGCGTGCGCGCGCCTTGGCCAGAACGCTGGGCAGCAACGCCCTGGATTCACGGGTGAGTTGCGTACTCCCCTGATTGAAATAAAACACGACTTGCTCAGGTACCGGGGGACGTGCAGCGATGGCCGAACCAAAATCTGTTTTTACTTTCTGCTCGCTCACTTCAATTGGGAGGCCGCCATCCAGAGAGACGGCCTGACCTGCCTTGGTCAGAACCTGCTCGCCCTGCTTGCCCTGCACCGTGACCCGGCCAATGCTGCCATCCGGGCTTGGGATCAGGACCACATAGGAGCCGGGGCCTTTGGCTGGTGCGGTCGCAAATCTGGCCTTGATGGCGTCAACGCTGTCCACTTCAGCCACCTCAAACGGGCATAAATCAGCCGGATCGATACGGTCACGGTCCTGGCCCGTCTCGGCTGCGGTGGGCACGTCAGCGCGCTTGACGCCCAGCGCCGCCACCAGCTGACCCATGCCAGCCAGCGTGCGTGCCTGCGCTGACGCCTGGTTATGGCGGGCGTTGATGTAAGCGCGGCTGGCATCAAAGTATTCTTTTTGGCTGTCCAGCAAATCCAGCAAGGTGCGCTGGCCGATGTCGAACTGCTGGCGGTAGGCTTCGCGTGACTTTTCTGTCGCCAGCCGGTGCTGGTCCATGTAGCGCTGCTGTTCGCTCAGGCGGTGCATGTCACTGTAGGCGATGGTCAGGGACTGGCGCACATCCCGGCAGACTTTTGCCTGAAGGTCGCGTGCCTGTTCCTTTTGGTCTCCTGCCTGGCGTTTCCTGGCCATGTCTGAGCCGCCCCGGTAAAGGTTGTCGATGAGCACCAGCTCAATGCCATTGACGTCTGTATTGCCCATCATGCCCAGGAGATTTTTGTCACGGGTCAGGTAGGCGCGAGCGTTCAGGCGCGGCATGAAAGCGGCTTGCCGCGATGTGATGGCTTGGTCGTAAGCGCGTACGTTTTCCAAAGCTGCATTCAGGGCGGGACTGCCCGGCAAACCCTGCTGCAACAAGACTTCAGTGGTGCCAGGCATGCTGCCCAGATTGAACGGCTCGGGCAGGCTCGGCAGGTTGGCGGGCGGCTTCTCGCCGACCACACGCAGGTAGCGTGCGCTGGCATCGTGCAGGTTGGTCAGTTCGGTCAGCAGGCTGGACTCAGCAAGCGCCAGGCGACCGTTGGCCTGTTCAACATCGGCACCGCGTCCTATGCCGCCTTTTGAGCGTTCTTCGACCTGTTGCGCGGACTGTTTGTGCTCGGCGTAGTTCTGCTTGGCGGCATCCACCAGTTCGCGGTAGCGCGCCACGTCAACATAGGCACGCACCGCTTCCATGGCGGTGGTCTCGGAAATTTCTGCCAGTTCGTAATAGCGGACAAGTTTGGTGTAGCTCAGGCGTTTGACCTCGCTGGGCGTGAACAGGCCGTCAAACAGCATCTGGTTCAGCGTGAGCTGGGTGCTGTTGATGTCGTAGTTGCCGTAATTTCTGGAAGGGGTGACGCGGCGCTCATTGCCCACCGAAGCTTTCAAATCGAGCTGGGGAAAATAACCGGCGCGTGCTGTCGTTTGCTCGTTGCCGGCGGCCTTGAAGCCGTTCCAGCGTGCCTGCACTTCAGGATTGGTCAATACCGCCTGGCGAGCTGCTATGAGCAGTGTTTCTGGAAGTGCTTGGGCCTGCGCGCCCCAACTGCCCAGCAGGGCCAGCGTCAATAACGTGAATTTTGTTTTGGCAATCATGGGGCCCCCTGAAAAGCTTGGTTTTATTCGGATGAATCAATTGGCTTTGGAAGGCTCTTCTACGTTGAGCAAGAACTGGGTGCCGCGCACACCAATGGTGCCAGTGGGTGTCTTGACCGTGACCGCTTCAGGCTTGAGTTTGGCGATCAGGCCCGAGACGTAATTCAGGCTGCCTTTGTCCAGTCGGGTGCCCAGTTTGAACTGGCCCTGTGCCGGTGCATAAAGGTACTCATCAACCGTCATTTCAGTGTCGGGCCCGAACGACATCAAGGTGTTGTCCTTGAAAGTCACGCCCAGACTGGCCGCCTTGGCCGTCTTGAGTTGGCTGCCCAAATGCACGTCAGTGCCAACCTGTGCCTTGACGCGCTGCCCCGCCGTGATCACCCAGGCTTCCCCGGTCACGGTCTTGACCGTGCCGACCGTCTCGGCCTGGGCTTGAGACAACGCCGTAGCCCATGCAAGCATCAAAACCATCCCCGTTGCCAGAACTTGCCGAAGGCGGTGATTCATTTTTATTTACCCCTTGAAAAGTGTGTTTATATCCATCATCGTCCATTTGTAAAAAAGCCTGTTTGGAAAGTGGTCTTTGTGGAATGCCCAACGCAGTAGCGGCCTGAACAACAACTGCATTTTCAAACCGGTTGGCCGCTGGCATACAGACTTTGTTCCAGTGACAGAAGCGCTTGCTTGCGTGACACGGCAATTTCTGCACAGGCGAGAATGATGACGCGGACCATGTCACGATTCAGGGCCTGCAGAAACGCACGCACCGGCAAATGGCCGTCAAACATCAGTTGCGCCTGCGCCAGAGCCTGCTGGGTGCCGCGATGCCCCAGGAACCGGTAGACGAATTCCGTCAACGGCGATGCCGTCAGGTCATTGATGGATTCAAGGATATGTTCACTTTCAAACAGATTGACCAGTTCGGCGTTGACGGGCTGCCCCGTGGGTGGCGCAGGAAGAAGATCTTCGATCTGGTCTGATTCGCCATCAGAGTGCGTGCTGTCACCGAGAAACATGCCGATCGGGCAGTCAGTCCCGGTGCTCAGGGCCAGCGCTTCGATGATGGCCGTCGATGTCAGTAGGGCAGCCAGGTAGTCACGCGAAAAGGCGATGTTTTTTATCACTGCCGCGCCCATGTCCAGCAGGGTAGGAGCGTCGGGGTGGTCGCCATAGCTCTGACAGACATGTCCGGGATTGAGGTTTCTCAAGAAGGTGTCCATGCGCAGCAAGGCGCCCCGGTACTCCTGAATGGCACAGAAACTCAGAGCCGCAAAATGGGGCATGGACTCTTCGATCAGCAACAAAGTATTGGATAAGCACCGCCCTGGGTTGGCTGCGGTAAATCCGGAAAGATCACGATTGGCGAAAATGACGGCATCCGTGACAACCGTCTTGACGAAGTTGGCTGTTTGCTGATCGGGAAGGAACAACCCGGTGCCTGGCTTGCGGCAGCGGGCCTGAATGCGTTGCGCCAGCGCTTGGGGCGCCGACTGTCCGTTCTCGTCCTGCGCCCTGAAAGGGATCGTCAACTCGATACAGGCCACCATGGCGATCAGCTGCGCATCGGTCAGATGGCGCTGCAGAACCCGAGCCGCTAACGCTGCACTGAGAAATTCGTTCATGCCTCTTTGCAGTGGCAGGATTTGTCCTGGGGCGAAGCCAAAAATATCGGCACACAGGGCAACCGCTTTGTCCTCTGGCTTGATCTCCCGAAGCAGCAAAGCGCCATTTTCTGATCGTGTGACGCCGTCGAGCAACGTGGCCGTCTGTGCCGATAGGCCACCATCAAGCTGGCAATACACCACATCATGAAAAAGCGCAGCGAGCACCTGTACCGGCTTCATCCCCCGGCTTAAATGCAAAACGTGCTTGGTGGTGTGGAAAGCCCGCTTTTTCCCACTCATGGCGGACTGGACCAGAATGGCCAGTTGCTCCACCTCCACCATCGGCACATCGACCGACAAGGATCGAAAGGCCTCATCGAACAAAATGATAATGCGATTAATCGTTGCGATAGCCACGCTGGAGTGCTCCTTGGGTTACACAAAAACTGTCTTTTGATTGTCAAGAGTGAGCGCATTTGAACATGAACGCGTCTGACTTGAGCGCGGCCAGTTCGCCCTCCGTTCTGGCTCAGCCTTGTGGTCTGTCTGATGACACACGCTGGCCGGTGACGGCATCAAAGTTGTGAATTTTGTCGGCACGCGGCGTGACACAAATGGTGCTACCCAGGGCTGGCGCGGTTTGCGACTCTTCGGCGCGGATGATGACCAACTCATCATCCACGCTATGCGCCCAGCGGCCGTAGGTGAGACGTTCGGCACCCAGCATTTCTACCGCTTCCACTCTCAAAGCCCAGCCGCTGGGGGTGATGTCCAGATGCTCGGGGCGCACACCGGTGATGGTGTTGGGCAGTGCATCGGGGGCATTTTTCAGCAGGTTCATCGGCGGCGAGCCCATGAAGCTGGCGACAAAGGTGGTGGCAGGGCGGTTGTACACCTCTTCGGGCGTGCCAAATTGCTCCATCACACCGGCGTTCATCACAATCATGCGCTGCGCCAGCGTCATGGCTTCGACCTGGTCGTGCGTCACAAACAGTGAGGTGATGCCGAGTTCGCGGTGGAGTTTCTGGATTTCAAGACGGGTCTGGGCGCGCAGTTTGGCGTCCAGGTTGCTTAAAGGCTCATCAAACAAAAATACCCGGGGCTGGCGCACGATGGCGCGGCCCATCGCCACGCGCTGGCGCTGGCCGCCTGAAAGTTCACGCGGCTTGCGGTTTAGAAATGGGCCAATTTCCAGAATTCTGGCTGCTTTGTCCACCCGCGCCTTGATCTCTTCGACGGGCACCTTGGCAATTTTCAGGCCATAGGCCATGTTGTCGAACACGCTCATGTGCGGGTACAGCGCGTAGTTCTGGAACACCATGGCAATGTCGCGCTCGGACGGTTCCAGGTTGTTCACCACCCGGTTGTCGATGGCGATGTCGCCGCTGCTGATTTCTTCCAGCCCCGCCACCATGCGCAGCAGCGTGGACTTGCCGCAGCCCGAGGGGCCGACGATGACGACAAATTCGCCGTCCAGAATCTCGGCGTTGATGCCGTGGATGACCTGGGTGGCGGTTTTGCCGTACCCATAGCGTTTGATGACGTTTTTAAGTGTGATGGAGGCCATAGGAAATCAATTGGAGGAAGAGCAAGCCAATGTCAGCGCACCAGCGCTGGCCTGTCCCTCAATGCCATAAAAACATTTGAGCAGTGGAGAGCCGCAAGTTGGGGGCCGATTTCTGCGCATTTGGCAGTATGAGGCTCCCGGCTTGCGGCTCTGCGCTGCGGTGCCGGGCTGAGCATGGAAGGTTTTCATTTCTCTGTATCCACCAGCCCTTTGACAAACCATTTCTGCATCAGCATGACCACCAGCGCGGGCGGAATCATGGCCAGCACGGCGGTGGCCATGACGATGTTCCATTCCATCTCCGAGTCGCCGCCCGAGATCATGCGTTTGATGCCGATCACCACCGGGTACATGTCCTCGCTGGTGGTCACCAGCAGCGGCCACAGGTACTGGTTCCAGCCATAAATAAACTGAATGACAAACAATGCGGCAATCGATGTTTTGGACAGCGGCACCAGGATGTCCTTGAAAAACCGCATCGGCCCGGCGCCATCCATGCGCGCAGCCTCCACCAGTTCCTCGGGCACGGTCAGAAAGAACTGCCGGAACAAAAAGGTGGCGGTGGCTGAGGCAATGAGCGGAATCGTCAAACCCGCATAGCTGTTAAGCATGCCAAGGTCTGACACCACCTTGTAGGTGGGCCCGATGCGCACCTCAACGGGCAGCATCAGGGTAATGAAGATGGCCCAGAAGAAAAACATGCGAAACGGAAAGCGGAAATAAACAATGGCAAAGGCCGACAGCAGCGAAATGGCGATCTTGCCCAGCGAGATGATCAGTGCCGAGATCAGGCTAACCATCATCATTTGCCCGACCGGCGCTTTGGAGCCCGAGCCGCCACCGGTGCCGTTCCAGGCCGCCGTGTAGTTCTCAATCAAGTGCCCACCGGGCAACAGTGGCATGGGCGTTTGCACGATGGCTTGCGAGGTTTGGGTTGAGGCGACAAAGGTCAGGTACAGCGGAAACGCCACCACCAACACGCCCAAAATCATCACGGCGTGCGACAGCACGGTCAACCAGGGGCGACGTTCAACCATGGTGCAATAACGCCATCAGTAATTCACTTTCTTCTCGACGTAGCGGAATTGCACCACAGTGAGCGCCACCACAATCACCATCAGCACCACCGACTGCGCGGCCGATCCGCCCATGTCCATGGCCTTGAAGCCGTCGAAGTACACCTTATAGACCAGGATGGCGGTGTCTTTGCCCGGGCCACCCTGGGTGGCCGCATCGATGATGGCAAAGGTGTCGAAAAATGCATACACGATGTTGATG
>PHCO01000160.1 GCA_002842265.1 Betaproteobacteria bacterium HGW-Betaproteobacteria-18 | reverse complement strand
TGGTTGACACGCCACAGTGGCTCCAGGCGTTTAAGTTCTTCATCAAAACGCGCATTGACCCGTTTGAGCTCGTTGTCCTGCTCGGCCAGAAAGCGCTTTTGCGCTGCCAGGATTTGCGACGATTCGTTGACCTGGCGCTGCAATTTAGCGGGTGCTTTGCCGGGATTTTTGGCGTAAAACGCCACTTCATCGGCCAGTTTGGCGCGCTCGGCCTGCAGAACAGTCACACGCGCTGCCGCCGCTTGCTTGACAAGCATGAGTTGAGCCACCGCCTCGTCCCGGTCTTTTTGGTGTGCGGCTGGATTGGGGTAGCGGATCCACAGTGACCGATTCAAGCTTTTTTCTCGATCCCTCATGGCGCGTTCCTTTTCTTCAGCCCTCATCCTGGCCTCGGATTGGTTCCGTTCGGAAGCGGTCAACGCAGGTCCAAGTCTGGCTTTGACGGTACCACTGGGATTGAGAATGGTCTGCTCGCGGTCACGGCATTCCATGATGGGACGGTCGGAGTTGAGTTTGCGCCCTTTGGCATCGATGCAGGTGTAAATCTGGGTGGCGGGTACAGGCGTTGCTGATTGGGCCAATAGCGTTGTGCCAAGCGTCGCCAGCAGCAGCCCTGCAGAGGCACGACGAAGCCGGGAGTTGAATGAAATCATGGACATGCCGCTGCCTCACTGACGCCATAGCGATCACGGTAGGCCCGCACCCGCTGGTGGGCGTCGGCCAGACCGGGTACGCGGTGCTGCTCCAGGTAGTGCATCAGATCGTCAAGCCGGGCAATGGCGCAGACCTGCAAGCCCAATTGCTGTTGCACATATTGCACTGCGCTGTGGTTGACATCCAGGCCATTTTCAGTGGCTTTTTCCTGGCGGTCCAGGGCGATGACCACCGCGTGGGCTTTGGCGCCGGCGGCCTGAATCAGGGCAATGGATTCGCGCACTGCCGTGCCTGCCGACATCACGTCGTCCACGATCAAAATACGGCCTTTCAGCGGCGCGCCCACCAGGGTGCCGCCTTCACCGTGGTCTTTGGCCTCTTTGCGGTTGTAGGCAAACGGCACGTTGCGGCCCAGGCGGGCCAGTTCCACCGCGAGCGCCGCACCCAGCGGAATACCCTTGTAGGCCGGGCCAAAAATCATGTCAAATTCAAGACCACTGCCGAGCAGGCGCTGCGCATAAAATTGCGCCAGTCGGCCCAGTTTGGCACCGTCGTCGAACAAGCCGGCATTGAAAAAATAGGGGCTTAATCGCCCCGCTTTGGTTTTGAATTCACCAAAGCGCAGCACCCCACAATCCACCGCAAACTGAACAAATTCCAGCGCCAGCGCATCCTGGCCTGGCTTCTGGGAAGCTTGGGGTTCATTACGCTCCGTCATGAAAAAGTCCTTGTTCAAATTAACCAGCCTGAATCTCAATGGTATTCGCTCGGCCAGCAGCAAAGGCTGGCAAGCCTGGGTCCAGCAGACGGCGCCTGATTGTATTTGCGTACAGGAAGTCAAGGCACAGGCCGACGATGTGCTGGGGCGATTTGACCAGATGGCTGAACTGCGCGGCTACTTCCATTTTGCGGCAAAAAAGGGCTATTCCGGGGTGGGCATTTACAGCCGCCAGGAGCCCAGCGACGTCATCGTCGGCTTGGGTGAGCCCGAGTTTGATGCGGAAGGCCGTTATGTGGAGTTACGTTTTGACACCGCTGTCACCAAGCGTTCCATCATCAGTTGTTACTTTCCCAGCGGTTCCTCGGGCGAAGAGCGTCAGCAGGCCAAATTCAGGTTTCTGGCAGCGATCTACCCACATTTACAACATTTGAAGAGCGAGCGCGAGTTCGTGCTGTGCGGTGATGTCAACATCGCACACCAGGAAATTGACCTGAAGAACTGGAAAAGCAATCAGAAAAACTCGGGCTTCCTGCCCGGGGAACGGGCCTGGATGAGCAAGTTGCTCAGTGATGGCGGCCTGGTCGATGTGTACCGCCAGTTGCACCCCCGTGCCACCGACGAAGCCTACACATGGTGGAGCAACCGGGGCCAGGCCTACGCCAAGAATGTCGGCTGGCGGCTCGACTACCATCTGGCGACGCCGGCCATGGCGACGGGTGCCAGAAGCGTGAGCATTTACAAAACCGAGAAGTTTTCCGACCACGCGCCCATCACGATTGAGTACGACTGGCAAACATGAGGCGATGGACACGGCCCATCCGCCTGGTTTTCCGACCGTCGAGCCGCACCGGCTTGCGCTTATTATTCCGGCATGACCGTTACCGCCTCTGCCCCCGCCGCCAAACCCTCCTGGATCAGCACCTTGCGGGTGTATCTGGAGCCGGCCAGCCTGCGCATGCTCATCCTGGGGTTTTCGGCTGGCTTGCCTTTGCTGCTGGTGCTGGGCACGCTGAGCTTCTGGTTGCGCGAGGCCGGCATTGACCGCACCACCATTGGCTACCTAAGCTGGGTCGGCCTGGCCTATGCCTTCAAGTGGCTATGGGCGCCGCTGGTGGACCGGCTGCCGATCCCGCTGCTGACGCGCTGGCTGGGGCGTCGGCGCAGCTGGCTGCTGCTGTCGCAACTGGCCATTGTCTGGGGCCTGATCGCCATGTCCTTCAACGACCCGCAGGTGGCGCTCACGCCGGTGGTGTGGGGCGCGCTGGCGGTGGCCTTTGGCTCGGCCACACAGGACATTGCGCTGGATGCCTTTCGCATCGAATCTGCCGACATCAGCCGCCAGGCCGCGCTGGCGGCGTCCTACCAGACCGGCTACCGGCTGGCCATGATCTGGGCTGGCGCCGGCGTGTTATGGATTGCGGCCGGTGCGCAAGCGGCAGGCATCAGCGGCTACCAGCACAGCGCCTGGCATACCGCTTACCTGGTCATGGCGGCCAGCATGGCGCTGGGCATCGTGACCGTGCTGGTGTCGCCCGAGCCGCTGCGCCGCCCCATGCCAGCGGCCAAAAACGCCATGGACTGGCTGCGCGGCGCGCTGGTAGAGCCGTTTGCCGACTTTTTGCGCCGCTACCGGTGGCAGGCGGCGCTGATTCTGGCCCTGATTGCCATCTACCGCATCAGCGACGTGGTGATGGGCATCATGGCCAACCCGTTTTATGTCGATATGGGCTACACCAAGGCGGAAGTCGCCACGGTGACCAAGATTTACGGCGTCATCATGACGCTGGCCGGTGCTTTTATTGGCGGTGCGATGGCCATGCGGCTCGGTGTGATGCGGGTGTTGATGCTGGGCGCGGTGCTCAGTGCGGCCAGCAACCTGCTGTTTGCGGGTTTGAGCACGCGCGGCCATGACCTGACCGGGCTTATTTTTGTGATCTCGGCCGACAACCTGGCCGGTGGCATTGCGTCAGCCGCCTTCATTGCCTACCTGTCGAGCCTGACCAATGTCAATTACTCGGCGACCCAGTACGCGCTGTTCAGTTCCATGATGCTGCTGTTGCCCAAATTTATCGCCGGCTACTCAGGGCTTTATGTGGATGCTTTTGGTTATGCGCATTTCTTCGTTGCCACCGCCTTGTTAGGCGTGCCGGTGTTGCTGCTGGTGTGGCTGGCATCCAGGGTGAAATTGGCCTGATTTACCCAACTTTACCCAGTCTTCAAGTCACGGACGTGACCAGACACTAGACTCAAGCCAATGAACCAACACCTGCTGATGATCGAGGACGATACCCGCCTGGCCAACATGGTCAGCGAGTATCTGGGCCAGTCCGGCTACCAGGTCGCGCATGCCGGTGATGGGCAAAGCGGCTTGGCCGTCTTGCAGGCCCAGCCTGTTGCACTGGTGATTCTTGACCTGATGCTGCCCGACATGGATGGTCTGGAGGTGTGTCGGCGCATCCGGTCGCTGCCGGGTGCCTTGGCCCAAACGCCCATCTTGATGCTCACCGCCAAGGGCGACCCGATGGACCGCATCATTGGCCTGGAGATGGGCGCAGACGACTACCTGCCCAAACCCTTCGAGCCACGCGAGTTGCTGGCGCGCATCCGCGCGGTGCTGCGCCGCCATGGTGACGGCCCTGCCATGAACAACGGCAACGTGATGCGCTTTGGCAGCCTTGAAATCGACCGCGATGCGCGCGTGGTGACCGTCGGCGGCCAGGTCTGTGACCTGACCTCTTACCAGTTTGACCTGCTGGTGGCACTCGGTGAGCGCGCCGGACGCGTGTTGACCCGTGACCAGATCATGGAAGCCGTGCGCGGGCGCGAGCTCGAAGCTTTTGACCGCTCCATCGACGTGCACATGGGCCGCATCCGCGCCGCCATCGAGCTTGACGCCAAAGCCCCCAAACGCATCCTGACGGTGCGCGGCGTCGGTTATGTCTTTGCCCGCCAGCAAGATTAAAACCTTGCGGGACAGACCGCAGTTACACGAAGTGAACAAGCTCTGTCCTCAACTGATTGTCGGATGTTGGCTGCTCACCTTGCGGGACAGACCAAGATTTGCGAAGTAAATTTGATCTGCCCCCAACTGACTATGTTCAATAAACTCTACCTTCGCATCTGGCTGGCCGTGGTGCTGGCCGTGGCCGTGCTCATCCTGCTGGTGGGCTGGGCCTGGCGGCTGGCGGCCGAGCCGCCCTTGCGCGATGTCGAAATTCGCAACCAGGCCGGCCAGATTATCGGCAAAGGTCGTTCACACGCTTTGCCGGGCGACGATCAGCCGGGACCGCGCCGACGTGATCAGCAAGGCCTGGGCATGCACCGCTTTGAGCGCAACCCAGTCGCGCCCGCGCCTGCCGACTTTTCAGCGCCTGCGGTGCCGGTTGATCCAACAAATCCCGCAACACAAGCAGTTACCAGTGACGCCACCCCCGGCCCCGAATTTGTGGTGCGCATGCACGACGGGCAAACCATGCGCATGCACCTGATGCGCGCGCCAGCCTCGTTCTGGAGCCGCCCGCCTTTTGGCTTTGCCTGGATGCTGGTGTGGGTCGGCATTGCGGTGGCGCTGGCCACCTACCCGATTGTGCGCAAGCTCACGCGCCGGCTGGAACGCCTGCAGGACGGCGTGCAACAGTGGGGCGAAGGCGACTTATCGACCCGTGTGTCAGAAACGGGGCAGGACGAAGTGGCTTTTCTGGCCAGGCGCTTCAACCAGGCCGCCGAGCGCGTGCAGTCGCTGGTGCAGTCGCACGAGGCGCTGCTGGCGTCGCAAAAATCGCTGTTGGCCAACGCCTCGCACGAATTGCGCTCGCCGCTGACGCGCATTCGCATGGGGCTGGAACTGATGGGCGCTGGCACTTCGCCCGCGTCCAAGGCCGAGATTTCCCGCAACATCAATGAGTTGGACCAGTTGATCGAAGAGATACTGCTGGCCAGTCGCCTCGATGCGCGCGAGGCGGACCTGGGCACCGTTGAGTCGGTGGACCTGATCGGCCTGGCTGTTGAGGAATGCGCAAGGGTCAATGCCGAGCTTGATCTCCCCCCGGATTTGAAGTCTGGCGCAGCCGACGCGGAACTGGCCGTGCCGGGCATCAACAAACTGCTGCGACGTGCCGTGCGCAACCTGCTGGAAAACGCGCGCCGTTATGGCACGGGCGAAATCCGCTTGAGTTTGAGTCAAACCGCCAGCCACGCGGTGATCCGGGTATCAGACCATGGTCCTGGCATCCCGATGGACTTGCGGGAGCGCATTTTCGAGCCTTTTTATCGCCTGCCAGGGGCGACCGAGCGCGATGGCGGCGTGGGCTTGGGTCTGGCCTTGGTCAAAGCCATCGCCGTGCGGCATGGCGGCCAGGTGGCGTGCGAGGACCGACCCGGTGGCGGCGCCATTTTTGTGCTTGAGCTACCCAAAAAATACCTTTGAATCCCCCCAAATGGGGGGTATTCAGCCTCATTCATGTCGCCTACATTACAGACTGCTGCTGTCACAGTCTGAAGCACACATGCCAAGTCAGCGTCATTTTTGATGAAGTCTTTGAGATCATGGGGTTTCCAACGACGTTCCTCCCACGGGGGAACTTTTACAAGCCACCTTCGGGTGGCTTTTTTTTGGTTTTGAAACCCCTCATCCTCACCTGAAAAGCTTGAGCGACTATAAAAATTGCCTGACTTGCGCTGCCTGAATGTCATTCAGACAACGCGTATGGCCAAGTGGACAGACGCGCTCAAAGCAGGGCGCACAGTCCAGTGGCGGCTGGTAGCTGGCATCCGTTTTGAGCCACAACACCCTGGCCAGATCATTGAGCGGCGGCGTATGCAGCGGGCTGCTGGAGCCAAATATTGCCACCTGCGCAACGCCAAAGCCAGCGGCCACATGCATCAGGCCCGAGTCATTGCTGACGATGCTTTTGCACGCTGCGATCACGCCCAAGGCTTGGACCAGCGTGGTTTTCCCTGCCAGATTGAGGCAATGACCCGGGCGCTTGGCGTTGACCGGGTCGGCGATGCTGGCGCACAACCCGGCTTCCTTGCCCGAGCCCAGCAGCACCACGGGCCAATCCAGTTGCAGCGCCAGTTCCGCAAAGTGGCCCGCCGGCCAGCGTTTGGCCGCGCCGTATTCGGCACCGGGCGCAAACACGTAATAACCCATGCGCGTCAGGTTCAAGGCAGCCAGGGCGGCCTCCACCTCCGGCTTTCCGAGTTGCAACTGAGGGCGGTCGGCCGCCACCTCAGCCTCGCCACTCAAGGCCGAATAAAACGCCACCATGGGCGGGCATTGCCCCTTGGGCGGGTTGCGCAGGCGCTGCGTCAACAGCCCGACGCGCGCCTCGCCTTGGTATCCCACCCGTTTCGGAATGCCCGCCAGCCAGGGCAGCAACGCGCTTTTGAGCGAGTTGGGGCAGATGTAGGCGACATCGAAGCGGTCTTTGATCTGCTGCGCCAGGCGCCATCGTTCGCGCCACTGCAGGCCGCCATGTGCAAAAGGAAATTCAATGATTTCAGCTACCTGCGGCATGGCCCGGTACACCGGCGCCACCCAGGGCAGGGCCCCCACGGTGAGCCGTTCACCACGTCTGCTCAGCCGACGCAGCAGCGGCTCGGTCATCACCGCGTCGCCGATCCATTGCGGGGCGATGATGAGGGTGCGCTTCAAGACATTCAAAGGCTTCGGCATCGCGAGGAGCACGGCGACGCGGCGATCCAGGGCGACATGGATTGCCGCGCTACGCTTTCCATGAACACAGCGTTTGGGCTTGTTGTGGGGTCGACTTCAGTCGACCATGGCGGACTGAAGTCCGCCCCACAGGG
>PHCO01000159.1 GCA_002842265.1 Betaproteobacteria bacterium HGW-Betaproteobacteria-18 | reverse complement strand
TGTCAGGCCACCCAGAATGACCACCGGCAAGGCACGCAAGGCCACAGTGGTGAGTGAAAACTGCACGCCCAGCTTGCTGCCCCAGATCATGCCGGCCACCAGCGCCACCACACCCGCCACACACCACACAATGAACCAGATGCGGTTCAGAGGAATGCCAATACTTTGCGCCGCCTGATGGTCATCAGCCACCGCGCGCAGGGCCCGGCCGGTCACGGTTTTCTGGAAAAACAGCGTCAACAAACCCACCAGCACGGCCGCAATCAGTGCCGCGTACAGGTCTTCCTTGTTGATCATGACACCGCCTTCAAAGACACTCTCAAAGGCCAGGATCGGGTCTTTGGGCATGCCAATGTCAATTTTGTAAATGTCGCTGCCAAAGATGGTTTGGCCAATGCCGTCCAGAAAGTAGCTGATGCCCAGCGTAGCCATCAGCAGCGTCGTCCCCTCCTGGTTGACCAGGTGGCGCAAGGCCAGGCGTTCAATCAGCCAGGCCACCCCAAACATGATCGCACCAGCACCTATGAAGGCCAGCAAGTTGGCCACATAGATGTTGTCCATGCCGGTGTAAATCGGTATCCATTCAGAGAACCGCGCCATGGCCAAGGCGGCAAACAGCACCATCGCGCCCTGGGCAAAGTTGAACACGCCCGAGGCTTTGTAGATCAGCACAAAACCCAGCGCCACCAGCGAATACAACATGCCGGCCATCAGGCCGCCGAGTAATGTTTCAAGAAAGAAAGCCATGGTTGATTAACTCCGTTCGCCCTGAGCCTGTCGAAGGGCATTCGACCCGCCGGGTACTGGCTTCGACCAGCGCAGCCCGAACGGTTTATTTAGATTGACATGTGTAACGTTCATTAATGACCCGTTCCCAAATAAGCGCTGATCACTTCTTCGTTGTTGCGCACCTCGTCAGGGGTGCCGTCGCCAATTTTTTTGCCGTAGTCCAGCACCACCACGCGGTCGCTGATGTCCATCACCACGCCCATGTCGTGCTCGATGAGCACGATGGTGGTGCCAAATTCTTCGTTCACGTCCAGCACAAAGCGGCACATGTCCTGCTTTTCTTCGACGTTCATGCCGGCCATGGGCTCGTCCAGCAGCAGCAATTGCGGCTCCATCGCCAGGGCGCGGCCCAGATCGACGCGCTTTTGCAGACCGTAGGGCAACTGGCCCACCGGCGTTTTGCGAAAGGCCTGGATTTCCAGAAAGTCGATGATGTGCTCGACAAACTCGCGGTGCCTCTCTTCTTCGCGCTGGGCCGGGCCAATGCGCAGCGCCTGCATGAACAAATTGCTTTTGATCTTGAGGTTGCGCCCGGTCATGATGTTGTCAATCACGCTCATGCCCTTGAACAGCGCCAGGCTCTGGAAGGTGCGCCCAATGCCCATGCTGGCCACCTGGTAGCTGTCCATGTGGCTGAAAGTTTGACCCTTGAAGCTGATGGCACCTTGCTGCGGCCGATAGACGCCATTCACGCAGTTCAGCATCGAGCTCTTGCCCGCGCCGTTGGGGCCGATGATGGCGCGCACCTCGTGCTCGCGCACGTCGAAAGAAATATCGGTCAGCGCCTTGACGCCACCAAAGCTCAGGGAAATGTTTTTGACATCAAGAATGATGTCGCCAATTTGTTTGCTCATACAAAACTCCGTTCGCACTGAGCCAGTCGAAGTGCTCGCGACGCAACAAGGTGAAGGGCTTCGACTAGCTCAGCCCGAACGGTGAGGTGATTCATGCTGCCGCCTTGACAGGGGTGAAGGTCTTGGCATCGTCAATGCGAAGCGTGGCGCTGACGCTGCCGGTGCGGCCGTCTTCGAACTTGACCTGGGTCTCGATGAACTGCGAGGTCTTGCCGCCATACAGGGCATCAATCAGCACGTCGTATTTTTCGGCGATGAAACCACGGCGCACCTTATTGGTCCGCGTCAGCTCGCCATCGTCGGCATCGAGTTCTTTGTGCAACACCAGGAAACGGCTCACCTGGCTGCCCGCCAGCATGGTGTCCACACTCAAATCCGCATTGACTTTTTCGACACATTCTTTGATGAGCTGATAGACCTCTGGTTTTTGCGCCAGATCGGTGTAGCCCGCGTAAGGCAGGTTGCGGCGCTCGGCCCAGTTGCCCACCGCGTCGAAGTCGATGTTGATCATCACGCACACTTTCTCGCGGCCATCGCCGTAGGCCACCACCTCTTTGATGTGCTGAAAGAACTTGAGCTTGTTCTCCACGTACTTGGGGGCGAACATGGCGCCGTCGTTGGCACCGCCCTTGATGCGGCCCACGTCCTTGACACGGTCGATGATCTTGAGGTGGCCATGCGCATCCAGAAAGCCGGCGTCACTGGTGTGGTACCAGCCGTCGGCCGTGAGCACTTCGGCGGTGGCTTCGGGGTTTTTGAAGTAGCCCTTGAGCAAACCCGGTGACTTGACCAGAATCTCGCCGTTGTCGGCCACCTTGATCTCCACCCCGGCGCAGGGCACGCCCACGGTGTCGGCACGCGCTTCATGGTCAGGCTGCAGGCAGACAAACACGGCGGTCTCGGTGGAGCCATAAAGCTGTTTCAAATTGACGCCAATGGAGCGGTAAAAGCTGAACAAATCCGGCCCGATGGCTTCACCGGCGGTGTAGGCCACGCGCACCCGGCTAAAGCCCAGGTTGTTGCGCAACGGCCCATAAACCATGAAGTTGCCCAGCGCATACAGGATGCTGTCGGCAAAAGACACTCTCTTGCCGTCCATCAGCGTCGGCCCAACGCGCTTGGCCACGTCCATGAAGTAGTGAAACATCTTGCGCTTGATAGCGCCGGCATCTTCCATGCGAATCATCACGCTGGTGAGCAGGCCCTCAAACACGCGCGGCGGCGCAAAGTAATAGGTGGGGCCAATTTCTTTCAGGTCGATGCTGACCGTGGCCGCCGACTCGGGGCAGTTCACCACGTAACCGCATGAGAGCCATTGGGCGTAGCTGAAAATGTTTTGCCCGATCCAGGCCGGCGGCAGGTAGGCCAGCACGTCCTCGGCGTGGGTCAGCTTGTCAAACTCGGCGCCAGCGCGGGCGCGGTTCAGCAAAGTGTCATGCGTGTGCACCACGCCCTTGGGGTTGCCAGTGGTACCGGAGGTAAAAAACATGGCCGCCACATCGTCGGGCTTGACGCTGTCCACCGCAGCCTTGAAGAAGCCCGGGTTTTGCGCGGCAAAACTTTTGCCCTCTGCGATCAAGTCGTCGAGCGACTGCAAGCCTGGCTCGTCGTAATTGCGCAGACCGCGCGGGTCGTCAAAGTAAATGTTGGAAATTTTCGGGCATTGGTCGCGAATTTCGAGCAGCTTGTCCACCTGCTCCTGGTCTTCGGCAAAGGCAATACAGACTTCAGCGTTGTTGATCGGGAACACGCACTCGGGCGCCGCCGCATCCTGGTACAGCGCAATGGGCACCGCACCCAGCGCCTGCACCGCCAGCATGGTGGCGTACAGACGTGGGCGATTGGCACCAATCACCACCATGTGGTCATGCTGGCGCAAGCCGGCCTGGTGCAGGCCGCACGCCAAATGCTCCACCAGCGTGGCCATGTCGCCCCAGGTGATGGCTTGCCAGATGCCGTATTCTTTTTCACGCATGGCCGCGTCATCGGGGCGCTGGGCGGCGTGATTTAACAGTAATCGGGGAAACGTCGTTTGCATCTCAACACCTTGTCTCTGAATCAGCACAGCAGGGACTCTCTGACCCCGCTGCTGAAGTGGACAAATGATAAAACCTGATTTGACGTTATGTTGTCGTTTGGACGACAATTAAGACATTTACAGGTAGGTGTTTTCCCTGCATCCACCCACGCCTTCATGGCACCAACCAGGCCCTCCAACATGAATACTGAAGTCTCTTTGTTTCAGCGCCGACGCCCTTTGACCGAGGCTGAGCTTGAGGTCATTCCGTGGCTTAAATTGCTCTCGGCGGCAGAGCGTGAGCGCGCGGTGGAAGACCTCAAAATCACCGATGCCGGCGCGGGCGATTTTGTCTGTCGCACCGGTCGCCCGGTGACCTACTGGTTTGGCGTGGTCGATGGCTTGCTGAAGATGAGCACCGACAACATCGATGGCCAGACCATGACCTTCACCGGCGTGCCACCGGGCGGCTGGTTTGGCGAAGGCACGGCCCTCAAGCGCGAAAGCTACCGCTACAACATCCAGGCGCTGCGCAAAAGCCTGGTGGCGGGCCTGCATGTCGATACTTTTCACTGGCTGCTGGACCATTCGATTGGTTTTAACCGCTTTGTCATGAACCAGCTCAACGAACGCCTGGGCCAGTTCATTGCAGCGCGCGAGATCGACCGCATGACCAACCCCAACATTCGCGTGGCACGCAGCCTGGCCGCCCTCTTCAACCCTGTGCTTTACCCCGGCCTGGGCGCCGTGCTGCGCATCACCCAGCAGGAGCTGGCGTATTTGGTGGGGCTGTCGCGCCAGCGTGTCAACGAAGCCCTGAACACGCTGGCCGCGCAGGAGGCGATCCGGGTCGAATACGGTGGTCTGCGGGTGACCAACCTGCAGGCTTTGCGATCAAGCTATTTTTAATTGACAGAATTCACCGGTAGCCGCCCTTTACACTCGGTCAACTTACAGCCACCCCACCCAACCCAGCGCCAATACCCATGCAAGGGCAACTTTTTAGCCACGACTTTTTGCTGCGCGGCATTCTGGAAACACCGCCTTGTCAATCCCTGGATGCGAGTGCTTTTGCTGCGTTTGAGGCCGAATTGCGCGTCATTTACGCCGGGCTTGACGCGCATTCCACCATCAACGAAGCGCAGACCGAGGCCCTGGTGATTAACAAAGTGCTGGTCGCGCTGGGTTGGGGCGATGACTTTTTGCCGCAGGTCAACCTGTCGGGCAAGCGCCGTGAAGACGTGCCCGACTGCCTGCTGTTTGCCGCCCCTGAGCACAAGTCGGCAGCGCTGGCCGAGCGCAAGGACGACCGGCGCTACCGCCACGGCCTGGCCATTCTGGAAGCCAAGCGTTGGCTGCGCCCGCTGGATCGGGGTGATGTGTCTGAAGCCACCGACCCCGACGCGCCATCGAGCCAGATGCTGCGCTACCTGAGCCGGGCCGACGTGGTGTCGGACCGCGCCGTCAAGTGGGGCATGCTGACCAACGGCAACATCTGGCGCTTGTATTGGCAAGATGCGCGTTCGCGCTCGGAAGAATTTTTTGAAGTCGATGTTGCGGCAGCATTGGGGATAAGCGGCATCCAGTATGAGTTCGACGAAATTGCACCGCCTCATGCCCTGCGCTTGTTCTTTTTGCTGTTTCACCGTGGCGCTTTTTTGCCGCAAAGCTGGGACAACGCCAATCGCAGCTTTCACGCTTTCGCCCTCAACGAAGCGCGCCTGTATGAAGAAAAAGTCTCGCAAGACCTGGGCGAGCGGGTATTTACCGAAATCTTTCCGCAACTGGCCGACGCGCTGGCGCGTGGTGACCTGCACGCCACCACGCGCGAGGTGGGCTTTGGCCAGTTCAAGCGCAAGCAATTCACACCCGAGTACCTGGACGAAGTGCGTGAAGCCGCGCTGGTGCTGCTGTACCGGCTGCTGTTTTTGTTTTACGCCGAGGACCGCAACCTGCTGCCGGTGCGCGACGAACGCTATGCGCCCTACAGCGTGCGCCGCATTCGCGAAGAAGTGCGCGACAAGGTGGACGCGGGCGGTACGTTTTCCAGCACCTTGTCCAGCGTCTGGTTGTCGCTACAAAGCGCGTTTGAACTCATCGACGTGGGCGATGACGACATCGGCATGCCCGCCTACAACGGTGGCCTGTTCAACCGGTCGCGCTCTGCGTTACTGACGCGCACCAAAGTTCCCGACAAAGTGATGGCCCCCATCATCGACGCGCTGTCGCGACGCAGCCCTTCGACAGGCTCAGACCCATCGGATGCCATCTGGATCAACTACCGCGACCTGGCCGTGGCGCACCTGGGCAGCATTTACGAGCGCCTGCTGGAGTACAGCCTGGTCCACGAGGTGCAGGCCAAAGACGACTACAAGGACAAGCCCGAAATCAACCGCATCACCGCGCTGCCCGCCAGCTTTGCGCGCAAAGTGTCGGGCAGTTACTACACGCACGACGACCTGGTGCGCTTGCTACTGCGCGAGTCGGTGGGGCAGCTCGCACAGCAACGCATTGACAGCTTCGAGGCCCACCTCAAGAAACTGGGCAAGAAAACCTCACTCAACCCAGGCGACTGGGACGCGCTTGATGCCCAAGACCCCGCCGACCAGATGCTGGAACTCAAAATTTGCGACCCCGCCATGGGCAGCGGCCACTTTCTGGTGGCGCTGGTGGATGACCTGGCCGACCGCGTGCTCGAAGCCATTGCCAGCGCCAGCCTGCACGTCAACGCCCAGCCCTGGGCGGCACATCTGGCCGAGGCTGGCCGCCCCTGGCAAAGCCCGGTGCTGCAACGCATCAGCGCGATTCGCCGCAGCATCCAAACCACCGCGTCAGAGCGTGGCTGGGCGGTAACGGACGCACAGCTGGACGACCGCCACATCGTGCGCCGCATGATCCTCAAAAAAGCCATCTTCGGCGTGGACAAGAATCCCATGGCCGTAGAACTGGCCAAAACCGCCCTATGGCTGCACACCTTCACCGTGGGCGCGCCCCTGAGCTTTCTGGACCACCACCTCAAAATAGGCGACAGCCTGCACGGCGAGCAGTTGCCGCAAGTGCAAAAAGACCTGCAAGCCCTGGGGGCGCTGTTGTTGCAAACCGAGTTTGACCGCCTCAAACGGGCTGCCACCCAGTTGGCCCAGGTGGCTGAACAGACCGATGTGGACATTGCCGAGGCACAGCTCTCCAAAGAGCTTGCGACACTGGCCGATGCCGAGCTGGCCCCGCTGCACGCCGTGCTGGACTTTTGGCGTGCCCTGCGCTGGATCATTCCCGGCTGGCCAGTGGCCAAGGTCAGCCAAATCGCCACGCTGCTCAAGTTACCCAAAAAAGAAGACGAGCGCCGCAGCGGTCTGGCTGCCGGCCAGTACCCTGAATACGCTGCCTTGCTCAAACTGCTTGAACCCGGCCAAAACCTGGTCACGGTGCTGGGTGCAGGTCACGTTGATGGCACAGACGCAGCCAGCAAGGCAGCCAATCCGCTGACGTGGTGCTGGGCAACCCGCCGTGGGACCGCATCAAGCTGCAGGAAGTCGAATGGTTCTCGGAACGCAGCCCGGCCATTGCCGCACAGCCACGCGCTGCCGACCGCAAAAAGATGATTGCCGCGCTGCAACACGTCAACATGACGCAAACCGGCATCAACACCCCGCCGGTGGTGGACTTGTGGGCGCAGTACCAGGACGCTTGCGAACGCGCCGAGGCCAACGCCCGCGTGCTGGGCAACGGCAAGCTGGGCTCTGGCGACTTTCCGCTGCTGGGCGGTGGCGACGTGAATCTGTACAGCCTGTTTGTCGAGCGCGCGCAAGCCCTGATCAACCCGCAAGGCGTGGTGGCGCTGATCACCCCCAGCGGCATTGCGGCAGACAAAGGGGCTGCGGCGTTTTTCCGCTCCATCAGCAGCACCGGCAAGCTGCACGCGCTGTTTGACTTTGAGAACCGCAAGGTGTTTTTCCCCGACGTGCATGCCAGCTTCAAGTTCTGTGCGTTGGTGTTTGGCAAAGCACCCCGCATGTCCGCCGACGAACCACCGCAAGCACAGCCCAGTCGCTGTGCGTTTTACCTGCATAGCCTGGCCGAGCTCGACACACCGGGGCGCACGCTGACATTTGGCGCACAAGACTTTGTACGCGTCAACCCCAACACCAGCGCCGCGCCCATTTTTCGCAGCCAGCGCGACGCCGACATCACCCTCAAGCTCTACGCCCAGCACCCGGTGCTGGTGAAGCACGGCGAGCTGAGCGTGGCGCTGGGCCAGCAGCCGGATGTGAAGGCCTGGCCGGTGAAGTACCAGCGCATGTTTGATATGACCAATGACTCGGGGCTGTTTTTGAAGCCAGACGAACTGGAAAAGCAGGGCTGGCAGCCTGCGCCGCTGAACCGCTGGGTCAAGCCTGCAGGCGGCAAAGGCAAAACCCCGGCGGCACTGGCCGTGCCGCTGTACGAGGGCAAGATGGTGCAAATGTTTGACCACCGGGCCGCTGACGTGGTGGTGAACGCCGCCAACCTGAAACGCGCCGCCCAGCAAGAAGCCATCTCGCAGGTGGAAAAAGCCAGCATCGAGCGGTTTCCAGCGTCTCAATATTGGGTCAACACAGCCGACGTTGCCAAAACCTGGGACGGCGAATGGTGCATTGCCTACAAGTCTGTCACCGCGCCGAGCAATATGCGCACCATGATCGCCGCCATCGTGCCGCAGTGCGGCGTGGGCAACAGCATGGCGATGCTGATTCCCGAACGCGCGCAAGACATGGACTACCCGCGCTGGGCCGCGCTGCTGCTGGCGAATTTGAGCAGCATGGCCTATGACTTTGTACTGCGCCAGAAGGTGCAGGGGCAAAACCTGAACTGGTTCATCGTCGAACAGACCGCCGTCATCGCCCCCGCCCGCTTCGACGATCCCCTGCCCGCCGCCTTCGCCGCTGCCATGCGCGCTGCCAATTTGATGAACGATCACCACCCGCAGCCCACGGTGGCCGACTTTGTGTTGCCGCAGGTACTGGCCCTCACCTACACCGCGCACGACATGGCCCCGTTTGCCCGCGACATGGGCTATGTGGACAGCGCAGGCGAGGTGCTGCCGCCGTTTGTGTGGAATGAAGACGAGCGCCGCGCCCGCCTGGCCGCACTCGATGCGCTGTTTTTCTATCTCTATGGTCTGGATGCGGATGATGCGGCCTACATTCTGGACACTTTCCCCATTGTGCGCGAGCAGGATCTCAAGACTTTTGGCCGCTATCGAACCCGGGACGACATCCTCACAATGCTGCTGCTGCTTGCGCCATAGTTAACCATTAAATCTGGCTCTAGCACTTATGAAATAATCGTAATATGCTACAAAATGTATAGTCAATACAGTCCGAATTTTGGAATTTTCAGTGTGCAATCATTTGTGCTTGGGTAGATAATCCACCCATGATTCCCGCAACAGTTTTTGACTTTCGTATGAACGCCTGGACGCCGGGCAGCTTGCCCATGGCACGTTTGGCCGAGTATTTGACACGTTTGGCGACTTTGTTCGGAAATCAGGAGCAGGTTTACTTCCTGAAGGTGCGCAAAGGAAGCGCGATAGCAGAAATTCACGTGCATGAAACTGTCGCACCCAAAGTGCAAGCCCGGCTACAGTTAGTTAGCGCTGGTAACGGCCCTGAAGATGCCCAAAAGTCGATGCAGCACATCAATGCCATGTTGCGTGAGGACCATACCTCGGCTGCACTGCGGGTCAAGGATGGCGCGGTAATCATTGATTTTCCAGGCTGCAAGACGCCGCTTGCGCAGGAAGCCATCGTGCATGAGGCCGGTGAACTGATCGGCTCTGTCATTCGGGTCGGCGGTAAAGACGACACAGTGCCATTTTTGCTCCAGGACACTGACGGTACGACCTACAACTGCACCACGACCAGAGACATCGCGCGTGAACTGGCACATCACCTTTTTGGTGATCTGGTACTTGTACAGGGTATGGGCAAGTGGCGCCGCACCGCTGACAGCGTCTGGGAACTCGATGGCTTCAGGGTTAAAAGCTGGGAGCCTATGAATCAAGCCAGTTTGGAGGATGCCGTCAAAGCCCTCAGAGGTGTTGAAGGCAGTCAGTGGAACGCATTCGATGATCCGCAAGCTGAACTCAAAAAATTGCGGGAAGGTTGAGCGATGTCGAGTGTTGTCTTCGATTCCACGTTTCTTATCGACTTGCTCAATCCAAGACTAAGCGGTGACAAAAGAGCGGCATTGGACCACCTGGTTGCGGAGCTGTCCAAAGTCAGGGCGCGCATTCTGATCCCGGCGCCATGTTTGACGGAGTTGCTGATCCGTGCCGCTTCTGCCCGCGACAAGTACCTGCAACTACTGACAAATACCAGCGCGTTTGAAGTTATCCCCTACGACAAACGGGCTGCAACGGAATGCGCCTTGCTGCTGGAAAATGCATGGGACAGCAGGAACAAAAAAACAATCACACTTACGAAATTCAAATTTGACTGGATGATTGTGGCCTGTGCTGCATCCCGAAATGTGGCCCGAATTTACTCTGATGACGGAGACATTTTTCGCTGCGCGAACCAGGTCAAAATACAAACCATCAAGCAATCAGAATTGCCAGTGCCATCTGAATCTCGTCAGATGCGACTGCCAGATACACCCTAGTGACCACGCATCAGCCTGTTTCCCCAGCTAGGTCAATGAGCCAAGGCTGGTCTGTGGCAAGCTTGAAAACTGCAGTTTATTTTTAAAATAAATAGGCCTCTAGCTACTGCCTAATATGCGTAAGCAGCTACCAACCACATAGCAAATGACAGACTCCAAAACACCCCCAACTTTCCGCCGCGCCGCACCACCGGCCGCCAAGACGCCCATTCCCGCAGGGCAAAGCAACACCGCCGCCATCGGCCCCAACGGCACGCTGCGCTTGAACAAACGCATGGCCGAGCTCGGCCTGGCCTCGCGCCGCGAGGCCGATGAGTGGATTGGCAAGGGCTGGGTCAAAGTCAACGGCCGGGTGGCCGAGATGGGCATGCAGGTGACGCCCGATGTGCGCATCGAGATCGACAAACAGGCCACCGGGGCGCAGGCCAAACAGGTCACGGTGCTGATCAACAAGCCGCTCGGCCTGGTCAGCGGCCAGGCCGAAGACGGCCACGAGCCCGCCATCACGCTGGTGCAGCCGCAGAACCGCTGGGCGCAGGACAACGCGCGCTTTTTCTTTCACCCCAGCCAGCTCAAAAGCCTGGTGCCCGCCGGGCGGCTCGACATTGACTCGACCGGCCTGCTGGTGCTGACGCAGGACGGGCGCGTGGCGCGCCAGTTGATTGGTGAAGATTCATTGATGGAAAAAGAGTACCTGGTGCGCGTGATGTACACCGGTGTGCTCAACCCGGCGGCGGCCAATTCGGCGGCCGCCACCTACGCCGCAGCGCCTGTGGCACGCACGGCTGCACGGCCAGCCGCCCCAGCACAGCTCAGCCGCATTGACGACGATGACCCCGTCACCCAAGACGTGCAATCGGTGTTTCCACCAGAAAAACTCGCCCTGTTGCGCCACGGTCTCAAGCTGGACGGCCAGGCGCTGCAAACGGCCCAAGTCGAATGGCAAAACCCGGAGCAACTGCGCTTTGTCCTGACCGAGGGAAAAAAACGCCAGATCCGCCGCATGTGCGAGCAGGTCGGATTAAAAGTGGTGGGCTTGAAACGCGTGCGCATTGGCAACGTGATGTTGGGCAACCTGCCCGTGGGGCAATGGCGTTACCTGGCACCGCATGAGCATTTCTAAAATTCCGCTCAAACACCTGCGCGCCTCCGATCTGCGCGCCGTCACACTGCTGGCCACCGATGCCACCACCGCCGTCACGTCCATGGCCGAGGGCACGCACCAGTCCGTCTGGCGCACGCTGGGCGCGCCCAGCGGCGCCAGCCCCACCCAGGCACGCGGCCTGACCGGGTTGATTTACAAGAGCATCCATGGCGTCACCCGGATCGTGGGACGGGGCGTGTTGGCGGCCTTGAACCGGCTGGAGCCGCTGTTGCAGCGCCTTGAAGGCCAGGGCGCCGAATCGTATGAGCGCGCTGCCGTGCTGGCCGCGCTCAACGGTGTCATGGGCGACCGTCTGCAGGCTAGCGCCAACCCGCTGGCCACGCCGATGACCTTGCGCCTGGCGGGCAAAGTGCTGGACTGGGCCGCGCCGCCAGAGGCCACGCAGGTCAGCGGCAAAGTACTGATCGTCATTCACGGCCTGTGCATGAATGAGCTGCAATGGAACAGCCAGCACGCAGGCATGCCGGTCAACCACGCCGGGACGCTGAGCGCCGCCCTGGGCTACACCCCGGTGTATGTGCGCTACAACTCCGGCCTGCACGTTTCTGAAAACGGCCACGCGCTGGCCCGGCATTTGCAATTGCTGGTTCAGCACTGGCCCGTGCCCATGACCGAACTCAGCGTGTTGGCGCACAGCATGGGCGGGCTGGTGACGCGCAGT
>PHCO01000158.1 GCA_002842265.1 Betaproteobacteria bacterium HGW-Betaproteobacteria-18 | reverse complement strand
TCCATATAGAAACTGTTGGGCAATACAAAAGGCAATACCAGCAGCACCGCCATAATGATGTAAAGGCCCAGGAATGGATTCTTGCGCATGCTCAAACCCGCTCCGTGGACTTGCCGCCAAACAAGCCTCGCGGCTTGAAAAACAGAATCAGGAGAATCAGCACAAAGGGAATGGCATCTTTGTAAGACGACGAGATGTAGCCCGCCCCCATGGCCTCCAGAATACCGACCAGCAGGCCACCCAACACCGCGCCCAGGCCATTGCCCAAGCCACCCACCACCGCGGCAACAAACCCTTTGAGGCCAAGCATGATGCCCACGTCGTATGAGGTCAGCGTGATTGGGGCGACCAGAATGCCGCCCAGGGCACCGAGCGACGCCGACAGCGCAAAGCTCATGAACAGGACCCAATTGGTGTTGATGCCTACCAGCTCGGCGGCCAGGCGGTTGTGGGAGGTGGCCAGCATCGCCTTGCCGTGCAAGGTACGTTTGAAAAAATACCACAAGGCCACCACCACCAGGGCTGTGACACCCAGTACCCAAAGGCTTTGCGGCATCAGGGTGGCACCCAGAATCTGTAGCGGCTCGTCCCCTGAAAAGGCTGGCAGGCTGTGGGTGCCTTTGCCCAGCCACACCTGGATCAGGCCCCGGATAACCAGTGATGCACCAATCGTGATGATGATCAGCGTGACCGACTCAGCCCCCTTGACCGGCTCGATAGCCAGCTTTTCAACCACCACACCCACCAGCGCCGGCACCACAATGGCCAGGACCAGCGCCACGTACAAGGGTAGGCCCGCCTGGGTGAAATAGACCGCCAACATGCCACCAAGCATGATGAATTCACCCTGGGCAAAGTTGATGACGTTGCTGGCGTTGTAAATCAGGGTGAAACCCAAAGCCGCCAAGGCGTAGGTCGCGCCTACGGTGATGCCGGAAAATAGAAACTGTAGAAACTGGGCCAGCATCAATAGGTCAGTGTCAGCCAAAAGACCAAAATAGCACCACTGGTTAAATGGGAATTGCGTTTCATGCTAGGTCTTTGGATCAAATTTTTGTCTGAATTTGATTCTAGGGCATTCAACCCCCTTCAACGGTGAAGAAACGTGGCCTTTAGCGCGCGTCTGGCAGTTCAATCTTGACTTCAAGAACTTCCAGGTTGTCTTGACGCTCCAGGTTGACCTTGATGTCTGCCGGATTGATCTTGACATATTTACTGATCACCGCAATCAGCTCACGTTGCAAATCCGGCAGGTAGTCTGGTGTCGCGGCGTTACGGCCACTGCGCTCATGCGCCAGGATAATTTGCAGGCGCTCTTTGGCCACATTAGCGGTTTTTTTCTTCTCGCCCAGAAAAAATGAGAAAAACGACATGGTGTCACTTCCCCCCGAACAGGCGTTTTAACAAGCTTTGTTTGGGGGGCTCGGTAAAACGCATAGGCCTGTCTTCACCCAGAAAACGGTCGATCATGTCCTTGTAGGCTTCCGACACGTCGCTGCCTTCCATGTGGACTGCAGGCACACCCTGGTTGGAGGCTTGCAGCACCGCTTCGCTCTCGGGAATGACGCCAATGAGTTTGATGCGCAAAATGTCCTTAATGTCTTGCAGCGACAGCATTTGCCCCTGGTTGACACGCGCCGGGTTGTATCGGGTGATCAATAAATGTTCTTTGATGGGTGCCAACCCTTCCATGGCGCGCTTGGTTTTACTGGAGAGCATGCCCAGAATACGGTCCGAGTCACGCACGGAAGATACTTCAGGGTTGGTCACCACCAAGGCCTCATCAGCAAAGTGCATGGCCATCAGGGCACCGGTCTCAATACCGGCCGGCGAATCACAGACGATGAATTCAAAGTCCATGGCGGCGAGATCCGTCAAAACTTTTTCAACACCGACTTGTGTCAAGGCATCTTTATCCCGCGTTTGTGAGGCCGCCAGCACGTACAGGTTGTCGCACTGTTTGTCCTTGATGAGCGCCTGGTTCAGGTTGGCTTCGCCGTGAATCACATTGATCAGGTCATACACCACGCGGCGTTCACAGCCCATGATCAAGTCCAGATTGCGCAGGCCCACATCAAAATCAATGACGGCAGTCTTGTGACCGCGCATGGCCAGGCCGGTTGAAAAACTGGCGCTGGTGGTGGTTTTACCCACCCCGCCCTTGCCGGAAGTCACCACAATAATTTTTGCCATGTTGATGGGATCTTTCAAAGAGAAAATTTATGGGTTCAAGGCTTCGAAAAGCAGCTTGTCCTGGCCGTCGTTGCTCAGGCGCACTTGCGCAGGCTTGCCGTGAATATCCTTGGAGAGTGGATTTTCGCTGGTACGGTACACACCCGCAATGGAGATCAGTTCTGGCTCCAGACACAGTGAAAAAATTCTTGCTTGCGTGTTGCCACTGGCACCTGCCATGGCTTTGCCACGCAAAGGGGCATAGACATGAATATTGCCATCGGCCACCACTTCGGCACCCATGTTGACCATGGCCAGCACCACCAGATCAGCACCACGTGCGTAAATTTTTTGGCCAGAACGCAAGGGTTTGTCAATCACCAGCGTTGCCGGTCCTGCTACCTCACGCACCACTTCCCGAACCACTTCGCGCAGTGTCTCTGTCCCTGGCTTGTCCGTGTTCTTTTTTGGATTGGCGGACTTCCCACGCGGCAATTCTGCAGGTGCTTCGATCAAACCACAAGCCAAGGCCGCGGTCGCTGTTGGTGGTGTGGCATTGCGAAAAGCGATAGGTTTGAGACGACAGTTTTCCAAAGTTGTCATCAAGGCCGGCAGGGATTGAGCCATGTCAGGCAACACCAATTGAGAAAAATCCAGCACCAAGGCATCATGATCAAAAAAATCAGGGCTCTGGCTGTTGGGTCCAAATTGCGCCATGAGGTCGTCCATGATTTGCGCCATGTCAGGTGTTTTAAGCAACAAGGCTACCAATGGCAACTGAGCGCTTTTGATTTCAAAGGTATGTGCCACGTGACCTAAAAAAAATGGGGCAAACTGCCGGAAAGAAATTTGTTTGATCCATGCTTCATTGCGTCAACATGCAAATGTTACTTGATCAAACTGTCGAAAACATTGGACAAGTCAATTCTATTGTAGCTATGCACAGGTTCTTTTAAATTTTTTTTAAAAGCTTCACAAGCCCTCTAAGTTTTGTTAACTATCTTTATTTATTTCTATTCTTTTAAAGTAGTTGTAATAGATAGAGATTCGTCACAGTCGTGGATAAGTGATAATTTTCTTTATAAATCAATAGCTTGGATTATTTATTTGGTTGTGAATCAGTGTGCTTTACCGCTGTACCTAAATTTTGGGTAAGTTATGAGAATTTTTAATTCTGTGGATAACTTTACTTTTAAAGTTTAATTATCCACAAGTTTATACACTGTAAATAAGATTAAAAAAAAGCCCGGATGAGTCCGGGCTTGTTGGGAAAGAAGTTTGCTTTTAGGGCTTGCCGGAAGCGCCCATCTTGAACTTGGCATCTGCAATTTCTGCTTTGATGGGGTCAATATCAGGAGAATTGACTGGCAAAACAGTCAGGGCGGTCTGCCAATGACCAATAGCTTTTGCGTAGTTGCCGCTCTGATAAGCTGCTTGCCCTGCCATCATCAGCGCCATGGGGTGTTTGGGAGCAATGGCCAGAGCTTTGTTCACCAGTTCAGTCGGTTTGCCCTGCAAATTACTGGCGCGCATGGCCAGGGTGTCAGCGTATTGGGTCAGTAAATCAGGGTCAGAGTCCAGCAGCTTGCCGGTCTTGGCATAGGCATTGGCAGCCTCATCCAAACGCCCCTGTACCTTGTAAGCCCGCGCCAGACGTGCCCAGCCAGCCAGGTCGTCCGGGTTGTCTTTCAAGCGTGCAGCCAACCGATCGACCATCTGATTGACCCCCTCAGGCGTCATACCGGCCGTCGCCGCTGCTGGCACGGGTGGCAGCACGTTGCTCTCCCCCGCAGTTAATCCAGCTTTACCTCGGGCGTCGGCGATGTTGGCCTGGATTTGTTGTGCGTCTGGCGAATCAGGAGGAAGCATGGTCAGTAATTTTTCCCAGCGCGCCACAGCACCCGGATAGTCAGCACTTTGATAGGCTGCCACCCCCGCCATCATCAGGCCCATCGGATGCTCCGGGTTCAGACGCAGTGCTTGCTCGACCATTTGTTGTGGCTGACCAACAAAGGTGTTGCCCGCCATGATGCCCAGCAATTCGGCGTAATCGACCAACATGTCAGGATTGGTTTTGACAAAGTCGCCGGCTCTTTCAAACGCCAGTTTGGCTTCTTCGAAACGTCCCACCACCTTATAAGAGCGTGCCATCATGGCCCAGCCCTGGGGGTTGTCGGGGTTGGCTTGAAGTTTGGCCGCCAGTGTGTCGATCATTTGCGTGATTTGCTGATCTTCGGCGTTAACTCTGGCCACGGGCGGGTTAATGGCTGCCGGTGCGCCCAGTTGCAGGTAGATACCCAATGCCAGTACCGGAAGACTCACGCCAATCGCTGCTGCCGTGCGCGGTGCAGTCCAAAACCCAGTGGTTTGATCACCCGATGCTTCTTCAAAACTCTCGGTGTCGTCGAGCAGGCGCAGTTGCAATTCCTCGCGGGTGGTCTCAAAGTCCTGCTGGCTGATCACACCACGTGCCAGATCACCTTCAAGGGCTTGGAGTTGGTCGCGGTGGATGGCAGCGTTGAGTTTTTCGCTGGACATGCCGTTACCGGTGGGTTTGACAAGCAGCGGGCGAATCACCCAAGCCACGACCAGCAGCGTTAACAGCGCTGAAATACCAATAAAGACGTTCATTTGGAAGAATCAGTTTCTTGAAGAAGGGCTTGTGCCTTGGCGCGTTGGGCGGCATCGAGCACGGGGGTGTTTTTTTGACTTTGATTGCGCCTGATGGCAGTCACCAGCAACCAGATGGCACCGATCAACAGCAGCAAAGGCCCGAACCAGAGCAACCAGGTGGTTGGCTTGACAGGTGGACGGTACAGCACGAAATCGCCGTAACGATTGACCAAATACTCCTTGATTTCAGCATCCGACTTGCCGGATTTGATCAGGGTACGTACTTCCCGACGCAGATCATTGGCCAAGTCAGCGCGCGACCCCGCCAAAGATTCGTTTTGGCACACCAGACAGCGCAACTCTTCTGCAATGACGATCAGCCGCTGCTCAACCACCGGGTCTTCAGCCAGCGGTGCAGCCTCATTGGCGTGCGCACCGATGGCGCATTGCAGGGCAAAAAAAAGAACAATCAGGAATTTCATAGCTGCAGTTCCTTGATCAGAGGCACCAGTTTGTCGTGCAAGGCTTCTGGAGTGAATGGGCCGATTTGTTTGTAGCGAATGATGCCGGCCTTGTCGATCAGGAAGCTCTCGGGCACGCCATAGACGCCAAAATCAATGCCGATGCGCGCGTCTGCGTCCACGATGGTGTGGGTGTACGGGTTGCCGAAGCGGGCCAGCCACTGCAAGCCATCGGCTTCCTTGTCCTTGTAGTCCAGGCCGACGATGGGCAGCGGGTTGGTTTTGACAAATTCAACCAGCAACGGATGCTCTTGCCGACAGGCCACGCACCAGGAAGCCCAGGTGTTGAGCAGCCAGACCTGGCCCAGCATGTCCTTGTTCGAAAATGTTTCACCCGGTTTGCCGAGTACCGGCGCGGTGAACGCAGGCGCGGGCTTGCCGATCAGCGGCGAGGGAATCTCATGCGGGTCACGCGTCAGGCCGATGGCCAGAAAGATCAGCAAGACAACAAAGATGCCTAACGGTATCAAACCCTTTTTCATGCCGCAACGCCCTTCATGTCTTTCAAATTCAATTTGACAGCCACTTCCGCCATGGCACCGCCAATGGCCATGAACAGGCAGCCAAACCAGATCCAGGCGACAAAGGGCTTGTAATAGACGCGCATGGCCCAAGCGGGTTTGCCTTCGCCTTCGAGTTTTTCACCCAGTGACACATACACGTCACGTGTCAAAGTGGTGTCGATGGCGGCTTCGGTCATGGGCATGGTGGATGAAAAATAAGTTCGTTTTTCGGGGTGAAGCATGCGCAAGACCTGGTCCCCCTTGATGAGTTCCACATTGCCCCGATCGGCTTTGTAATTGGGGCCGGGTATTTCATTGATGCCCGTCAGGCGGAAGGTGTAGCCGCCTACTTCGACGGTGTCGCCAATGGTCATGCGCACATCTTTTTCGGTTTCATAGCCTTTGACCATGGTGATGCCGACCACGCACACCGCAATGCCGATGTGCGCCACGTGCATGCCCCAGTATGAAACGGGGGTGGACTTCCAGTTCACCGTGTCTTTGAGTTGGCGGTAAATCTGCACGGCCGAGCCCAGCACGATCCAGATCGCCAGGGTCAAACCCATGGCGACCAAGGCAGACCATGGACCGGCAAGCAAGGGGGCCGCACAACCCAGCAGCACCGACACAATGGCAATGGGGCGCAGTTTTTTTGTCAAATCAGCCACGCTGTCGTTTTTCCAGCGGGCATAACTGCCAATCACCATGAACAGCAGCACCGGCGTCATGATGGGTGCAAAGACCGCGTTGAAGTAGGGTGGACCCACCGACAGCTTGCCCAGGTTCAGCGCATCGATGATCAAGGGGTACAGCGTGCCCAGCAGCACAGCGGCAGCGGCCGTGGTCAGCAACACGTTGTTGACCAGCAAGAATGTCTCGCGGGAAATCAGTGAGAACGAGCCACCGGAACGCACTTTGCCCGAGCGGGCGGCAAACAAAACCAATGAACTGCCCACCACCACGGCCAAAAACAGCAAAATGAAGACACCGCGTTTGGGGTCGGTGGCAAAGGCATGGACAGAGGTCAGCACACCCGAGCGCACCAGGAACGTGCCGAGCAAACTCAGTGAGAACGCGATCAGGGACAGCATGATGGTCCAGCTTCTGAACAAGCCGCGTTTTTCAGTGACCGCCAGCGAGTGCATCAGCGCGGTGCCGACCAGCCAGGGCAGGAAAGAGGCGTTTTCAACCGGATCCCAGAACCACCAACCGCCCCAGCCCAATTCGTAATAAGCCCACCACGATCCCATGGCAATGCCAATGGTCAGGCAAATCCAGGCGGCAGTCGCCCAAGGGCGTGTCCAGCGTGCCCAGGCCGCGTCGAGTCGGCCGTTGAGCAAGGCCGCAATTGAAAACGCAAACGGAATCGACATACCGACATAGCCCATGTAGAGCATCGGCGGATGAAACACCAGGCCGGGGTCCTGCAGCAGCGGGTTCAGGTCACGGCCGTCCACCGGGATATCGACCAGGCGTGAAAAAGGGCTTGAAGTGATCAGCATAAAGAGCAAAAAACCCAGTAGAAATACAGCTGGTACTTGAGGACCCTTGGTCAGAGTAGCAATGCCCGCAAGCCCCCATGCCATGCCGGCATAGATCCGCTGTGAGCGACTATCATCCTGAGCGCGCCATGCGAAGGTCAATGCAAAAAGCTGCATCACACAGAGGACAGAATAAAGGAAATCTGGTCGTGCATCATGAGAAAAATCCGTAAAACCTTTAGTGCCAAGCAGCAACGCTGATGCCAGAAAACCAGTAGGTACGCCATACAGCTTATTGCCAATGTATGACGTCATTATGACGAGCAGCAATGCCCCAATCATTGACCATACCCTGCCGTGCCACGGTTCAATATCGCTACTTGTAGGATCAAGATAGGAAATACCCAGCGTGAGCCAGTAGTTGAGCGGCGGCTTATTCAGACGCGGTTCCTGATTGAAGTAAGGGAGAACCAAATTGTTATTCAAAGCCATTTCGCGCGCAGTTTGCAGTACATACGCCTCATGTGTTTCTAAAGGAATTGAGTTGATCCCAGCGAACAGGGAAAGCCAAACAAGTAAGAGAATGGCCAGGATTCGCCCCTTAGGAAACAGACTGCCATACTTCAGTGGCTCAGAATTAGGCATTGAAAAAGTCTCCGGTAAAATCCGTTTCTATGAGAAACGCCGACACTTAAATAAACTTTTGAATAATCCCACAATTTCAGATTCTTTTAAATATGTTTTTACGCACAATTTCACTTCGAACGTTTTTATACCCAGAATCATATTGACGCCGCTTCAATCCGGATGATATTTCTGAACATGACATGAATCAGCCATCATCATTATCAACGTGTGAACCATATCACCTGCCAGATGGATATACTCAGCTCACAGTCAACGGCCAATATGCTGTTGCCTGCCAGTGGGCTGCTCCGGTAATTCGTGAGCTGCTGGCCAACTCAACCCTGCACGACTGGGCAGCTGCGCAAAAAGGTCATGAGCCGATGCATGGCCGGGGCATCAACTACGGAGTGATTCTCCCTGCGGGTGTTGAATTCGGAGCATCTACGGCTATTGTCGTCCGGCGTAACCGGCATGGTGGTCTGTTTGGGCCGGTCACCGGCGAGTATTTTCGTGCGCCAACACGAGCACCTCTTGAACTGGCGAACTCTTTACGGCTGGCAGCAGCCGGGGTCAACACTCCGGAGGTAATCGCTTACGCACTCTATCCGGCATTTATGAGCCTTGTCCGCTGTGACGTGGTGACGCGGAGACTTCCAGATGGTGGCGATTTACCCGATGTATGGCGAAGTGCGGGTGCTTCAGCTCGCAAGGCATTGCTGGCCGCAGTCGCTGAACTGTTGCGGAAACTTGCCGGGGTCGGGGCATGGCATGCAGATCTGAATCTGAAAAATATCTATATAGCCAGGCACGATTCAGCGCTAACTGCTTACCTGCTTGATGTAGACCGTGTCAGCTTCCCAGGGGGCAACGACGTCGCAGAGCTCAATTTCAATCGACTGGCACGCTCGGCACGCAAATGGCGGAGCAGATGGGGGCTCGATTTTGATGAGACCGCTATCAAGCAGCTTGCCGCACTTTCACGGGAGATAAAATAATGCGTGTATCAACAGACCGGGTCTGTATCGTCATGATGAGCGCCGTAGGGGACGCGGTGCATGTCCTGCCGGTTCTCCACTCCCTCAAACGGGCAAATCCGGCGATGCATGTCACTTGGATACTCCAGCCGGGGCCTGCGGCGCTGGTGCGTGGCCACGCTCTTGTTGACGAGATAATTATCTTCGATCGCAGCAGTGGGGTGAGCGGCTTTCTTGACATTCGCAGTAAGTTGCAGGACAGGTCATTTGATCTTGTCATCTGCCTGCAGGTCTACCTGAAGGCCAATATCATAACCTCTTTCATCAAGGCGCCGGTTAAACTCGGCTTCGATCACGCCCGTGCCCGTGACCTCAACTGGCTCTTCACTACTCACAAGATACCGCCCCACTCCATGCAGCATGTCCAGGATCAGTATCTCGAATTCTGCCAGTGGCTCGGTGCTCCGACAGAACCTGTCACCTGGGGACTCGGCCCCTGGAGTCAGGAGGAGCGCCTTTGGCAGAGCTCATTTTACTCAAAAATTGAGCGCCCGGTAGCCGCAATCGTTGTCGCGACCAGCAAGCCTCAGAAAAACTGGCTCCCGGAGCGCTGGGCAAAAGTTTGCGACACTCTCTACGCCGATTTCGGCCTTCAGCCGGTTCTGGTCGGCGGCAGATCGCCGCTGGAGGTCGAATTCGAACGGGTTATATTGGAGCGGGCGAAACATAAACCGCTCAGTGCTCTGGGAAATGGCGGGTTGCGCGGTCTTGTGGGGATATTCGATGGAGCGGAGCTGGTGCTCTCGCCGGATACCGGCCCTCTTCATATCACGGTGGCGCTCGATCGCCCGGTAGTTTCACTTATCGGTTACTCTAATCCGAAACGGGTCGGCCCTTACCGGAAATTCAGTGATCTGATAATCGATGCTTACGGTGATCCGGGCGAAGATTATCCGATCTCAATGGAAAACCGTAAAGACCGGATGCATCTAATTACTGTAGAGGATGTTCTGGCAAAGGTTCAATTATGGGATACTAACTACCGGTTTAACAACTGATTGGCAATCGCCTCTATATATCTCACGGTTGCGCCACCGTTTACCTTTATCATATTGAGTCCATTTTCTCCCAAGTCCCTTCTCTCTTCCGGATCTGCAATTAGCCGGCGCAATACTGCAACAAGTTCTGCCGTGGTCTCAACCTGAATCCCTGCCCTGCTCTCCAGAACAAGTGCCGTTATCTCTTTGAAATTCGACATAAATGTTCCGAACAAAGTCGGAATCCCCAATGAAGCAGGTTCAAGCAGATTGTGCCCGCCGGTCGGCACCAGACTCCCCCCCACAAAAACAACATCCGCCAGCCCGTAAAGATTCATCAGCTCGCCGACAGTGTCAACCAGCAGAACCTCACCAGTTTTGAATTTTGCGCTGCTATCAGGCTGCAGCTCGGTAAAACGACAAAAGGGAACAGCGTATTTCTGCAAAATGTCAGCAACCTCGGCAGTCCTTTGCGGATGGCGGGGAGCCAGCACCAGAAAGAGATTGGTAGAATCGGCCTGCATCTCCAGGTAAACTTTAAGAAGTATCTCTTCTTCGCCACCATGAGTACTCCCGGCAGTAATGACCAGACAATCATCCGGAATATTGCAACTCTTGCGAAAAGCGCTCTTCTCCGCAGAACTCACTTTGTGAAAAGGTATGTCATACTTTAGATTGCCGCAGACCACAACCCGCTCAGCAGCAGCACCAATGGCAATAATCCGCTCCATGGCGACTTCGGACTGCATACAGAGTAGCGAGAAGTTCTGCAGTGCCTCGCGGAAAAACCAGCTGAATTTGAGGTAGCGCGGCAAGGATCGCTCCGAGATACGACCGTTTGCCATGACAAGCGGGATACCCCGCCGTGAGGTCTCGCGGCTGAAATTCGGCCAGATCTCTGTTTCCATAATGATGACAATAGATGGCTTGAGCAGATTGAGGATATAGTGGATAGAGGGGAGAAAATCAAAGGGGAAGTAGATACAGAGATCGACTTCCGCCAAAGCAGCTGCCATCTGCCTGCCGGTATCAGTGCCGCTGGAGACAACAAGGGCGTGACCCGGATATCTGGCGCGCAGAGCTGCGATCAGGGGGCGGGCGGCAATGACTTCACCGACAGAAACGGCATGAAGCAGGATCACCCGGCGATTAGCCAGCTTTGCCAGCTCAGTTGCCGGGATGAAGCCGAAGCGTGCCGGCAGCGCCAGCGGCCAGTGCAGCCGCAGTGAACGGAAGATTGTGAAGATGATCAAGGGGACTAGTAGAACAAGTGAGAGCCCGTTGTAGAGTAGATAGAACATTAGCCAGGGATGTCTTTGCTCAGATCTTTTCTGCTTCATCCACCAGCATGACCGGAATACCTTCCCGGACAGGGTAGCGGAGTCGGCAGGCAGGACAGATGAAGCCGGTTTCGGCAGGCTCCAGAGTCAAGGTTCCCTTACACTGGGGGCAGACGAGAATAGCGACGAGCTCAGGGGATAGCGCCATGAATACCTCCGGCTTGGAATAACTTATTGAGGGCTGCGTTAAGCGGCTCTGCATCGTACAGTGTGAGCTCAAGTTGCGCAACCAGGCAGTCACCGATAATACCACTAAATGGTGTCAGCTTGACGGCGTCCTTGGCAGTGGTCAGAAGACAGTCGGCCCGGGACTGCTGCTTCAGTCTTCCCAGAGCTTCCATCTCCCTGGCTCCGTATTTGCTGTGATCCGGAAAGGCAAGCGTTGCCACAAGCTGGACACCGCTAGACTCAAGACTTTTAAAGAATGCTTCCGGGTCGGCAATGCCGCAAAAGGCGACAATGCGTTTCTCTTGGAGTTTTCTGAATGGATGCAGCTCCACCCCGGAAAGCAGGGTGTAGCCGGTCAGCGTATGGGAGGAACGGCAGAGCGGAATCTGTTCCGGCAGACCGGCTACCTCAATGGCAACATCATTGGAGCGGGTCAGGATGACAAAGTCGGCACGACAGGCAGCCGAGGGTGGCTCGCGCAGAAAGCCGGCAGGCAGAGTCCAGCCATTTCCGAACGGCAAAGCAGCGTCAAGAAGGATGATATCAAGGTCACGGTGGAGCCGCTGGTGCTGGAAACCGTCATCCAGAATGAAACAGTCGGGTGAGCGTTCCTTTATGGCCAGACAACCGCCACGATAACGGTCACTCCCCATCACAACCATAAGGCCTGGGAGGCTCGCTGCCAGCAGGCAAGGTTCATCACCAGCCTCAGCCGGAGTTAGTAGCAGAGATTTTCCGTCACTGACAATCCGTGTCTCTCCTTCCAGTGATCCGCCATAGCCACGAGTCAGCACAGCAACCCTCTTGCCACGTGCTATCAACTCACGGGCAATCAGCAGGACAGCCGGAGTCTTGCCGGTTCCGCCTATGGTAATGTTGCCGACAGAAATCACCGGGAGAGGGAGACGCTTTACCTGTAAAATTCGGTACTTATAGGCCAGCGCGCGCAAGCGCATAATAGCTGCATACAGACCGGCGCAGAGTTTTAAAACAGCCAGCAGCGAAATGTCTGCAAACTTTTGCCGTTCACCTGAAACCAGCTGCCTGTAATATACGTGGCACTTCACGCTCACCCTTTGGCAATAAAGTCTTGTTGTTGTCCACCGCATCCAGCCAAGGCATCTGCCCTAGCGGTCGCTGCCAGAAGAGCATTCTCTATCCGCACCCGAAAATCTTCCATCTCTTCACCCTTCTCATAGCGGAGCGGCTCGCCAACAAAGTAAACTCCACGGGAGAAGGGCAAGGGGAGCATAAAGCGGTCCCAGCTCGTAAATCTGATCGCAAAAGAAGCGGAAAAAGAAATTGGAATAACCGCCTTGCCGGAGAGTCGTCCCAATTGGGCAGCTCCGGGCTTGAGAACTTCAAGAGGCCCGCGCGGCCCGTCAGCAGCTATCCCCAGATCACGATCGCTCCGCAGCAGGCCGAGCATTTCCCGCATTGCATCGTGGCCACCGCGGGTGGAAGATCCCCGCACCAGGTGAAAGCCGAAACTGCTGAGAATATTGGCTATAATTTCGCCATCCCTGTGCTGACTTACAAGAATATGCAATGCTTTGCCAGGATACAGAAATGGGAACATCAGAATCCGGCCATGCCAGAAAGCGCCGATATACCCTTCACCCCGAGCTGCAAAGCCGGGGAGGATATCCCTGCCGACAACTGTA
>PHCO01000157.1 GCA_002842265.1 Betaproteobacteria bacterium HGW-Betaproteobacteria-18 | reverse complement strand
ACCCTGGCCGAGCTGGAGCTGACCCAGGCCGAGCTCAAAGTCGCCTTTGATGCATTGCCCGCTGTACAGCGTGAAGCCTTGCAAGCGGCCGCAGCACGGGTGCGCAGCTACCACGAGGCGCAACGCAAAGCCAATGGCGAGAGCTGGAGCTACCGCGACGAGGATGGCACCTTGTTGGGTCAAAAAGTCACGCCGCTGGACCGCGTCGGTATTTATGTGCCCGGCGGCAAGGCGGCTTACCCCAGCAGTGTGCTGATGAACGCCATCCCGGCGCACGTGGCCGGTGTCGGCGAGATCATCATGGTGGTGCCGACACCCAAGGGCGAGAAAAACAGGCTGGTGCTGGCTGCTGCTTTTGTGGCCGGTGTCACCCGCGCTTTCACCATTGGCGGCGCCCAGGCGGTGGCCGCGCTGGCCTATGGCACCGAAACGATTCCCAAGGTGGACAAAATTACCGGCCCCGGCAACGCCTATGTGGCCGCCGCCAAACGCCGCGTGTTTGGTACGGTCGGCATCGACATGATTGCCGGACCCAGCGAGATTCTGGTGCTGGCCGACGGCAGCACACCACCGGACTGGGTCGCCATGGACCTGTTCAGCCAGGCCGAGCACGACGAGCTGGCGCAAAGCATTTTGCTGTGCCCCGATGCCGCGTACATCGACCAGGTGCAAGCCGCCATCAACCGGTTGCTGCCCGAGATGCCCCGGCGTGACATCATCGCCAAGTCGCTCAACGGGCGTGGTGCCTTGATTCTGACCCGCAATATGGAAGAAGCATGCGACATCAGCAACCGGATTGCGCCCGAACACCTGGAAGTGAGTAGCCGCGACCCGCACCGCTGGGAGCCGCTGCTGAAACACGCCGGTGCCATTTTTCTGGGGGCTTACACCAGCGAATCGCTGGGTGACTACTGCGCCGGCCCCAACCACGTGCTGCCCACCAGCGGCACCGCGCGGTTTTCATCGCCGCTGGGGGTCTATGACTTCCAGAAGCGCAGCAGCCTGATCGAGGTCAGCGAAGCCGGTGCCCAGACCCTGGGCCGGATCGCCTCCATACTGGCCCACGGCGAAGGCCTGCAGGCCCATGCACGGGCGGCGGAAATGCGGTTGAAAAGTTAGTTACCAGGTGCGCACGCGCCCGGTGTCAATGTGGACAAACTGGTCGCGCGGGTAATAGCCCACACCGCCCGCCTTGAGCGACAAGGCCGCATCGCGCAATTCGGCCAGCGGCACGCCGGGCAGGCGGATGTCGATGGCCTTGCCTTCCATGTGCAGGCTGTGGCTGGCGACACCGCCGCCGCGCGTGCTGCGCAGCCGGGCATTGGTGAGCGGGCTGCGGTAGCCTGAAATAATTTGATAGGACAGCGGCACCCCGCTGCCAAGCGCCTGCCGCACGTTGTGCAGCAGGTCGAACAACTGCGGGTCGATTTGGCCGACTTCGCCCGAGTAATGGTCACGCAAAAAGTAGTTCAGGGTCCCCAGCGCCTGTGGCACATAGTGCTCGCCCGTGGCGTACACCAGGTCAATGCGTTCGTGCGTGTGGGTGTGGTCGAGCATCAGGCTGCGCACGTTTAAGGGGACGGCCCGCGCCGGCCTGGCCGCCAGCCCCAGCGCGCTACCAAGCATCGCCACCTGGGCGGAGCGGTGCAGAAAGGCCCGGCGGGAGGGTTGTAGAGGGAGCAGGGTCGAGCGTGTCATGGCGGCATATTTTACGGAATCTTGCGATTTACCCAAGGTCATAAGGACAAGGCGGTCGCATGCTGGCGTAGCGCCTGGGCCAGCAACTGGTCATGGCCATACAGGTCGGGGTAAAAAAACACCCGGCCAGACTTGGCCACCACGGTGCTGTAGGCAATCAGCACGGTCAACGGTTGCGCCAGACGCAAGGTGCTCGACCGGCCGCTGGCCATCGCTGCCCGTATGCGCTCCTCGGGCCAGTTCGGGTCGTCTTGCAGCACAAACTTTGCCAGCGCCACCGGCTCCTCCACGCGGATACAGCCATGGCTGAAGTCGCGCCGATCGCGTTCGAACAGGCCGGGTGAAGGCGTGTGATGCAGGTAAATGTTGCTGTTGTTGGGAAAGACGAACTTGATATCGCCCAAGGCGTTTTTTGGCCCCGGCCGCTGGCGGATGCGCCACGCGCCCGCCAGCACCGCGTCCAGATGCTCCGGTGCCATCGAAGTGACCACCTGGCCGCTGGGCGTGACAAATTCCATGTCCTGGCGCGCCAGATAGCCCGGATCGGTGCGCAGGTGAGGCACGGTTTCCTGGCGCGCAATTGAGGGGGGCACGTTCCAGTAGGGGCTGAACTCGATGAAGCGCATTTCCTCGTCGAACAGGGGGGTGCGCGTGTCCAGCGCCTTGCCGACGATCACTTTCATGGTCAGCTTGACATTGATTTTGCCGTCCTGCACCTCGTAGGCGCGCAGCACAAACTCCGGCACGTTCACCACCACCATGCGCGACGCATGGCGCAAGGGCGTCCAGCGCAGCCGCTCCAGGGTCAGCGCAATCTGCTCGGCCCGTAGCTCGGGCGGGGTGTTCAGCTGTTGCAGCGTTTTTGACCCCAGCACGCCGTCGGTTGTCAGCCCGTGGCGCTCCTGAAATCGCATCAGCGCACCGATCAGCTCGCCTTCAAACAGCTCTGGCACCGGTGTTACGGCTGCCATATCTCCCAGCGCTTGCAGGCGCTGGGCCAGCAGCGGTAAGCCGGCATAGGCTTGTCCCGCCTCCAGCTTGCGTCCTGGCAGTGGCGTTAAAGGCGATTGCCAGGCCGGGTGATCGGCCAAGGCGCGGTAGTGCGCCAGTGCCTGACGCAGGGGCGCTGCCATAGGCGCCTGGATTGCCAGTTGCGCCACCGCCTGACTCAGCCGCTGCTCGCGCACGGCCGTGCGCAGCCACGCGGCGATGTCAGTGGTGGGGCTGACTGGCGCCGCAAAGTTGGCTTTTATCTGTTGCGGGTTCACCCGCCCGATGCTCAGATCACTCAGGTAATGCTGCATCGCCTGGGTCAAAGCGGTGTCCAGTTGGGCTTGTTGGGTTGCGTTAAGCACGGGGCCAGCGCTGGCCAGCGTCACGGCCAGGCTCAGGTCGGGGGCCTGGTAGTGGTTCGGCTCCAGGCCCTCATCAGCGGCAGCGAGCAAAATCCTGACCGCCTGCTGCGCCTGTACGGTGGGCCGGGCAGCGTCGAACCAAAGGGGAACTTCGGTGCTCAGGAGCTCGGATGAAGCGGATGTGGTGCCCATACTCCCAATGAGCCAGACGCACACCATCCGCCTGGAAATCAGGGCGCGGATGCGTGTCAAACACCGCGCGTTCAAAACACAGGATGTTCCGGTGAACGCAATCAACCAATGCAATAGCCAGCACGCAACATCATCACCCTGGTTTCTTGACATCAACTTTAGCCATCTCGCCCTGTTCTTTCCATTTTTCATAGCACTCAAGGCCGCAAAAGTTGACAAAGTAGTCTGTTGCCTCGGGGACGGTGGCTTCAGATAGTGGCACTTCTTTCAGGCACACTTCGCATTTGACGGTTTCAACCTCGATTGGCTTGTTATTGGTAGTCATAACACACTCCTTTTGTCATAGCCATCCAGCAAGTCGTTGTCGAGGGCGGGGATGGCAATCCGCCTTCGGTGATGTCCCAAAAAAGTCCATCAAACCCGGTTGTTCTGATGGTTGGACGAAGCCGCTACGCGGAGTAATTTCCCTCTGCGTTGACACGATTTAAGCTGCACATTCGCCCCTTCAATTCCGATGCCCTGATGGCCACTTCAAATTCCCCCACCTGTGGCCAGTCAAATTCCCCCATTCAGGACGGCTAAATTATCAGTCTTTTGATCTTGCGTTTCTTGGTTTCACTCATGATTTTGGATTTCCTGGATTTGAGGACATCTTAAATTTCTGTCTTAAATCCGGGATCCACTTTAGTGGGCCGCGCCACTCGCTCTGGGGGTAGTACCGAGTTGCACCTGACGCCCATGCATGCCGAGGTGAGCTTGATCCAAACGATGATCGCCAATATCCAGGCGGCAATAGCCTATGTGAGACGCGCTGCGGAGCAGTTGCCCAAAATTGATCGCTGGCGCGTCATGCTGGGCTACATCTGCGAGCGAATTACGGGTCAACCCATCCTGCCGACCCCGCCGCCGGCGCTCGCGGGGGGCGGGTAACTGCGGTTTTTAGGTTTATTGTGCCGCTCATTGTTATGTCACTGCTCAAACGAAGCATCTGCATCCGATCCCTGACAGTTGGATATTGGAACAACCACTACTTTACTTCATGGGAGCCCGCTGTTGACAGGACCCAAATGGAAAAGGCCTCCGAGTATCGCTACTGGGAGGCCTTTGGACTATCTAATGGTGCCGATTGTCGGATTCGAACTGACGACCTACCGCTTACAAGGCGGTTGCTCTACCAACTGAGCTAAATCGGCACGGGGTGTATTTTACATGGCTGATTCACGCAGAATTCAGGCCTGATACGTGCTTATTTGATTCGCGTCAGTGTGGGGCGCACGCCCGTTTTGCTTGTGGCTGGTGGCTTTTTCGTCGGCTTTTTCGTATCGGCAGAAGCTGCTACCGGGACGCTGGCCAGATGCGATGGCGCCGGTTGAGCGCTGGCACTGTCCTGGGTTTGCGCCTCTGAAGCTTGCGACGCGTCACCGGCTTCTTCTGCGGGCTCATGACGACTGGCTTTGGGGAAAGCCATGCCTTGACCGTTTTCGCGCGCAAAAATGGCCAGCACATTGCCCACGGGCACCATCACGTCGCGGGCAACACCGGCAAACCGGGCTTTGAACGCCAGATAGTCGTTACTGATCTGCAGGCCCGTGGTGGAATCGTAGCTGATGTTGAGCACAATTTCGCCGTCCTTGACGAACTCGCGCGGCACCTGCACGGCAGCATCAACCGCCACGGTCACGTATGGCGTCAAACCATTGTCGGTACACCATTCATGCCAGGCGCGGATCAGGTAGGGCTGGGACGAGCTTATTTCAATCGATGGCTTCATGCGTCTGCACCGTCCGTTATTTGCGCATGACTTTTTCTGACGGCGTGAGCGCTTCAATGTAGGCCGGGCGTGAAAAGATGCGCTCGGCATATTTGAGCAAGGGCGCCGCATTTTTGCTGAGTTCGATGCCGTAGTAGTCCAGACGCCACAGCAGCGGCGCAATGGCCACGTCGAGCATGGAGAAGCCTTCGCCCAGCATGAACTTGTTTTTCAGAAACACGGGCGCGAGCTGAGTGAGGCGGTCACGAATGTGAGCCCGGGCCTTTTCAAGCGCTTTTTCGTTGGTCTTGGCGGTGCGGGATTCGAGTGTGATGACGTGGGTGAACAGTTCTTTTTCGAAGTTGAGCAGAAAAAGCCGGACGCGCGCCCGATCGACCGGGTCACCGGGCATCAATTGCGGGTGCGGGAAGCGCTCGTCGATGTACTCGTTGATGATGTTGGATTCATACAGGATCAGATCCCGCTCCACCAAAATCGGCACCTGGCCGTAGGGATTCATGACGTTGATGTCTTCGGGTTTGTTGTACAGGTCAACATCGCGAATCTCGAAGTCCATGCCTTTTTCAAACAGGACAAAACGGCAGCGATGTGAAAAAGGGCAGGTTGTACCCGAGTAAAGCACCATCATGGTGGAGGCTCCTAAAAAAGTAAAAGAGCGGGCGACTGGAAAGCTGCCCACTCTGGAGGGTTAAAGTACGCTGCTTGAAGGCTTTGTACCAACCAGTGATCAATAGCTTACTTGATATCTTTCCAATAAGCCTTGTTAAGTTGCCAGGTCAGGAAAGTCAAACCGGCCAGGAACAGCAAAACCCAAATACCGATGTTTTTACGCGTGGTCTGGGCGGGTTCGGCCATCCACTGCAAGTAATTCACCAGATCACCAATGGTTTGATCGTATTGGCCGGGGCTCATGCTGGCTTGCAGTTCCCACAGCACATGCGGCATGGCCACGTTCGGGAATACATGGTTATTCCAGCCCGTGGGTTTGGTGTCGTCTTTGTAAAAGCCGCGCATGTAGGAATAAAGGTAGTCAGCACCGGTACCACCCGCGCCGGCACGCGAACGGGCAATGACAGTGAGGTCTGGTGGATTGACACCAAACCAGGCTTTGGCCTGATTCGGATCGATGGCGGCCTTCATGGTGTCACCAATTTTGCTGTTGGTGACCAGCAGGTTGTCCTTGATCTGGTCCGTCGTCAGGCCAATGTCGGTCAGGCGGGTGTAGCGCATGAAAGCGGCGGAGTGGCAGTTCAGGCAGTAGTTGACAAAGACTTTGGCACCACTTTGCAGGGCGCCCATGTCATTGATCTTGTTGGGTGCCTTGTCCCAGGCTGCACCAACAGCAGCGGCTTGCACGGCGCCAGCCAATCCCAAGGCCATTGCCACACCGAGAATAATTTTTTGAGTGAAACCCATGATCTTCATGTTTTGTTCTCCTGTTCAATGGGCCGTGTAATTGACACGAGTGGGTACTTGTTTAAACGTCCCCAAGCGACTCCACCAGGGCATCAGAATAAAAAAGCCAAAGTAGAACAAGGTACCAAACTGCGAAATACGCCCGGCAATCACCGAAACAGGTTGCGTTCCCAGGTAACCAATCACGAAGAAGTTGATGACAAAAGCAGCATAAAGGAACTTGTGCCAGCTTGGACGGTAGCGAATCGACTTGACCGGGCTGTTGTCCAACCAGGGAAGGAAAAACAAAATCACAACACCGCCACCCATCGCTACCACACCCCAGAATTTGGCATCAATGGCCATCATCATCGCTACGATCACGAGTGCCCCGCCCACGATCAAGCCTTTGAACAGGCTGGGCATTTTGATCTTGGCAACCGCCAGCACCGCGCCGACCAGCACGCAACCGATCAGCACGTACATCATCTCGGTGGTCACGGCCCGCAACAAGGTGTAGAACGGTGTGAAATACCAGACGGGCGCAATGTGCAACGGTGTCTGGAACGGATCCGCCGGGATGAAGTTGTTGTACTCCAGGAAATAGCCGCCCATTTCAGGGGCAAAAAACACGATGGCAGAAAACACGAACAAAAACACACTCACTCCAAAAACGTCGTGAACGGAGTAGTAGGGATGAAAAGGAATGCCATCGAGCGGAATGCCATTGGCATCTTTGGTGGCCTTGATCTCGATGCCATCGGGGTTGTTGGAGCCGACTTCATGCAGTGCAATGATGTGCGCCACCACCAGACCCAACAGCACCAGCGGCACCGCGATCACGTGGAAACTGAAGAAGCGGTTCAGGGTGGCATCTCCCACCACAAAGTCCCCGCGGATCAGCAACGCCAGGTCTGGGCCGACAAAAGGAATGGCAGAGAACAAATCCACGATCACCTGCGCGCCCCAGT
>PHCO01000156.1 GCA_002842265.1 Betaproteobacteria bacterium HGW-Betaproteobacteria-18 | reverse complement strand
CTGACGCATTCGCTGTTCTGGAGTTTGCTGGCCAATATTGGGGCTTATGTGGGCTTGTCGCTGTGGCGCGCGCCCAGCGGCCAGGAAGCCAGCCAGGCGCTGCTGTTTGTCGATGTGTTCGAGCGCACCACCACGGCGCGGCCGGTGTTCTGGCGCGGCCGCGCCACGGTGCCGGATTTGCTGCGCTTGTGTGAGCGCTTCATGGGCATGGATCGGGCGCAAGAGCTGTTTTCGATTTACGCGCGCCAGGTGGGGGCGAACAGCCTGAGCGGCATCACGCCTGATGCGCGCCTGGTGCAGTTTGTCGAGACCCAATTGTCCGGCGCGGTCGGCAGCGCCTCGGCCCGGGTGCTGGTAGCCAGCAGTGTCGAAGAGGAAACCCTGACCCCGGACGACGTGCTGCGCATTCTGGACGAAACCTCGCAACTGCGCGCACATTCGCTGGAACTGGAAGAAAAGTCAGCCTCGCTGGAGCGCGCCACGCGCGAGTTGCGCGCCGCCAATGAGCAACTCAAGAGCCTGGACCGGCTCAAGGACGACTTCATGTCGTCGGTCACCCACGAGCTGCGCACGCCGCTCACGTCGATTCGGGCGCTGGCCGAACTGATGCGCGACGACCCCGCCATGGCCGAGGCGCAGCGCAGCCAGTTCATCGCCATCATCGTCAGTGAGACCGAGCGTTTGTCGCGGCTGGTGAACCAGGTGCTGGACATGGCCAAAATCGAGTCGGGCCATGCCGAGTGGCACAACGCCGGGGTGGATTTGTGCGCGCTGGTGCAGCAGGCGGTGGTGACCACCTCCGAGTTGTTCCGGGAGCGCCAGACCCGGGTGAACGTGAATGTGCCGCCGCAGCCGCTGATATTGATGGCCGACCCCGACCGGCTGACCCAGGTGATGCTCAATTTGCTCTCCAACGCGGCCAAGTTTGTGCCCATGCCCGGCGGTCGGGTTGATGTAAGCCTGAGCAGCGACGATAGCGGTGTGACAGTCACGGTGCGAGACAACGGCCCCGGTGTGACGGCAGAGCAGCAGGCGCTGATTTTCGAGAAGTTCCGCCAGGGCGGGGATGCCGCCAACCGGCCGCAGGGCACGGGTTTGGGGCTGCCGATCAGCCGCCAGATTGTCGAGCACTTTGGCGGCAGACTGTGGCTGGAGTCACAAGCCGGGCAGGGTGCGGCGTTTTGCTTTTACCTGCCCTTCAAAATATAAAGAGGAGAGCGAGATGAGTCCAAAGATACTGGTGGCCGATGACGAGCCCAACATTGTGATTTCGCTGGAGTACCTGCTCAAGCGTGAAGGCTACACCGTGGTGATTGCGCGTGACGGCCAGGAGGCGGTGGAGGCCATCACGCGGGAACTGCCAGACCTGGTGCTGCTCGATGTGATGATGCCCAAAAAGACGGGTTTTGAAGTGTGCCAGGAAGTGCGCAGCAATGAGGCGGTGCAGGCCACCAAAATTCTGATGCTGACCGCCAAGGGGCGCGACACCGATGTGGCCAAGGGGCTGGCGCTGGGCGCCGACGCTTACATGACAAAACCTTTTGCCACCCGTGAGCTGGTGCAAAAGGTGGCAGAAATGCTGGGCCGCGCCGTATGAATCGACTCAAGATCGACCGGCGTCTGATTTTGGCGATTGCCGTGATCGGCCTGGCCACGGTGGTCTGGTTGCTGCTCACGATTGGCTTGATTGCGTCAACCCTGGAGCCCGGACAACGTGCTTTGCTGGCGGATCAACTGGCGCCCCGTTTTGTCCTGATCGGTTTGACCTGGGTCTTTGGTCTGGTGGTGATCGGCTCCACCCTGCGCTGGTTGTTTCGGCGCTATGCCAGCGCGCCGGGGCGCTTGCTGGAACAAACCAGGCTGTTGCTGGCAGCGCCACAAGCCGCGCCCATGAACCACCAGGGCACCACCGAGACCCAGGCGCTGGCCGAGGTGATTTTTCAACTCGCCGCCCAGCGCGATACCTTGCGCGCCGATGTGGCCACGCAAATTGCCCAGGCCAGTTCGAGCGTGCAGCAGGAAAAAAACCGTCTGGCCGCGCTCATGAGCGAGCTGACGCAAAGCGTGGTGGTGTGCAATCTGGACGGCCGCATCATTTTGTACAACAACCGCGCCCGGCTGCAGTTCAAGACCCTGTCGGTGGCCCCGACACTGGCCGGTGGCGCCGAACTGGTCGGCATTGGACGCTCCATTTACGCCGTGTTCGACCGGCAACTGGTGGCGCACGCGCTGGAGAGCATCCAGCAGCGCATCAGTCGCGGCGCCGGCAGCCCGTCGGCCCAGTTTGTGACCACCACCCAGGCGGGCCAATTGCTCAAGGTGCAAATGGCACCCGTGCGCAATGTCGATGCGTCGGGTGGTGCGGCCGAGATCAGTGGCTTTGTCCTGATGCTCGACAACGTGACCCGGGCTTTTGAGGAAGAGCATTTGCGCGACCAGTTGTTGCACGGTCTGACCGAGGGCAGCCGCTCCTCGCTGGCCAACATTCAGGCGGCGGTCGAGATGCTGGCTTACCCGGATCTGGACGCCGACATGCGCGAGCGTTTTCTGACCGTGGTGCGAGAAGAAGTGCACAGCATGAGCGGGCGCATCAACACCATGACGCAACAGGCCACGCAGGGTCTCAAAGCCCGTTGGCCGCTTGAAGAAATGCTGGGTGCCGACGTGCTGCTGGCCAGCCAGCGCCGCATCGAGGCGCGCAACAAGCGCACTGTGACGCTGGAAAACCTGGATGCCAGTGTCTGGCTCAAGGTGGACAGCTTCAGCCTGACGCAGGCGCTGGACTATCTGGCGATGCGACTGGTGGATGAGTTCGATGTGAAATTTTTCCGGCTGCGCCTGCAGGCCAATGGCAACCGCGCGCAGCTCGATCTGATCTGGACCGGCCAGGTCATGAGCACCGAGACCGTGATGAGCTGGGAGATGGACAGCATGCGTTTTGGCGCCGAGAGCACGCCGCTCACGGTGCGCGACGTGGTGGAGCGCCACGGCGGCGAGATGTGGTTCGAGCGCGAACGTGTTCGCCATGAGGCGTTTTTCAGATTTTTACTGCCGCTGGCCAGCGTGCAGGAACAGCTGGAAGCCACGCAAATTCTGCAAAACGACAGCCGCCCCGAGTTCTACGACTTCGATTTGTTCCAGATTACCGACCAGAGCAGCGCCTTGGATGACCGGCTGCTCAATGAGCTCTCATTCACCGTGTTTGACACCGAGACCACAGGGCTGAATCCGTCCGAGGGTGACCAGATCATCCAGATTGGCGCGGCGCGCATTGTCAATGGCAAGTTGCTGCGTCAGGAAAGCTTTGAGCAGCTGGTTGACCCCAGGCGTCTGATTCCGGCGGCCACCATTCCCATCCATGGCATCACGCAGGACATGGTCAAAGGCAAACCGCCCATCACCGAGGTGCTGCCGGCCTTTTATACCTTCGCCCAGGACACCGTGCTGGTGGCGCACAACGCGGCGTTTGACATGAAGTTTTTACAACTGCAGGAGCGCAACACCGGGCTGGTGTTCAACCACCCGGTGCTTGATACCTTGCTGTTGTCGGCGGTGGTGCACCCCAATCAGGAATCGCACCGGCTGGAGGCGATTGCCGAGCGCTTCAACATCACGGTGCTGGGACGCCACACCGCGCTGGGCGATGCCATGGTCACCGCCGAAGTCTGGTTGCGCCTGCTGCCGCTGCTACAGGCCATGGGCATCACCACCTTGCACCAGGCCAGAGAAGCGGCACAAAAAACGTACTACGCGCGACTCAAATACTGACGCTTAGAAGCGGCCACCCGAGTAGCGCTGGCCCAACACCCCTTGCAGCGTTTGCACCACGCTGAAGGCGTCCTTGAGGTGGCTGCGCTCGAAATTGGACAGCTCTTCGAGTGCCAGAAAGTTGTCAGGTGCCTGGCCCTGTGCCATTTGACGCGCCTGGTGGGCAATGCGCAGCTTGCCCAGAAATTCGAGTGCATCGCGCAGGTCACGGGCACTTTGCTCGGTCACTTCACCCGCCTGGGCCGAGACTTCGAGCCGGTCATGGGTGTTGGCCAGCGTGACCCCCGCGGCCAGCGCATAGACCCGCGCCAGGTCCACAATCGGCACGATGCCGGTGTGTTTGAGGTCGATGGTGTGCGGGTTGTCGCCGCCCCGGCTGAGCGTGATCTGGCCGAACATGCCCAACGGCGGGCGGTGCTTGAGGGCGTTGCTGACCATGTGCGCCAGAAACAGGCTGTTACCCTTGGTGTGTTGCACCACTTGCTGGCGCAGGCCATCGAGCAACTCGGCCTTGCCGTGGATGGCGCGCAGGTCAAAAAAGACGCAGGTCAGCATCAGCGACTTGGGCTTGGGCTGCTCCACCCACTTGCGGAAATACTCGGCCCAGACCCGGCGCGGCTGGCGCCAGGTGTCGGTCATGGCCATCATTTCGCCCGGGCAGTGGATGTAGCCGCACTCGGCCAGACCGTCACAGACAAATTTGGTCAACGCCTTGAAGTACGCGCCATGGACGGCTTCATCAAACGCGTCGTCGAGCATCAGGCAGTTGTCCTGGTCGGACTTGGCGGTCTGCTCGTTACGCGCCTGGCTACCGGCGGCCACCCACACGTAGTCCACCGGGGCGGGCCCCAGTTGCGCTTCGGCCAGATGGATCAGCCGGGTGGTGATGGCATCGGTGATGGCGGTGATGATGTGGCCGGTGCTGTAGGCGCTGGCATCGGCGGCGGCCAAATGTTGCTGCAGTTGCTTGACCCTTGTGCTGATTTGCCGGAGACCATCGAGCGTGGTTTGCTTGTAGATGTCGCCGGCCAGATAGACCGCCGAGGTGCTGTGCTGCTCGGTCAGGTCGGTGGCGGTGATCATGCCCAGGATGTTGCCGCCTTCCATCACCGGTATGTGGTGGATGTTGTGGCGTGCCATCAGCAACAGGGCTTCAAACGCCGGACTGTTGGCACTGACCGTCATGGGGGCCAGCGTGGCAATGTCGGAGATCGGGCGGGAGATGTCCAGACCGAGCGCCACCACGCGGTTGCGCAGGTCGCGGTCGGTGACCAGGCCAAATAGCAGGCCCTGTTCAACCAGCAGCACCGATGACACGCGCCGGTCGCGCATCAGTTCCGCGGTGGTCTGGATCGAGGTGTCGGGGGCAATGGTGATGGGCTCGCGCTTGATCAGGGTGCGGATGGGCGTGCCCAGCAGGTTCAGCGCGCTGCCGGATTCACTGACCTGGCTGGCCTGCTTTGCCAGCGGCTGCTCCGACGGCTGGAATGATGGCAAAAAATACGCCAGTTGCGCATGCTTGGCACACAGTTGCGTCAGGGCTTGGGCAGACAGCCAGGCCAATTCGCAATCGGCGACAGCCACGGCCTGCCAGGTGGCCAGTTGCGGCAAGGGTGTGGCACCAAAGCCGAACAGGTCGCCTGCTTCGAGCAGCACCGACAAGTTCAAGTCAGGATCACTCAGGCGCACCGAGCCGCTCAGGATGAACCCCAGGCGGTCGGGAAGTTGGCCTTGCGTCAGCAGCGTGGTGCCCGCTGTTGCCGTGGCCAGTGTGAATTGGCCCGCCAGCGTGTCACGGCTTTTGATGCTGAGCTGGGCAAACACCCGCTGCCGGGACAGGTGGCTGGTTAGCAGGGGCGGGTGCTTGGACGTGGAGGACATGACGAATGATTCAGGGTTGTGTCGTTGATGGACTCAATTCTCGGCGAAATTTGAGCCCCGAGTATCGCGCGTGCCACTTCGGCAAAGCCGGCACCGCGTTCACTGGGCGTGATAAAACGCGGCCGGTGATTCAGTTCAGCCTCGAAGCGGCGGATGTTGGCCACGCCGATGCTGTGTTTGAAGTGCTGGAACATGATCTGGTCGTTGCTGGAGTCGCCTACATAGACCCATTGGTTCAGCTCGGTATCCAGGTCACGACCCAACAATTCGCGCACGATCCAGCGCGCCCCTTCAAGCTTGTTGTGGCTGCCAAACCAGCCGTTGATGTGGATGCTGCTGACGGTGGCTTGCATGCCGGCGCTTTGCATGATGCGTACCACTCGCGCGATTTTTTCAGGCGGCAGGTGGCTGAACTCGCTGTGGTCGATGGCGATGTCGGTTTCACGGCCAGGCGAGTCCTGCGACAGTCTGGCCTCGGGTAGGTCGCGCAACACCCGGGCTGCGACCTGCTGCATTTGGGCGAAGTTGTGGGTTCGCGTGGCTTCTGACTGCTGGTAGATTTTTGACAGCTTTTTGTGCTTGTTCCAGGCAAAGGCGACAGCGCCGTTTTCGGCCACCAAGGCATCGACCGGCCATGGCTGGATGGCGTGGCTGGCATCGCCACTGGCAAACGGTTCACACCAGCCAATCGGCCGCCCGGTGATGGGGATCACATGCAGCCCGGCTGCTTTCAAACAGGCCAGCGCTTGCAGCGCCTCGGGCGTGATGGCCCCGTCGGTCGTGAGGGTGTCGTCGATGTCGGTGAAGACGCCGATGAGGTGGCGGCGGTCTGTGAGCGACCAGGCTGAGAGCGGCTGCATGGCAGTTGTCGTCATCGCGAGGAGGAACGACGTGGCGATCCATGCATTTCTGGATTGCCGCGTCGCTGTTGCTCCTCGCAATGACAGGGTTCTTTCATGTTACCCAGCCGATTGCAGCGCCAGCCCGGCGTGCTCGCGCAGTGGATGAAAGTGGATTTTGGGGAAGCGCTCCTGCGCCAGGCGCACGTCGTAGGGGCTGGTGCACAGGTAGGCCAGCGTGTCGGCCGCGTCGCGCGCCATGCGCTGCGGGTAGGCATAGACAAATTCTTTGAGTTCGGCGGGCGTGTCGGCGGTGATCCAGCGCGCGCCGGTGTACTGGCTGCTCTCCAGCCGGACGTCGGCATCGTATTCCCCCTTGAGGCGGTGCTGCACCACCTCGAACTGCAGCTGGCCGATGGCGCCGAGCAGCATGTTGCCGCCCATCTCGGGGCGAAACACCTGGATCGCGCCTTCTTCACCGAGTTGCGCCAGGCCTTGCTGCAATTGCTTGGTGCGCAAGGGGTTTTTCAGCACCACGGTCATGAACATCTCTGGCGCAAAAAACGGCAGGCCGGTGAACAGCAGGTTGACCGTGCCGTCGGTGATGGTGTCACCCAGCTGCACGCCGCCGTGCGTGGTAAAGCCGATAATGTCGCCGGCGTAGGCTTCTTCCACCGCTTCGCGGCGCTGGCTCATGAAGGTCACCACGCTGGTCGGGCGCAGTTCCTTGGCCGTCCTCATCACCTTGAGCTTCATGCCCGGCGTGTATTTGCCGCTGGCGATGCGCACAAAGGCGATGCGGTCGCGGTGGTTGGCATCCATGTTGGCCTGCACCTTGAACACCACGCCGCTGAAGGCATCGTCTTCGGGGTGAACTTCCTTGACGACGGGCTGCTTGTTGACCACGAA
>PHCO01000155.1 GCA_002842265.1 Betaproteobacteria bacterium HGW-Betaproteobacteria-18 | reverse complement strand
CTGATGGCCCAACAAGCCGAGGAATACGGCTCGCACGACAAAACCTTTGAAATCGCTGAGGACGGTGCCGCCAACATTGTGGACATTGCCACGGGCGAAGTGCTACTGAGTCAAAATGTCGAGGCCGGCGACATCTGGCGCATGTGCGAGTGCAAGGACGCACCCATTCGCGACTGGGTCAAGCTGGCTGTCACGCGTGCGCGCAACTCCGGCACACCGGCCATCTTTTGGCTCGACCCGTATCGTCCGCATGAGAACGAATTGATCAAAAAAGTCGAGCTGTACCTCAAGGACCACGACACCACCGGCCTGGACATTCAGCACATGTCCCAGGTGCGCGCCATGCGCTACACCCTGGAGCGCGTCATCCGCGGCCTGGACACCATCTCGGTCACCGGCAACATCCTGCGTGATTACCTGACCGACCTGTTCCCGATCATGGAGCTCGGTACCAGCGCCAAGATGCTCTCCATCGTGCCCTTGATGGCCGGTGGCGGCATGTACGAAACCGGTGCCGGCGGCTCTGCGCCCAAACACGTCAAGCAACTGGTGGAAGAAAACCACCTGCGCTGGGATTCGCTGGGCGAGTTTTTGGCGCTGGCCGTGTCACTCGAAGAGTTGGGGCTGAAGACGGGCAACAAAAAAGCCTCCATTTTGGCCAAAACGCTCGACGATGCCACCGGCAAGCTGCTTGACAACCGCAAGTCGCCTTCCACCCGCACCGGTGAACTGGACAACCGCGGCAGTCAGTTCTACCTGGCCATGTACTGGGCGCAGGAATTGGCCGCGCAGACCGAAGACAAAGCACTGCAGGCGCACTTTGCACCCCTGGCCAAGGCGCTGTCAGACAACGAGGCGCAGATTGCGGAGGAGTTCAAGGTCGTGCAAGGCAAACCGGTGGACATTGGTGGCTACTACCTGGCCGATGCGGCCAAGGTCAAGGCTGTGATGCGCCCAAGCGCTACCTTTAATGCTGTCCTGAAAGCGGCGCGGCTCTGACCAAGGCGGGTCCATGGATGCCTCCTTGAGGCCATTAAAGTGAGGGTCTGTGGCCGATGGGCTTGCGCAGCCCTACTACCACCAGTGTGACCACGGTCAGAGGCAGCACAAAGCTCAGCATGGCGCCCGAAAACGCGCCCAGTGCCGCATGTTGCTGGGCCGCCATCACCAAATACGCTACATAAGCCAGGTAGTAAGCCAGAAACATGCCGCCCTCCCAGCGCGCAATCTCACGTCCGGTCATGAACACCGGCAGGCAGGCCAGCGCGACCGCGGTCATCACCCACAGGTCAAAGTTCAGCACCGCCGTCGGCACCGCCAGCCCCAGCCCCTGGCTGCCCGACACCACGCTGGCAATGCCCAGACTACCCAAAATGTTGAAGGTGTTGCTGCCCACCACATTGCCCACCGCAATGTCACGCTCGCCCTTGATAGCCGCCATGATGGAAGTCGCCACCTCGGGCATGGAGGTGCCGGCCGAGACAATGGTCAGGCCAATGATCAGGTCGCTCACGCCCAACGCCTTGGCAAATACCACCGAGGCCTGTACCAGCCAGTCGGAGCCCAACACCAGCAGCCCCAGACCAACGGCAATCAGCAACAATTGCGCTGGCATGTGGTCCAGCCACGGCGCTGCTTTGTCAGACGCCAACTCTTCTGCATATTCGTCTTGGGCGAGCTTGCCCTGGCTGCGCGACTGCCACACCAGAAAGGCGGTGTAAGTCAACATCAAGCACAGCAACATGATGCCATCTGACAGACCCAGTCGGCCATCGAGCGACAGCAGAAACAGCAGCAAGCTGGCCCCCAGCATGATCGGTACCTCTTGCCGAATCAGCTGGATATTGACAACGAGCGGCGTGATCAGCGCCGACAGACCCAGAATGAACAGCACGTTGAAAATATTGCTGCCTACCGCGTTGCCCAGCGCCAGGTCGGTATTACCCGCCAGCACGGCACCGATGCCCACCGCCACTTCGGGCGCGCTGGTGCCAAACGAGACCACGGTGAGACCCACCACCAGCGGCGATATCCCCAGCGTCAAAGCCAATCGTGAGGCCCCGCGCACCAGCAGGTCAGCGCCCAGAATCAGGGCCACCAGGCCGATGAAAAACATCAGTAATGTCATGGTAAATCTGTCGGAGTTGCGTGGTTGAAGTGGCTGTGGAAGTTCAAGCTGCCTCTTGGTAAAACACATTGCGTTGCAGCACGCGCCCGGGCAAGGGCGCTACCTTGTCGTGTATGGCGCCAATGTGCTCCGGCGTGGTGCCGCAGCAACCGCCGACGATGTTGACCAGGCCTTCAGCCGCAAATTCGCCCACCAGGCGGCTGGTGACCTCAGGCGTTTCGTCAAAACCGGTGTCGCTCATCGGGTTGGGCAGGCCGGCATTGGGGTAGCAGCTGATGAAAGTGTCTGGCGCCGCTTTGGCCAGCTCCTGAAGGTAGGGGCGCATCAGCGCGGCGCCCAGGGCGCAGTTCAGCCCCACCGCCAGCGGCTGGGCGTGGCGCACGCTGTGCCAGAAGGCAGTGACCGTTTGGCCGCTCAGGATGCGCCCGGAGGCATCGGTCACGGTGCCGCTGATGATGATCGGCAGGCGCTCGCCAGACGCCTCGAAAAACTCGTCAATGGCAAACAGCGCCGCCTTGGCGTTGAGGGTGTCAAAAATGGTTTCCACCAGCAGGGCATCGGCACCGCCTTGCACCAGGGCATCCACCTGTTCGTAATACGCCGCGCGAAGTTGCTCAAAGGTGATGTTGCGCGCACCGGGGTCGTTCACATCGGGGCTGATGCTGGCGGTTTTGGGTGTGGGGCCCAACGCACCCAGCACAAAACGCGGCTTGTCGGGGGTGGAGAACTTGTCGCAGGCGGCGCGGGCCAATTTGGCTGAGGCCAGGTTCATCTCAAACGCCAGGTCAGCCATGTCGTAGTCGGCCTGCGCGACGGTGGTGGCACCAAAGGTGTTGGTCTCGATCAGGTCGGCGCCGGCGGCCAGGTAGCGCTCATGGATGTCGCGGATGACATCCGGGCGCGTCAGGCTCAGCAGCTCGTTGTTGCCCTTGACGTCCTTGTGGAAGTCCTTGAAGCGTTCGCCCCGGTACTGCGCTTCGCCCAGCTTGAAGCGCTGGATCATGGTGCCCATGGCGCCGTCGAGCACCAAAATGCGGTGTTGCAAAATCTCGGGCAGCGCCTGGCCGCGGGTGTAACTAAGGGTTTTCATAGCCGTGTATTGTAGAAAGCCAGCCTCAGGCTGGGACGATTCAGTCGCTGCGATCCCACCATGGTCAGGTCAAGACACGTCGCAGAAGTCGGCCAAGGGCGGTATTGCTGCCTCAGAAATCTTGTACTTGCGCTTTCTTGCCATCGGCTCACAGTCGGACTCCCTCGTTCAACCAGGAGTCCATCATGGAAAACACATCTGAACACATACAGCACGCACCGTGGAACAAGGGCGTGATCGTCGGCCAAAAATCGCCGTTCAAATTGAAAGAGATCTGGGCCATCCGGGTTCGTCTTCAACTCCAACACCGGGTTCGTGAACTCGCCATGTTCGACTTGGGCCTCGACAGCAAACTGCGAGCCTGCGACTTGGTCAGGATGCGGGTGCGAGAGATTTGCCATGGCGAACACGTATCGCCCCGCGCCACCGTGATGCAACAAAAGACCTCACGGCCAGTTCAGTTCGAAATTACCCAACCAACCCGTGACGCGGTCAGTGAGTGGATCAAAGAAGCCAAACTTGGACAGGACGATTACCTGTTTCCCAGTCGCATCCATGAATCCCCTCACACCGGAACCCGCCAATATGCCCGCATTGTGGATTCGTGGGTGACGGAGATGGGCTTGAATCCGTCCGAATACGGAACCCATTCGATGCGGCGAACCAAGGCCTCCTTGATCTACCGGCGGACAAAAAACCTCCGGGCCGTGCAACTGCAGCTTGGTCACACCAAGCTGGAGAGCACCGTACGTTACCTGGGCATTGAGGTTGACGACGCTCTGGAGATGGCAGAGCAAACTGAAATTTGATTGGCCAACAGTTTTAGGCTGCCAACGAGTGCGCAGACAGGCTGACATGCAGCCGCTCGCGTACAGCTTGAAAAATCGCAGCCAAGTTGTCCATGCTGGGATTTCCGGTAGGCGACAACATCCGATGCAAACTCTTGCTTGGCTTGGCGGTCAGCGTTGCAAGTTGCTCAAACCCGATAGTGGCGTTGACCAAGTCACGCAAGATCAGGCGTGCGGTCTCTGGCTCGCCGTTGAGAAACAGTGTCGCAGCCTCATCCAATAGCGCCTGCGCAAATGAAGCATCGCTTTGGACACGCTGTATGACGGTTTTTTTGAAATTTCTAGTCAGTGCCATTTCTGTTACCCCTTTTGCTTCCTGCTTGATTTGGCCGCCATGATCTTTTTGCGGACCTTGTACTCAGCCAACAGTCCCTTGGCTCTATCGAGGTCCCGTTGCTGACCACGTTTGGTGCCGCCGCCAAACAGAACGATGAGCATATCGCCATCTTTGGCGAGGTAGATCCGGTAACCCGGACCCCAGTCGATGACGTATTCACCCAGGCCGTCAAACCATTGCTTGTAAGGGTTGGATGCCTCTTCCCGGATGTACTCTTCGACTTTGATCGCCATGATTTATGGTAACATATGTGTTACTTTTGTTGTTGTGGAAACTTTATTTGAGGCAGTTTCACAAGTGGCGCAGCACTGCATGTTGGACTTCCAGGAAGCTGACCGTAGCGAACGACTCCTGACGCTGCAAAGCCGAAGCAGCCCCCTCTTTTTTTGCTCAGTGAAAATCATGGCACCGGCTTTTTAAATCGCTGCAAGTCGCTGCACCATGTCCGGAAACTGCGCAACCATGCGAATCAGTAACGATGCCTGTGCATTGGGTTTTGCTCGGCCTTGCTCCCAGTTTTCGAGCGTTCGCGGGTTCGTGCGCAGGTAGTGCGCAAACACGGGACGCGACAAGCGCAACTGTTCGCGCACATGGAGCACGTCTTGCGGCAGCAGCACCGGTGCTGGTTTGCTTTCAGCCTTGAATGTACGCAGCGTCAGCTTGCCCGCGCGTTCGGATTTCAGTGCATCAAAACCTTCTGTCAGTTCAGCAAAAATGTCGCGTTTATTGGGCATCGTGTTCTCCGTCTTGAGGGTGTCGGTTTTTCAACTCGTTTTTCAAAAGTTGCTTAAGTACTTTGCGCTGTGCCGGGGTCAAATCATCGGCTTGGTCTTTGCCGTAGACCGTAAAAAGCCAAAACTGGTCACCGCCTGACCACCAGTAATAAATCACTCGCAGACCACCGCGCTTGCCTTTGCCCCGACGCGGGTCAGCTTGACGCAGTTTGCGCAAACCACCTGTGCCTTCCATGACATCACCCGCTGTTGGGTTGTCCATCAGCTCAAGCTGCAAAAGCCTGTAGGCTTCGTCGTCCATGTAGTCTTTGCGAGTACGTGCAAAAGGTGGAAGCTCAACAAAGGTTGCTTTCATACCTGGATTGTACGCTAGTTGCGTATCAAATTGGAGTTCCAGGAATCTGCCGTTCGCAATCAGCAGCTTCGGCTACGTACCTGACGATGTCAAGTCCCCTGAATCTCGTCCGCCTCATTCAAGTTCAGACAACTCACGCCCGGTGGGACAATAGCGGTGCAGCATCACGAGCCACACCAGTTCATGGATGAAGGACATCAGCATATTCAGCCGGTAGCCACTGCAAATCAATCACAAACAGATCCTAAATAGACAGCATTCATTTTGTCCATCGAGTCCATTCTTCAAGAGGTTTTTGGCTACCCGAGCTTTCGCGGGCCGCAGCAAGCCATCATCCGCCATGTGGTGGTCGGCGGTGACGCGTTGGTGCTGATGCCCACTGGCGGCGGCAAAAGCCTGTGTTACCAGATCCCGGCCATTGCCCGGCAGCGCGCCGGGCAAGGCATCACCGTGGTGGTTTCGCCGCTGATCGCGCTGATGCACGACCAGGTGGGCGCGCTGCACGAGGCCGGCGTGAGCGCGGCATTCTTGAATTCCACCCTGAGCAGCGAAGAGGCCTATCAGACCGAGCAGCGCTTGCTGCGCGGCGAGATCACGCTGCTGTACGCCGCGCCGGAGCGGGTCACCACGGCGCGCTTTCTGACGCAACTCGACGCGCTGCATGAACGCGGCCAGCTCAGTCTGTTTGCCATTGACGAAGCGCATTGCGTGAGCCAATGGGGGCACGACTTCCGGCCCGAATACCGGGCGCTCACCGTGCTGCACGAGCGCTATGCGGGCGTACCGCGCATGGCGCTCACCGCCACCGCCGACGCGCTGACCCGCGCCGACATCGTCGAGCGGCTGCAGCTGGAAGCGGCGGCGCAGTTTGTCAGCAGTTTCGACCGGCCCAACATCCGCTACACCATCGTCGAGAAAAAGGACGCCAGCACCCAGCTGTTGCGTTTCATCGAGCGCGAGCATGCGGGTGAGGCCGGCGTGGTGTATTGCCAGTCGCGCAAGCGGGTGGAAGAAATTGCCGACATGCTGGCGCAGGCCGGTATCCATGCCTTGCCCTACCACGCCGGGCTCGATTTCAAGGTGCGCCAAGCCAATCAAAACGAGTTTCTGCGCGGCGAGGGGGTGGTGATGGTGGCGACCATCGCCTTTGGCATGGGCATCGACAAGCCCGACGTGCGCTTCGTGGCGCACCTGGACATGCCCAAAAACATCGAGGGCTATTACCAGGAAACCGGCCGTGCCGGGCGCGACGGCTTGGCGGCCGATGCCTGGATGTGCTATGGCCTGCAGGACGTGGTCAACCAGCGCCGCATGATCGACGAAAGCCCGGCCGAAGAAGATTTCAGGCAGGTGATGCGCGGCAAGCTCGACGCGCTGCTGGGCCTGGCCGAGGCCACCGATTGCCGCCGCGTGCGCCTGCTGCGCTACTTTGGCGAGGAAAGCCAGGACTGCCACAATTGCGACAACTGCCTGCAGCCGCCCGAGGTCTGGGATGCCACCGACGCGGCGCGCAAGCTGCTGTCCACCGTGTACCGTCTCCACCAAACCAGCGGCGTGTCGTTCGGGGCCGGTCACACCATGGACATCGTGCGCGGCAAGCTGACTGACAAAGTGACGCAACGCGGCCATGAAAGCGTGAGCACCTTTGGCCTGGGCGCCGACTACAGCGAAAGCCAGTTGCGCGCGGTGATGCGCCAGCTGATCGCCATCGGCGCCTTGCAGGTGTTCACCAGCGAGGGCTTCAGCACGCTGCATCTGACGACAAGCTCGCGTTCCGTGCTGCGCGGCGAAGTGCCGGTGCGCTTGCGCGAGTCCACCAGCCAACGCGTGGTCAAACGCAGCCGCAGCCGTGCCGTCGCAGCCCCGGCGGCGGCCAATCTGAGCCAGGACGCCATGGTGCGTTTCATCAACCTCAAG
>PHCO01000154.1 GCA_002842265.1 Betaproteobacteria bacterium HGW-Betaproteobacteria-18 | reverse complement strand
TGGGCCGCCAGCGTTGCAATCTCCTCGAACTGTTTGGTCAGTTCGCGGCCTACGGTCAAGGCCCGCGTGCCCAAAACCGCCAAGGCAGCGGCCAGCGCCTCGATCCGGTGCGGCGCCTCCAGCAGCACCACGGTCCGCGCCTCTTTGGCCAAGGCCTGCACCGCGGTGTTGCGCTCGCCGCTTTTGCTGGGCAAAAACCCGGCAAAGACAAAGCCATCCGGATGCTGGGCATCCAGCGTCAGACCGGCCACGCTCAGCACTGTGGTGATACTGCTGGCCCCGGGCAGCGGCAGCACCGGCAACCCGGCCTGGCGCACGTCTGCCACCAGACGGGCACCGGGATCGCTGATGGCGGGCGTGCCGGCATCGCTCACATAGGCCACACGCAGGCCCAGGCGCAGCCGCTCCAGCACCGCCTGCGCCGCCTGTGCTTCGTTGTGCTGGTGCAGTGCCAGCAACTGGACAGAGGGCTTGTCGATGCCATAAGCACGCAGCAGGGTCTGGGTATGACGGGTATCCTCACAGGCAATCAGATCGGCCAGTTGCAGCACATACAAGGCGCGCAAACTGATGTCGGCCAGGTTGCCAATCGGTGTGGCCACCACATACAAGGCGCCACGCGGATAATTCTGCTGGGCACAAGCGTGTTGCGCGGCCAGCAGGGCCTGGGCGTAGCTGGCGCTCACAGGAGTCACGGAGCTTGAAGTCAATGGGTATTCCTCACATCAAAACGGTAGCGGCGCCAGCGCTGATCCCGCCAGCGACCACCAAACAGGTGGGCGATCAGGCCGAAGACCAGGCGCTGGCGCACTTGCAACACGCCGGTTTGCGCTTGCTTGAGCGCAATTATCGAACGCCGGGGCGAGGTGGTGGCGAAATTGATCTGATCATGCGCGCGCCCGATGGCACCTGTGTCTTTGTCGAGGTACGACACCGCGCAACGGCCAGCCATGGCGGCGCTGCCGCCAGCGTCAGCTGGGCCAAACAAAAGCGGATTGTGTTCGCCGCACGTCATTACCTGATGCGTCAGAGCACCCTGCCGCCGTGCCGTTTTGACGTGGTGGCTGTGCAGTCGGACCGCATTGAGTGGCTGACGGGCGCCTTTGAGGCTGGGTGAATGTAAGACTTTGCAAAGATGGGGCTTGTCAAGGCGGCGTCAGGCCGGGGGCAGGATTGGCGCGGGTATCATTGCGGCCATGCTGCAACAACGTATTCAACAACATTTCATTGACAGTGCCGACCTGAAATACCAGGCCGCCCCGCTGCTCAGTCAACCGATTGCCGATGCCGTGCAGGCGCTCATGGCCTGCGTCACCAGCGGCGGCAAGGTGCTGAGCTGCGGCAATGGGGGTTCCGCCGCCGATGCCCAACATTTTTCTGCCGAATTTGTCGGGCGCTTCGAGCGCGAACGGCCTGAATTGGCCGCCATTGCATTGACCACTGACAGTTCGATCCTGACGGCTATTGCCAATGACTATGATTTCACCCATATTTTTTCGCGTCAGGTACGCGCCCTGGGGCAACCCGGCGACGTGCTGCTGGCCATCTCCAGCAGCGGCAATTCTGCCAATGTGCTCGCGGCCATTGACGCTGCGCATGAACGCGACATGGTGGTCATCGGTTTGAGCGGACGCAGCGGCGGCAAGATGATGCAGGCGCTGCGCGACACCGATGTGCACATTTGCGTGCCCCACGAGCGCACTGCGCGCATTCAGGAAGTTCATCTGTTAACGCTGCATTGCCTGTGCGATGCGGTCGATACCCTGTTACTTGGCGATTAGGAAAACCCACCATGACATTTGCAACTAAAAAACTTCTCGGCCTGATTCTCGTCAGTGTGACTTTGGGCACCTCGTTGAGCGCCTGTTTCCCGGTCATCATGGGCGGCGCCGTGGTGGGCACGCTGGTGGCCACCGACCGGCGTACCTCGGGCGCGCAACTGGAAGACGAGGGCATTGAGCTGCGTGCTGCCAGCCGCGTCCGTGACAACCTGACCGAACGCGTGCATGTCAGCATCAACAGCTACAACCGTCGCGTTTTGCTGACCGGCGAAGTGCCCAACCTGCAAGACAAACAACTGGTCGAGCAGATTGTCAGCCGCGTGGACAACGTGCAATCGGTGGTCAATGAACTGGAAGTTCTGGGCAATGCCTCCCTGACGCAACGTTCCTCCGACACCCTGATCACCGGCCGTGTCAAAGCAGCCATGCTGGATGCCAAAGACCTTTACGCCAACGCATACAAAGTCGTCACAGAGCGCGGTACCACTTACCTGATGGGGCGCGTGACCCAGCGCGAGGCTGATCGCGCGACAGACATCGCCCGCAGCACCAGCGGGGTACAAAAAGTGGTGCGCGTCTTTGAGATCATCAGCGAAGACGAGCTGCGCAACCTGTTGCCCCAGCCAGCACCTGCCGAGGCCAAAAAATAACCGGAGTTCAGGGGGCTAGCGTAGCCGCTTGATCAGGCTGGAGGTGTCCCAGCGGCGCCCGCCCATGCGCTGCACATCACCGTAAAACTGGTCAATCAGGGCGGTGGCTGGCAAGCTCGCGCCGTTGCGTTTGGCTTCGTCAAGCACCAAACCCAGGTCTTTGCGCATCCAGTCCACGGCAAAACCGAAGTCGAATTTGTCAGCCACCATGGTTTTGCCACGGTTGTCCATCTGCCAGCTTTGTGCGGCCCCTTTGCCGATCACATCCAGCACCAGATTCATGTCCAGGCCTGCCTTCTGGCCAAAGGCAATGGCTTCGGCCAAACCCTGTACCAGGCCGGCAATGCAAATCTGGTTGACCATTTTGGCCAGTTGCCCGGCGCCGCTGTCACCCAGGTAAGTAAACGCTTTGGAAAATGCCATGGCCACCGGTTGTGCGGTCTCAAACGCAGCCCGGTCGCCGCCGCACATCACCGTGAGCGCGCCGTTTTGGGCGCCCGCCTGGCCACCCGAGACCGGGGCATCGACAAAATTGAGCCCCTGAGCCCTGGCTGCAGCGTAAAGTTCGCGTGCGACATTGGCCGACGCGGTGGTGTGATCTACAAACACGGCGCCTGGTCGCATGCCGACAAAGGCACCTTCGCCACCCAGGGCCACGCTGCGCAGGTCATCGTCGTTGCCGACACAGCAGAACACCAGGTCGGCGTTGTGTGTCGCCAGGCATGGCGTGGGTGCGTGATGCAAGTTGCCCTTCTGACCTGTGGCAACGGCGTATTCTTCGCACCACGCCACTGCTTTTGCCGCCGTCCGGTTGAAGACCGTGACTTGGTGACCGGCGCACGCCAGGTGGCCGGCCATGGGGTAGCCCATCACGCCCAGGCCCAAAAAGGCAACGCGTTTTGCGGGGGTGGCTTCGTAAGTTCTTGGGTTCATGCTTGCTTGTCTCCGGTTTTATTTCAAACGATGGTCATGTATTCGGTGCCGGCGCTCAAATTCTGGTTTTTGCCACGCTGGCTGTTGAGTTTGATTTGCAGCCGCAAATCGTTGACCGAATCGGCGTTGCGCAGCGCGTCTTCGTACGTGATCTGGTTGCTTTCATAGGCATCAAACAGCGCCTGGTCAAAGGTTTGCATGCCGATATTGCGGCTATTTTTCATGACCTCCTTGATCCCGGTCACCTCGCCCTTGAAGATCAGGTCGGCAATCAAGGGGGAATTGAGCAGGATCTCGACCACCGCCAAACGCCCCTTGCTGTTCTGTTTGGGAATCAGGCGCTGCGACACCAGGGCCTTGAGGTTGAGCGACAAGTCCATCAGGAGTTGCGCGCGCCTCTCTTCCGGGAAAAAATTGATGATCCGGTCCAGCGCCTGGTTGGCGCTGTTGGCATGCAGCGTGGCCAGGCACAGGTGGCCGGTTTCGGCAAAGGCCACCGCGTGTTCCATGGTCTCGCGGTCGCGGATTTCCCCCATCAAAATCACATCCGGGGCCTGGCGCAAGGTGTTTTTCAGGGCGGCTTCCCAGGTGTCGGTGTCAATGCCGACCTCGCGCTGTGTCACCACGCAGTTTTTGTGCGGGTGGACAAACTCAATCGGGTCTTCGACGGTGATGATGTGGCCAAAAGTGGTTTCGTTGCGCCAGTCCACCATGGCCGCCAGCGTGGTGGATTTGCCGCAGCCGGTAGCGCCCACCATGATGCACAGGCCGCGCTTGGTGTTGACGATCTCTTTCAAAATGGGCGGCAAATTCAGGCTGTCAATGGTGGGCAGGGTCATGGGAATGGTGCGCAATACCATGCCTATTTTGCCCTGTTGCAAGAAGACGTTGACCCGAAAACGTCCCAGACTGGATGGTGCGATGGCAAAGTTGCATTCTTTGGTGCGTTCGAACTCGGCCACCTGTTTGTCGTTCATGATGGAGCGTGTCAGCGCCAGGGTATGGCCCTCGTTCAGGGGCTGCGGCGAGACCTTGGTGATCTTGCCATCGACCTTGATCGCAGGCGGGAAATCGGCGGTGATGAACAGGTCACTGCCGTTGCGACTGGTCATCAGCTTGAGCAGGTCGGTAATGAAAGTGGTTGCTTGATCGCGTTCCATAAGGTCACCCTGGGAAGTTTTCGGGAATTTTCGCTTTGGAGCGGGCCTCCGCCGGGCTGACGATGTTGCGCCGCACCAGGTCGGTCAGATTTTGATCGAGTGTTTGCATGCCCACATTGTTGCCCGTTTGAATGGTGGAATACATCTGTGCCACCTTGGCTTCACGGATCAGGTTGCGAATCGCGCTGGTGCCCAGCATGATCTCGTGCGCGGCCACCCGGCCCTGCCCGTCCTTGGTCTTGCACAGTGTCTGCGAAATCACCGCTTGCAAGGATTCGCTGAGCATGGCACGGATCATTTCCTTTTCTGCTGCGGGAAAAACGTCAATGATCCGGTCGATGGTTTTGGCTGCGCTGGAGGTGTGCAGCGTGCCAAACACCAGGTGCCCGGTTTCTGCCGCCGTCATGGCCAGGCGGATGGTCTCCAGGTCGCGCATTTCTCCCACCAGGATCGCGTCCGGATCTTCACGCAGGGCCGACCTCAGTGCGGCTGCAAAGCTTTGGGTGTGCGGGCCGACCTCACGCTGGTTGATCAGGCATTTTTTGGAATCGTGAACGAACTCAATCGGGTCTTCCACCGTCAGGATGTGGCCATATTCGGTTTCATTGAGGTAGTTCACCATGGCGGCCAGGGTAGTGGACTTGCCGGAGCCTGTGGGTCCGGTCACCAGCACCATGCCACGTGGCTTTAACGCCAGATCGGCAAAAATTTTGGGGCAATTGAGTTGTTCAAGTGTCAGGATTTTGCTGGGAATGGTCCGAAACACCGCACCAGCCCCCCGATTCTGGTTGAAGGCGTTGACCCGAAAACGCGCCAGGCTTTCTATTTCGAATGAAAAGTCAATTTCCAGAAACTCCTCATAACGCTTGCGTTGGGCATCATTCATGATGTCATACACCATGGCGTGGACCTGCTTGTTGTCAAGCGGCTCCACGTTGATGCGACGCACATCACCATTAACCCGGATCATGGGTGGCAGCCCCGCTGACAAATGCAAATCGGAGGCTTTGTTTTTGACGCTGAAAGCCAGCAATTGGGTAATGTCCACAGAATTCCCTTTTGTTTGTTACGCTAGACAATTATGACCAAAATTTCAACACAACTCAGCGCTGTACAGCACCGCATCCAGACCGCCTGCCTGGCGGCGGGGCGCTCGCCATCAACCGTCGCGCTGCTGGCGGTCTCCAAAACCTTTGGCATCGATGCGGTGCAAGCCGCTTTTGCTGCTGGACAAACCATGTTTGGCGAAAACTACATCCAGGAAGCGATGCCAAAAATCATGGCCCTGCGTCACCTGCCCATGGAGTGGCATTGCATCGGCCCGATTCAGAGCAACAAGACCCGGCTGGTGGCCGAACATTTTGACTGGGTGCATACGGTGGACCGCTTGAAAATAGCGCAGCGTCTGAGTGAACAGCGCCCCGCTGATCTGGCACCCCTGCAAGTGTGCATTCAGGTGAATGTCGATGGCGGTCCCACCAAGTCGGGCGTTGTGCCCGCTGACGCACTGGCGCTGGCGCAAGCAGTGGCCCACTTGCCCCGCCTGCATTTGCGCGGGATCATGTGCATTCCTGAGCCTGCGCCTGACTTCGTGGCTGCTTGCAAGCTGTTCAAAAGGGCCAGCGACTTGTTTGAGGCGTTGAATGCGCAAGGACTGGCACTCGACACCCTGTCCATGGGTATGAGTGCCGACCTGGAAGCCGCCATTGCCTCGGGCAGCACCCTGGTGCGGGTCGGTTCGGCCATTTTTGGGGAGCGGCGCAATCCTGGCTGAGGGTTTGCCCATGCGCTGATCCGGGTGCCCGGCCTTGGTGCAACCAGTGTGACCGGGCCTCTGCTGGTGTACTGGCGCCTTAACGGTAAGTTGCCAGGTGGATGTTGGTCTCGGTGCTACGGATGCCCTTGATCAGGCGGATACGCTCCAGAATCTGCGACAACTCGGCCATCGAGGCGGCTTCCAGTTCGGCCAGCAAGTCCCAGCGGCCATTGGTGTCGTGCAAGGCCGACACGCCGGGCTCGCCCAGCAAGCTGGCAATCACCAGGCGGGTCTGGTTACCCTCCACCAACACCTCCATCCAGGCCCGAATGCGCCCCGGCTCTGATTCGGGCCGCAATTTCACCGTGTAACCCAGAACGACCTGGGTGTCTTCAAGCCTGCGGATGCGGTTGGTCACGGTGCCGCGCGACACCTTGAGCTTGTAGGCCAGGTCGGCCACGTTCAGGCGTGCGTTCTGGCGCAGCAGGCCGATCAGCGCTTGGTCAAGTTCATCCATAGTGTCAAAAAGCTATTTTGGGCTGCCATTACAGCAATTAAACATCAAATCAGCACAGGGTTGATGGTTAACCTGCCTGGCGCATCAGCGTGCTCTTGCCAAACAGCGACTCGATCAGGTCCACCGCCACCTCGGCGGTGCGGTTGCGCACATCAAACGCCGGATTGAGCTCCATCACGTCCAGCGATGACAGACGCCCGGTGTCGGCAATCATTTCCATGCACAGCTGCGCCTCGCGGTAGGTAGGGCCGCCGCGCACCGTGGTGGCCACGCCGGGCGCAATGTCGGGGTCCAAAAAGTCCACGTCAAAGCTCACGTGCAGGTGGGTGTTGGCATCCACCAGCGCCAGCGCCAGCTCCATGGCCGCGCGCATGCCCATTTCATCAATGAAGCGCATGTCGAACACTTCCAGCCCGGCCTCATGCACCAGGCGTTTCTCACCTTCGTCCACACTGCGAATACCAATTTGGCGTATCCATTTTGGGTTGATGGCAGGCACCTGACCACCAATTTTGGTGAGCACGTCTGGCCCATCACCGCACAAGCAGGCGACCGGCATGCCGTGAATGTTGCCACTGGGCGTGAGCGTGGCGGTGTTGAAGTCGGCATGGGCATCGAGCCACAACACGCGCAGTTTTTTACCGGTGGCGCGGCAGTGGCGTG
>PHCO01000153.1 GCA_002842265.1 Betaproteobacteria bacterium HGW-Betaproteobacteria-18 | reverse complement strand
CAGCAGGCCCACCAGCAGGGTGGCCAGCAGGGTCAAAAGCTGCGGCATCTGCGCACCCAGGCCAAGCGCCAACGCGGTATTCACCGCACCCGCGATCAAGCCCTTGAAGGCGGCAATGAACACCGCATCCGAGGCCGACACCTGGCGCGTGAGGTTGTTGTCAATGGCCCAGCACAGGCAGGCCAATGCCACCAGAGCGGGGCCGCGCCAACCGGACAAGGTGGTGCTCTGGTTTGACCAGGCGAGAACGATGCCACCGGCCACGATGGCGGCCATGCCCAGCACAATGCGCCGGTCGGCATTTTCCTTGAACACCAGCCATGCCATGACGGCTGTGAGCACCGCCTCCAGATTGAGCAACAGCGATGCGGTTGAACCACTGGTTGATGTCAAACCAAACATCAGTGCCACGGGTCCCAGCACGCCGCCAAACAGGACGGCACCGAGCAGCCAGGGCCACTGGGTGGGAGGCAAGCCTGAGGGTTTCAAGCCAGCGTCTCGAACGATACGAAAGAAGGTCAAGCCAATGCCGCTACCCAAATACAGCAGCCCAGCCAGTAAAACGGGTGGCATGTCACCGGCAAGTAATTTTGCAAACGGCGTGCTGGCGCCAAAGAGCGTGGCGGCAACGAGGGCAAAGAAGACACTGCGGTTCATGCTTGAGTGATCGACAAGCATGATGCCTGTGCCAGTGAGAAGCGTTGTTTCATGGCACCTCCTGATGACTCAGGAACCCTGCTTTCGGCAGTAGCAGTAAATGAATTTTTGCACGGTGCCAAAGGGCGTGTGATGGTTTTCTTGCTCATGCTGCACCAGGACAAAGGGTGCGCCAAATTCAGCGTGCAGCGCAGCCGGGTCGTAGCGCATCACCGGCAAGCCACTGCACTGCAGCGGACCATCAGCGGCAAAGGTGGCCACAATGACGTGGCCCCCTGGCTTGACCGAACGCAGCACGGTGTCTACATAAGCCTGACGGTCTTCTTTGGTGGTCAGAAAGTGAAACACCGCGCGGTCGTGCCATACATCAAACGCGTGCGCTGGCAAGGCAATTTTGGTGATGTCGCCCTCCAGCCAGCGCACCTGGCTGGCCATTGGGCCAAGGCGGGCGCGGGCGGCCTCCAGCGCAGCGCCTGACAGATCGAGCACCGTGACGGCGCTGTAGTGGTTGAGCAACAAATCATCCACGAGGGTTGAGGCCCCACCGCCGACATCAATGATTTCTGCTGAACGAGCCACACCCGTGTCACGAATGAGCCGAAGAGATTGCTCGGCATGTTCCTGAAACCAGCTGACCCCCGTGGTTTGTTTGTTGGTGTAAACATTTTCCCAGTGATCTTTGGTGTGCATGCTGGCTCCGGCAAGGTGGGTTGTGGGGCGTATCAAAAAGGCGCTGTCAGAGGCTGGACTGACATAACTATAGATTCGGCCCGATGATGTTTTAAGTTCCGTTCGGGGGCCCGATGATGTTTTAAGTTCCGTTCGGGCTGAGCCTGTCGAAGCCCTTCGACGAGCTCAGGGCGAACGGTTCATACTTCATCGGGCCGTAGCAATAGCTTGAACGGGTTTGATGGGCATTTTGCGCAATTTTTCGCAAAAAGGCTACACCGTACTCGCACCAGCTTCACACCATGGATTTGTCTAATATTGCTCATTGCTTATCTTTACAATACTTTAGCTTGCGCTTATTTGGCGTTGACTGGGCGCTCACACACTCTACGCTTCAACAACACAAGGATTTTCACCATGTCTTCACGCATCAGCCACACCTTAAAAGCCCTCAGTCTGGCGCTTTCACTGTCTTTTGGGGCGTTGGCCCATGCGGCTGACCCGGTGACGGATCTCATGCAGGCGGCCAATGCGCCGTATCGCATGGCGCTGTACAAGACCAACGGAAAATCGCAGGATGAGGCCCAGCAGGCTCTGCTGCAGGCACAAAAATCCTGGGGTCAGCTCAGCACCGAGTTTGCTGGCAAACCCGCAGCGCCCTATGACCGTGACCCGGCCTTTGCGGCATCGGTGGTCGAAGTGAGCAAGGTCTATGACCAGGCGCTCAAAGAGGTTAGCGCCGGACAACTTGGCACCGCGCACAACACGCTGGAGCGGGTGCGTGACGTGATGGCTGACATGCGCCAGCGCAACAATGTGGTGGTGTTCAGCGACCACATGAACGCTTACCATAGCCAGATGGAGGTCATCATGATCCATGGCAACGACACACTGGCCCAGCCCAAAGGCATGCTGCTGTTGACCGCGCAGGCGGGTGCTTTGAGTTATCTGGCCAGGCAACTTGAGGCACAAGCGTCTGCCGAGCTGATCAAAAACGCCGAGTTCATGAGTTTGCTCAAGGCGGTCAACCAGTCGGTGGCTACCCTCGAAGCAGCGTTGCTGAACCAGGACACGGCCGCTGTTAAAGAAGCTGCAGGCAAGTTGAAAGGCCCGTACAGCAAGTTGTTCGCCAAATTTGGTTGATTTATTCAAGAGAAGGAGCTTTATGAGCACGTTTGATTCCGTTGGCTTGATGAAAAGCATCAACGACAACCTGGGGCCGTTTCGCAAGTCGCAAAGTGAAACGATGTTGGGCTTTGGTCAAATGGCCAAGGCGGCCATGGCTGAAGGGACGGTCAGCGCCAAACACAAGGAATTGATTGCCTTGGCCATCGGCATCACGCAGCACTGCGCGGGTTGCATCGCCTTTCACGTCAAGGCCCTGCACCGGCTGGGATGCACCCGCGCCGAGCTGGAAGAAGCGCTGGGCGTGTGTGTTTACATGGGCGGCGGCCCCGGGCTGATGCTGGTGGCCGAGGCGCTGGCTGCCTGGGATGCGATGGCGCCAGCCTGAACCCTGACAAACGTCCTGAAGCTTCAGTTCAGGCGCATGCCAGCGAGCAATTGCGTCACGTTGTGCTGCATCATCTTCAGGTAGCTTGAGCCCGGTCCTGCAGGGCCGGACAGCGCATCGGAATACAGGGTGGCGCCGACCGTGGCGCCAGCGTCTCTGCCGAGTTGTGTTATCAGCTTGGGGTTGCGCATGTTTTCTACAAAGACGGCCCTGATTTTTTCACGTTTCATCTGGCGGATCAGTTCGGCCACATGCTTGGCACTGGGCTCGGCATCGGCGCTGATGCCCTCGGGCGCCAGGAACCTGATCTGGTAATGCGCGGCCAGGTAGCCAAAAGCGTCGTGCGAGGTAATCACCTTGCGTTTGGCCACAGGTACCGTTGCGAATTGTTCTTTGGCCCAGGCGTCAAAATTTTTCAGTTTTTCGGCGTAGGCCGCAGCATTGGCCTGGTAGGTGACCGCGCCATTGGGGTCCACTTTGGCCAAGCCAGCGGCGATGTTTTGTACATAGAGCACCACATTGTTGGGGTTTTGCCAGGCATGCGGGTCCGCATCCGCGGCATGCGTCTGCCCCGTTTCTTTGGCGTCATGGGAGTCGCCAGCCTCATCTCTGAGGCGTGGCTTCACGCCGATGGAGGCCACCACGGTCACACCTTTGTAGCCAGCAGACTTGGCCAACTTTTGTGCCCAGGGTTCAAAGTTGAGTCCATTGATGACAAACAGACGTGCGTTCAGCACTGCCCTGGCGTGTTGCGGGCTGGGCGCAAATTCATGCGCGTCAGCATCGGGCCCCGCCAGCGTGCTGACCTTGACGCGATCACCACCGACGACTTGAACCAGGTCGCCCAGGATGCTGAAAGAGGCCACCACGGGAATCGGCTCGGCGGCTGCGGCCATGGCAGGCAAGAGCACATGGACAGCAAGTGCGGACAGTGCCAATCGTTTGAGGGTGATGCGTTTCATTGCTTGCCTTGTGTGTGAAATCAGCCCATCCGGTGCGGGCGCTTGAGCACCTGAGGCAGCCAGCCGCCGGGTGAGATCAGCAACGACACGCCGTACAGCACCCCGGCACAGCCGATGATGGTGGGCCCGCTGGGCGTGTCGAGGTGGTACGACAGCAGCAGCCCAGCTACGCCAGCCAAGGCGGCTTGCGCGCTCGCGTTGAGCAGTTGCGCGCTCAGGTTGTCGTGCCAGAGCCTGGCAGACACGGCGGGCAGCATCATCAAGCCCACCGCCATCAGCGTGCCCAGCGTTTGAAAGCCCGCCACCAGATTGACCACCACCAACATCAAAAAAGCCTGTTGCCAAATCCAGCCGCGCCGGCCCCAACTGCGCCCGGCGGCAGCGGCCAAAAACACCGGGTCAAAGCTTTCCAGCACCAGCCCGCGGTACAGCGCTGCCAAGGCGATCGCGCTGACACTGGCCACGCTGACCACCAGCAGCAAGCCGGGCTCGTCCACACCCAACGCGCTGCCAAACAGAATGCGCAGCAAATCGAGCTGTGTGCCTTGTCTGGACAACAGCGTGACGCCCAGCGCGAGCGCCAGCAAGTAAATCGCCGCCAGACTGGCATCTTCTTTCAGGGTGGTGAAGCGGCTGATGAACCCAGCCAGGCCAGCCGCCAGCATGCCGGAGATGACGCCGCCCGCCGCCATGGCCGTCAGCGACAAGCCAGACAGCATGAAACCAATCGCCACACCAGGCAACACCGCGTGGCTGATGGCATCGCCCAGCAGGCTCATGCGCCGCAGCGTCAAAAACACGCCCAGCGGCGCGGCGCTGACCGCGAGTGCCAACGTGGCCACCAGCGCGCGGCGCATGAAAGCAAATTCGGCGAAGGGCCCCACCGCAAAGTCCCATAGTGCCATCATGCAGTGGCCTCGTCGGTGTGACAAATGTCGGCGTTGTCGTCCCAGGCTTCAGCCAGGGCGCGGGCGCGATTCAAATGGGGCTCGGTCAGCACCTGTGCGGTGCTCCCCCAGGCGACCAGTTCGCGGGCCAGCAGCACGGTTTGCTCGAAGTGCGCGCGTACCTGCGCGTCGTCGTGCAGCACGGCAATCACCGTGCGGCCCTGGACGTGCCACTGTTTGATCAAATCCAGCAGGGTTGAGGTGGTACGTGAATCCATGGCGTTGAAGGGTTCGTCGAGCAAAATCAACTCGGCGTCCTGCATCAGCAGGCGGGCAAACAACACACGCTGAAATTGCCCGCTGGACAGCGACCCGACCGTGCGCTGCTCAAAGCCCTCCAGCCCCACAGTGTGAATGGCTGCATCGGCGCGTGCCAGCATGTCGGCACTGACTCCACCCCAGGCGCCTAATGCGCTCCAGCAGCCCAGCAGCACACAGTCGCGCACCGGCATGGGAAAGCTGCGGTCAATCTCGGTCATTTGCGGCAGGTAAGCCATGCGCGCGCGTGGCGTGCTCACCTGGACGCGCCCGCCAGAGGCCTTGATCAGCCCCATGATGCTTTTGAGCAACGTGCTTTTACCCGAGCCGTTGGGTCCGATCACGGCGGTCAGCGAGCCGTTGGCAAACTGGCCGCTGATGTGGTGCAGGGCCGGGTGCTGGCGGTAGCTCACCGTCAGGTTGTCGACGCTTACCAAGCGACGACTCCCGCATTGGTCCATCCCACGGCCAGCCAGAGCGCCAGCACCACGGGCAACACGGCCAACACCCGCAACCAGGCGGGCCAGGCCAGCACGCTGCGTGCCGGCCTGGCTGGCGCAGCGAGGTGCGCGCTGGTATGAACGGCGTGGTTATGTTCAGGGCCGTGATCATGTGGCTCGGTGGGGGCGGGATGCGTCATGTCAGGTGATTCAAAATTTGGACGGTTGCAGTGATAATGCAATTGAATTGCGTTATAGTTTATCGCAACTCAATTGCATTAATGCCTTGCTGTTGAAAAATTAGCCAAGCCAAGCCAACGCCATGCCCCCCACCACATTGTCAAATCCGACTGACCCGATTGATGCCTTGCTGTCAGCCCACGGCCTGCGCCGCACCGGCGCAGCCAGGCGCGTGCTGGGCTGGCTGCTGGCGCATCCGGACATCAGCTACACCCACGCCCAACTACAAACCGCCTTGCAGTCCGACAGCATGCCAGACGGGCAGGGCGAGAACGCTGCCACGCTGGACCGCGTCACGCTCTACCGCCTGATCGACCGCCTGACACAAGTGGGTTTGCTGCTGTGCCGGGTCGATGCGAACCGGGTGCGCCGTTACCAGGCCATGCCTGCCAGCGTGCATGCCTTGCCGCACTTCGAGTGCCAAAGTTGTCACCGTGACCAGCCTTTGCAAGGGGCGCTACAAGGCAATGCGTTCGATCTTGAGGTGGCCGCACAAAATGCCTTGCAAGCCCTCAACGCATTGGGATATCAGGGACTGAGCCTGGACCTGGCGGTGCGCGGCGTGTGCGCCGACTGTGCAACCGCTGCCACCATCACCCGCATTCATGAGACGGCGTCATGACCAGAATCCAGGGCTGCAAGGGGCCGTATTTCGGGTGAATTTGATATTTGTCAAAATTGGACGCTGGTCTATCTTGCATAGTTCATTCACGTATGATCATCGGTGATGTGATTGACATTTTTAAGGACTCGCAACATGAAGGCACTTCAAGATTTATTCTCTACTGACTACGGCCTGATGAGCTTTGTGGTGATCGCAGCGGTCGTGGTGGGCTTGGCCGTGGCCTATGGCGTGTTGAGGTCAAAAATGAACGAGAGTGCAAAAAACGCTGGCGAGTAAGCTTTTTCCGGGCCAAAGCGCCCCCAGAACAAGTCGGCAGTCCCGTGCTGTTGCCTGCTTGTCAAACCCCTTCGATTTAATATCTGCCGCTCAGTCGAGTTGCTGAGGCGGTCGGTTTCCCCTGAGACTTCCGGTCAAAATTGGGGCAACTATTTTGATTGCCCGACGTGAACAACCCAGTTTTTTCATCCCTGCTGCCTGTCGTTTTGTTGATTGCTGTTGGTTATATTGCCAGTCGTGCTGGCTGGATCAGGACGGAGGCCATCAAGGACCTGTCCAACCTGGTGTTCATGGTGCTTACCCCGGCGCTGTTGTTTCGCACCATGAGCACGGTGCACGTGGAGCAACTCAACTTCAAGCCGGTTGCCATGTACTTTGTGGCGGCGCTGCTGCTGTTTGCGGCCATGCTGGCCTGGCAGGGCTGGAGCCGACGCGCCGCGGTGCTGGCGCTGGCCGTCACCTTCAGCAACACGGTGATGATCGGCATTCCGCTGGTGGGTCTGGCCTATGGGCAGACGGGTCTGGTCACGCTATTTACACTGATTTCTGTGCACGCCTTGGTGCTGTTGACGCTGGCCACCGTGGTGTTGGAGATGGTGGCCGCCCGCGAGGAGCGCGCCGCTGGCCAGGGCAGCCAAAGGCACATGGCGCTCACGGTGCTGGCGGCTGTGAAAAGCGGCATCATCCACCCGGTGCCCTTGCCCATTATTGTTGGCCTGCTGTTTGCACAGACCGGTTTGACATTGCCCGAAGTGGTGGACAAGCCCCTGCATCTGCTGGGCAGTGCCTTTGGTCCAGTGGCATTGGTGCTGGTCGGCGTGACACTGACCCAAGTGCAGGTGGGACCGCATTTGAAGAATGCACTGGGCATCAGTCTGCTCAAAAACCTGGCCTTGCCCACATTGGTCGCAGCGCTGGGCCTGGGTCTTGGAATGTCAGGTTTGTCCTTGACGGTGATGATCGTCACCGCCTCATTGCCGATGGGCGCCAATGTGTTTTTATTTGCGCAGCGTTACGAGGTGGCGCAAGACCTGGTGACGGCCAGCATGGCGGTGTCCACCGTGCTGGGGTTGCTGACGATCACCCTGGTGATGTCACTGGTGGGGCTGCTTTAGGGCGCCAGCCGCTCCCGAATCCATATCGCTTCATCTGCGCCTGGAGTGCTGCTCAGGCGATACCGAAGGCGATCGTGCAAACGGCTTTTGCGGCCCTGCCAAAACTGCCAGGTGTCAGGTTGAAGGCGGTAGCCGCCCCAGTACGGTGGCCGTGGCGGGTTCAGTAAAAACTGTGCGCCATAGCGTGCCGCATTGGCCACCAGCACGCCCCGTCCTGAAATCACCTGGCTTTGCGGGCTGGCCCAGGCACCAATGCGCGAGTCGAGCGGGCGGCTGTGAAAGTAGTCGTCGCTTTCCTCGTTGCTGACTTTTTCCACCACGCCTTCAATGCGCACCACGCGCTCCAGCTCGACCCAGTGAAATTGCAGCGCCGCGTAGGGGTTGCCCGCCAGTTCCTGGCCTTTGCGGCTCTCGTAATTGGTGTACCAGACGATGCCACGTTCGTCATAGCCCTTGATCAGCACCACGCGCGTGCTGGGGCGCAGGTTGCTGCCGACGGTCGCTACGGTCATGGCATTGGGCTCGGGCACTTCGGCTGAGACGGCTTCTTTCAGCCATTGTTCAAACTGTTTCAGGGGGTCGGCGTGCGAAGCGTCTTCGTTGAGTTCGGCGCGTTCGTAACTTTTGCGGAGGTGGGCAATGTTGGTCATGCTGGAAGTATAGGGAATGGACTCAGATGCGCGCTGGCTGCGTGATCATTGTTTAATTTGGTAACCGGTTGGTAACTTGGCGCACCGTCAGGATGGCAAAACCAGGTTACCATCGGTTATGTAATTTAGTTACCAACTTTAATTGAAGCCATGAAATCTCACGCTACCGTCGCCCAAGTCACCGAACGCATCGCCAAACGCAGCTTGCCCACCCGCAGCGCCTATTTGGCGCGACTCGATGTTGCGCTGCAGCGCCCGCCGGGTGCCCAGCGGCTCGGTTGTGCCAATGTGGCCCACGCGTTTGCGGCGCTGCCTGGCAATGACAAGCTGCGCGTGGTGGAGCAGCGCGCGCCCAACATTGGCATCGTCACCGCTTACAACGACATGCTGTCCGCACATGCCCCGTTTCAACATTACCCGGACCTGATCAAAACCGAGGCGCGCAGACTCGGTGCCACGGCGCAGGTGGCTGGTGGCGTGCCTGCCATGTGTGATGGCGTCACGCAAGGCACACCGGGCATGGAGCTGAGCCTGTTTTCGCGCGACGTGATCGCCATGGCCACGGCGGTGGCCTTGAGCCACGACGTATTTGCCGGTGTCCTGATGCTGGGCGTGTGCGACAAGATTGTGCCGGGTTTGCTGATCGG
>PHCO01000152.1 GCA_002842265.1 Betaproteobacteria bacterium HGW-Betaproteobacteria-18 | reverse complement strand
AGACCCGCCCCGACAGGTCCACCGCCTTGGCGTGCAGCACCGGGTCGTCGGCAAACAAGTGCGGGTAGTGCTTGCGGATCATGCCGCCGCACGAGCCCGACGGAATCACCACCGGCCAGGGCTCGACAAACAGGTTCAATTGCTGCAGGGCCACGGCCCGCGCTTCATCCGGGAAACCGCTGCTGTGCGCGGGCTGGCCGCAGCAGGTTTGAGCCTCCAGGTAATGCACGCGGATGCCTTCGCGCTCCAGCAGTCGTACCGTGTCCAGACCCGCCTCGGGCGTGAACTGGTCGATCAGACAAGTGGCGAACAGATAGACATCGGTCGGTTTGGGCGGATAAGTCCGCGCCTCAAAAGTGCTCAGGGCCATCAATCAGTCTCCTCGTTATTGCTCGCAATCAGCTCGCGTTGGGCTTGCATGGCTGCATTGTGAAACATTTAGCCACTTCGTTCTTGTGATATCCGCTGACTTGGTTTGTCAATAATTTCAAACGCCATGGCTTGCCTTTTAGGAATGCATCTCTAAATTGTTGCAATGCAACAAAAAAAGCTTGCACAACCCCGGGATAACCCTATAATTCGTTTCATGCTGCACTGCAACATATACCGGGATCAATCTCAGTTACGGCGCAGATACCTTTTTACTTAACCTCTGGAGAATTGAATATGCTGACCGTAGAACAAGTCCTGGCCTCACAAAAAGCCAACGTTGAAACCCTGTTGGGTCTGACTTCCAAAGCCTTTGAAGGCGTGGAAAAGATTGTTGAACTCAACCTGAGCGCCTCCAAAGCCGCTTTGGCTGAAACCGGTGATGCCGCCAAGGCCATGTTGAGCGTGAAAGATGCTCAAGAATTGCTGGCACTGCAATCCGGTCTGCTGCAACCCCTGGCTGAAAAGACTGCTGCCTACAGCCGTCACCTGTACGAAATCGCGACCGGCGCTTCCAGCGAATTCACCAAGGCTTTTGAAAACCAGACTGCTGAAGCACAACAACAATTTGCCGGCCTGGTTGAAGCCGCCGCCAAAAACGCACCTGCCGGTTCTGAAACCGCTGTGGCCGTGATGAAGAGCTCGGTGGCTGCTGCCACCAACGCCCTTGAATCCGTGCAAAAAGCGGTCAAGCAGGCAACTGACGTCGCTGAAGCCAACTTCAACGCCGTGGCCGCCACGGCGACCAATACCGCCAAGCCTGCCGCCAAAAAACGTTAAACAATTGACACAGGCAAGTCGGATTCCACTTCATTTATTTAGGGTTTAAACCTTAAACACAAGGGAAAACCCTGACTTGCTTGTTATGATTTGAACCTTCGAAAGCGAAAGCTTTCACACAGTTGTCTCCTCGGGTCCTTTCGAAACCTTCAGGTTCAGGGACTCCTTAGGGCTGATCGCAAGATCAGCCCTTTTTTTGTCTTTTTTTGGGTTTAGGCCAGCGCCACGACGTTGTTGGCGGTCAAAGAGCCGCCGAGCAGTTCAGGCAGTCGATCAGCTGCCATTTTGAAACCGCAGGCTTGCGCATGGCCACCACCGCCCATGCTGGCGGCCAGCGAGATGCAATTGAAGCCGGACCTGGAGCGCAAGCCACACTTGACCACCAGATTTTTGTCCACGCTCCAGAGCAGGGCAAACGTCCCGGATTTGCGACACAGCAGGTCGCCCACCAGGCTGTGAAAAACACCGGGTGCATTGACCATCAGGCCGGTCACACCGTTAAAAACCACCGGGCTGGCATGCTCTGCGATCAACTCGGCCAGTTTGGAAAATTTCTCGTCCATGGCATGGCCGCGCTCGATGAAGCTCGCCAGTTGCTGCGCATCGAAGGCTGCAATCTGTTGCCAGCGCTCGAAATCAAACGGCTCCATGTCGAGTGCCGCCAGAAAAGCTGCACTTTCAGGGTAACGCCAGAGCCAGATGTCGCGGTCTTCCACAAACCGGATCAGGGCAGGCGTCGGTGTGTTCGGCTGAAAAAATTCCCAGGCCAGGTGGGAACCCGATTTTTTCATGTCAAAGTGCACCACGCCACAGCGACAACGAAAACCAGTCAGTTTTTCAGCCGCACTCAAGTGATGGTCGAGCATGACCAATTTGGCCGCACGTTCTTCAATGGCGCGCAGGATGTATTCAGAAAACGAAAAGTCCAAGATGTAAACAGCGCGCCCGTCAAGCGCGGGCAAGTCATCCACCGACTTGACATCCCCGTGATCGAGCCCGACAAACTCGGCTTTGCCCTCGTAATAAAGCCAGGCCGCCAATGCAGCAGCAAAACCATCAGGGCAGTTGTGACCGTGGTAGAGAATGAGAGGTTGGGGGTCATTGCGATCAGGTTTGATCAGCAAGTTCAGAGGTAAAACAGATTTCATAGGGAGGTGGTTGATTCACTCTGTATTTTACAGTTCAATATTGATAGCATGTAATTCATATGTAACAATGGTTAAATGGTTATTTTGTGCTTCATATAATTGAAAAAAATGAGCATTCACGACAGACCCCATATTTTCATCGGCCAGACCGAACCCGGTGGCCAGCAGTTTGATGCCTGGTCCAACCAGCCGCTGCTACTGTCCATCGAACAGGGCGGCATCGACTGGCCCAGTTCGTGCCGCAATGGCACCTGCCGCACCTGCTTCAGCAAGCTGGAAAGTGGCCAGGTACGTTACAACATCGAGTGGCCAGGCTTGAGCGCAGAAGAAAAAGAAGAGGGCTACGTGCTGCCCTGCGTGGCCTACCCCTGCTCTGACGTGGTGCTGCGGCACGAAAGCTTTTGACATCAGCGCGAGGACCGCAAATCCGGGCGTGGGATCTTTTTGAACCTGATCTTGCGATCCAGCTCAATTGCATCTTTTTTCACCTGGCGCTGGGCATCCAGCGTTTGCCCCTGTAACAGCCACCGGGCAAATTCTTCAGGTGTCTCCAGCGTCATGCGGCCCATCACGCCTGAGCGAAAGTCGTAAATCACAATCTCGGCGGCTTTTTGCAGATTGATCTTCTTGCCACCCTGCAAGGCGCCGCGTTGGCGGCCAATGGCTTTCAGCAGTTCTTCATCCGTCATGATGGCCACCCCGTCGAGCTTGAAGCGTGCCTCAAGCAGCGCCGGATAGTGCGTCTTCACATAGTCCAGCAGTTCCAGCGCCACTTCTTCTTCGTCAAACGCGTTGCGTCCAATGGCGCCGCTGGCGGCCAGGTTGTAGCCGCTCTTGGCCACAATGATGCGCGGCCACAGGATGCCCGGCGTGTCGTACAGGTAAAAGTCGTCGGCCAGGCTGATGCGCTGCTCCAGCTTGGTGATGCCGGCTTCGTCACCGGTTTTCGCAGCGCGCTTGGCCGTCAGGGTATTGATCAGGGTCGATTTGCCGACATTGGGGATGCCGCAAATCAGCACCCGCATGGGTTTGACCATGCCGCCCCGGTTGGGCGCCAGCTCATGGCAGGCCTTGATCAGCGCCTTGGCAGGCGCGGCCATGCTGGCATCCAGCCCGATGGCCCGTGTGCCTGGCAACGCGTTGTAGTGCGCCAGCCAGGCTTCGGTGCGCTGGGGGTCGGCCAGGTCCTGCTTGTTGAGCACCTTGAGCGCCGGTTTGCCCTGCGTGAGTTCGGCCAGCATCGGGTTGGCGCTGGAGCCTGGCAAGCGGGCATCGAGCAGCTCGATCACCACATCAATATTCTTGATGCGCTCACTGATTGCTTTTTGGGTCAAATGCATGTGACCCGGGAACCATTGAATTGCCATGTTTTACAAATCCAGTACGGGCCGCAGCGCAGACGGCCTCACAAAACGCCAGCGACCCACAAAGCTTGCCATCAGCATCGCCAGCACGCCCCACAGTGCCACCCATTGCAGCGCACCCAGCCAGTGGCTCTCAAACGCGCCAAACAAACTGGCTTTGATGGCTTTGACCACCCAGGTGATGGGCAAATACGGGCTCAATTGTGCAAACAGCCCACCACTGAGTTCCACTGGCAAGATGCCGCCAGATGACGACAACTGCACCGCCAGAAACACCAACGCCAGCGCCTTGCCGGCATCTCCCATGGCGCGTGTCAAGGCAAACACCACCCAAAAGAAAGTGGCAGCGGCCAGCACCAGCGTCAGAGCCAAGGCCCCAATGTGCAAGGCCTGAATCTGCAGCACCCACAACAACGATGCAAACACCAGCAAGGCCTGCAGCATGACCAGGCCCAGCGGCACGGCGGCCTTGCCAAAAGCACGGGCCAGCAACGGATAGTGCCCAGCCTGGCGCGGCAGCGACCGCATGTGGATCAGAAATGCCGCCAGACTTGCCCCCAGCCACAGCGCGCCGGGCACGATGTTGGCAGCAAATGCACTGCCATTGTTTTGCACTGCTGCGGCCACCTCCACCGTGGGCTGCACCGAACTGGCCAGCCCCTGCGCATTGCCGTCCATGGCTTTTGTTGAAGCCGGCAGGGCTTGCTCCAGCAACGCCAGGCCACCGGCCAAATGCTGCGCGCCCTGCATGACCTGTTGGGTGCCCTGCTTGAGCGTGCTGGCACCGGTACTTAAAGTCCCCGCGCCACGGGCCAGTTCCTCAAGCTTGCTGTCTTCAGGCAACTGCGTCACCATGGTGCGCAGACCCACGTTCAGAGCGCGCAAACCGGTGGTGAGCGTGCCCAAACCCGTACTCAGCTGAGTGGCGCCATCGCTGAGCTTTTGATGCGCCCCAACTGAGCTTTTCAGGCCGGTTTCCAGAGCGCTCACACCCTGGCCGAGTTGCCCCAAGCCCTCTTTGACCTGGGTCGCGACGAACAGGCTGTTGTCAGCTTCTTCGCGGAACCCGTCAATGCCTTTTTGCAGACGCAATGCGCCCTGATGCAACTCGGTCAACCCTTTGCCCAGTTCATCGTGCCCACTGGCCAGCGCCTGCGCACCCTCGTCCAGACGGCGCAAATCCGAGTTTCTGGGGCGCTGGGCAAACATGCTGCGCAAGCCGCCACCAAGTTCCTTGACACCCGAACTCATCTGTCCCACGCCAAGATCAAGCCGCACTGAGCCACGGTTGAGCGCCTCTGCACCATGCGAAGCTTGTTGGGCGCCTGCGACCAATTCCGTGGCACCATGGCGCAACTGCGCCACGCTGTCGTGCAGCAAAGTCAGGCTGCGCTGCGAGCCAGCGGCATCGGCCAGCACCAGCGCCCAGCGCTGCTCGTTCAGGCTCTGGTTGACCTCACGACCCAGGTCTTCGGCAAAGCGCCGTGCCAGGCCCGCACTGGGGTAGCTGTTGCCCTCGGAGGTAAACACCACCAGCTTGCCCGCACCCGCCTGCGCGCCAGGGATGGCGTTGGAACTGAAGTCTGCCGGCACGATCAGGGCAAAAGCCAATGCGCCGGAGCGCACCAGGCGGCGCGCCTCTTGCTCGTCGGCCTGGTCCACATAGCCAAAAGCCGGCTTGGCCTTAAGGCGCTGGGTCACATCACGCCCGACATTGAAGGTGTGATCACGGTACACCAGGCCCTGATCCAGATTGACGACAGCCACCGGCAGCGCCCCGGTTTTGGCCGCCGGGTCCCACACACTGGTCAGGTAGATCACCACGTACAACGCCGGAATCAGCACCACCACGGCGGCGGCCATGAGCATTCTGGGGTAGTGCAAAAAATAGTGCGCCTCCAGGCGGGCCAGCGCCAGGGTCGAACTGAGGAAGCCCTCACGTTTCATGTTGAACCCGGGCGCGCGTGGCCTTGACTTCGGCGCGTTGTGTCTTGGCCACGCGTACACGCTTGAGTGAGGCACGCGTGGGTTTGGTCGGTTTGCGCGCCTTGGGCGGCTGCGCCACGCTGTTGACCAGCTCGTGCAGGCGGATCAGCGCGTCGAAGCGGTTCATCTCTTGCGTGCGATGCTGCTGCGCCTTGAGCACCAGTACGCCGTCTTTGGTAATGCGGCTGTCATGCAGGGCCAGCAGCCGTTCCTTGACATCGTCGGGCAGACTGGAGGCCATGATGTCAAAACGCAAGTGAATCGCGCTGGACACCTTGTTGACGTTCTGCCCGCCCGCGCCCTGGGCCCGGATGGCGCTTAAGCTCACCTCGTCCTCGCGCACGTGCAGGGGCTCGGTCACGATTGGACCTGTCCCTCAGGCGCATGCACGTAGCGCGCCACAAACGCGCCGACGGCGCGCTCGTGCAGGGGCAGCCAGACCGTGTGGCCGCTGCCCGGAGCCACCGCCACCGGGCTGCCATCGCTACTTTCCATGCGTGTGAGCTGCACATCAAAATTGCCATCGGGGTGAATGATCTCGAGCCAGTCATCCACGGCAAAACGGTTTTTGACCTGCACTTCAACCAGACCGCGCGCGGCATCAAACGCCACCGCATCGCCCACATACAGGCTGCGGCCCGATTCCGAATAACCGCGCAGGTAGTTTTGCGTGGCCTCCGGCGTGTGACGCTGGAAAAAGCCGCTGGTGTAGCCGCGGTTGGCCAGGCCTTCGAGCTGCCCCAACAAGGCCGGATCAAGCTCGCGTCCGGCCACGGCATCGTCAATCGCGCTGCGGTAGCTTTGCACCGTGCGGGCCACGTAATACGGGCTCTTGGTGCGGCCTTCGATCTTGAGCGAATCGACACCCATCTCGACCAGGCGCCTGACGTGCTCGATGGCACGCAGGTCCTTGGAATTCATCACGTAGGTGCCGTGCTCGTCTTCTTCGATCGGCATGTAGCTGCCTTCGCGCTGGCTTTCCTCAAGCATGTAGACCTGATCGGCCTCGGGCGAGCGCTCAATGTCAGCCCGACCTGGCAACACGCCACCGCCTGTTCGCTCGTCCTGTTCGCGTTCGCGCGCCATGGCCGCCTGGCGTGTCAGCACATCGCCCGACGCATCGACCACGCCTTTTTGCGTTTTGTAGTCCCAGCGGCAGGAGTTGGTGCAACTGCCCTGGTTGGCATCGCGGTGGTTGAAGTAGCCCGACAGCAGGCAGCGGCCCGAGTAGGCGATGCACAGCGCGCCGTGCACAAACACTTCGAGCTCGGTGTCGGGGCAGTCCTGGCGGATCTCGGCCACCTGGTCCAGCGACAACTCGCGCGAGAGGATGATGCGTTTCAAACCCACCTTTTGCCAGAATTTCACCGCTGCAGAGTTCACTGTGTTGGACTGCACCGACAGATGGATTTCCATCTCTGGCCAGGTCTCGCGCACCATCATGATCAGGCCGGGGTCGGACATGATCATGGCGTCAGGCTGGAGCGCGATCACCGGCACCATGTTGTCGATGTAATGCCTGATCTTGTTGCCGTGCGGGAAGATGTTGGACACCAGAAAAAACTTGGCGCCCCTGGCGTGCGCCGTATCGATGCCTTGCTTCAAAACATCGATGTCGCCAAAGTCGTTGTTGCGCACGCGCAAGGAGTAGCGTGGCTGGCCCGCATAGATGGCGTTGGCGCCAAAGGCCAGCGCCGTTTCCAGCATGGCGAGCGACCCGGCCGGAGCCAGCAGTTCAGGGGTTTTCATGATCAATCAGTTTCTACAAAAGTCATTGCGATCCGCACGAATCGGGTCCGATACCGCACACGGACCTTGAACCCTGTGGGGCGGACTTCAGTCCGCCATGGTCGACTGAAGTCGACCCCACAACAAGCCCAAACGC
>PHCO01000151.1 GCA_002842265.1 Betaproteobacteria bacterium HGW-Betaproteobacteria-18 | reverse complement strand
CCTTGACCCGCAGGCGCTGGCCGCAGTGCTCGACAACGGCAAGGCCGTCGTCGGACGCATTCACACACTGAACCATGTCAAAGCGGCTGTGTTTGCCATGGCGGTACCCATTCGCGACTTGCAGGGCGCTGTGATCGGGGTTTTGGCGGGTGTGATCCGGCTGGATCAAGACAATTTCATAAGTCAATTGACCTCGCATACTTATGGCAAGACCGGCAATTTTTTCCTGATTGATGCGCCAGGCCGACTGATTTTTTCGACCTCCGACGCAACGCGCTTGATGGAGGTATTGCCGGCACCTGGCGTGAGCCCGTGGATAGACCGTTTTATGCAGGGCTTTGAGGGCACGGCACGCGTGCTCAATCCGCATGGGGTGGAGGTGCTGGTCAGTATTCAACAAATCCCGCTGGCGCAATGGTATGCCTCGGTCACGCTCACGCCCGACGAAACTTTTGCCCTGATTGAAGCGATCAAGCCACGCGCCAGGCTGCTGGCCCTGGTGCTGGCTCTGCTTTGTTTGTCATCAATCTGGTTGATGTTGCGCCGTCAGCTTGCCCCCATGACGGCGGCGGTGAACACGCTGGACGGCTTTGTGCGCAAAAACCAGGCGCCACAAGCCCTGCCCGTGGTTCGGCAAGATGAAGTTGGTCAGTTGGTGGGGGGCTTCAACCGCTTGCTGGATACCTTGGGGCAACAGCAAAAAGTGTTGCAGCAAAGAGAGTTGTTCAATCAAGCCGTGTTCAATTCAGTGACGGCCGAAATTGCGGTGCTGGACCATGATGGCGTGATTTTGGAGGTCAACGAAGCCTGGCGGGACGATGTGGCAAGCAACGCGTTGGGGGCCGGGGAAAACAAGCCGAATAGGCAAGTTGGCGCCAATTATCTGGCGGCTTGCCAGAGCCTGGAGAGCGATGCTTCCACGGCTGATGTCATCACAGTACAAGACGGTATTCGGGCGGTACTGACTGGGCGCATACCGCGCTTTTACATGGAATACGCCAGTCATTTGCCACTACAAAAACGTTGGTTCAGCATGAGCGTGACACCGCTCGATGGCGAGGCCCGGCAGGCCGTGGTCTCACTGGAAGATATTTCAGAGCGTATTCAAATGGCGGATCAAGTTCGGGAGCTGGCCTTTTACGACCAGCTCACCAGCCTGCCCAATCGTCGCCTGGCGCTGGAGCGCTTGTCCCAGCACATTGCGCGTGCGCGCCGCACGAAAAGCCGTCTGGCACTTTTATTCATTGATCTGGATGAGTTCAAACCCATCAACGACGAACTTGGACATGAGGTGGGCGACTGGCTTTTGCAAGCTGTCGCGCAACGCATTCGGGCTTGCCTGCGTGAATCCGATACCGCCGCGCGCTTGGGCGGTGACGAGTTTGTGGTGCTGTTGCCTGACCTGCCAAATAGCGCAGTAGCCATGGCGGTGGCTGAGAAGATTCGCCAAGCTCTGGTGCAAGAGTATGTGACCGATCAGGGCATGGTGCTGAGCATTTCATCGAGTATCGGTGTGGCTTTGTACCCCGATCATGGCGCGACCGAGGCAGACTTGTTGCGCCTGGGTGACCAGGCCATGTACCTTGCCAAAAAAGGTGGACGCAATGCCATCCACCTGTGCGTCCCCCCGGTGTCGGAGTCCAGCACCGTGGTTGATCGCAGCGCACCACAATCGTATGTCCACTTGCGCTGGAAAACCGCATTTGAAAGTGGCAACCCGGTGATTGACCAGGAACATGAAGCGTTGTTTTTATTGGCTAACGCGCTATTGGACCAGGTGGCTTTGCGCCGCCAGCAGCCACTGGCGTTTGAAGCCGCATTTGAGACGCTGCTCAGCCATGTGGCGGATCACTTTAAGCACGAAGAAGCCATTTTGCAGGCCCACGGGTTTGCCAATTTGGCAGCCCATGCGCGTCAGCATGAAGCGCTGGTGGCGCGGGCAAGAGTGCTGCATCGGCGTTTGCAAAATGCGCCCGATGAAGCCGGCGCGGAAGGTGAGTTGATCAAGTTCCTGGCTTCCGTGCTGGTCGCCGGTCACTTGCTGCAGTCCGACCGGGAATTTTTTGCCTTGTTTGCCAAGCCTGCTTGAAGCTTTTTTGGCGCTAACATGCCACGTTTGCAACCCCAAAGAGGAGACCCCATGCTCGGACTGATGCAGAACCAACAGCTGTCCATTTCGTCGCTGATCGAATTTGCCGCGCGCCACCACGCAGAGGGGCAGATCGTGTCACGCCGTGTCGAGGGTGACATCCACCGCTACACCTACAAGGAGGCGGCGCAGCGGTCGCGTCAGTTGGCCGGCGTGCTCGATGCGTTTGGCTTGCAGCAGGGCGAGCGCGTGGCCTCGATCGCCTGGAACGGCTACCGGCACATGGAGATGTACTTTGGCGTGAGCGGCTCCGGGCGCGTGCTGCACACCATCAACCCGCGCATGCACCCCGAGCAGATTGCCTGGGTGATGGGCCACGCGCAGGACCAGATGGTGTGTTTCGACATGACGTTCCTGCCGATCGTCAAAGCCATTCACGGCAAATGCCCGAGCGTCAAAACCTGGGTCGCGCTGTGCGATGCCGACAAGCTGCCCGCAGATTCAGGCATTCCCAATCTGCTCAGTTACGAGGCCTTGCTGGCCGCGCAGACGGGCAACTACAGCTGGCCCGAGCTGGACGAAAACACCGCGTCCTCCATGTGCTACACCAGTGGCACCACCGGCAACCCCAAGGCCGCGCTGTACAGCCACCGCTCGACCGTGCTGCACGCCTATGCAGCCGCGCTGCCCGATGTGATGTGCCTGTCGGCGCGCGATTCCATCCTGCCGGTGGTGCCGATGTTTCACGTCAACGCCTGGGGCATTCCGTATTCCGCCGCGCTCACCGGGGCCAAGCTGGTGTTTCCCGGCCCCGGTATGGACGGCAAGTCGATCTATGACCTGATCGAACTGGAGCAGGTGACCTACGCGGCCGGCGTGCCCACCATCTGGCAGATGCTGCTGAGCCACATGGAGCCCAACGGCCTGCGCTTCTCTAGCCTGAAACGCACGGTGATCGGCGGCTCGGCCTGCCCGCCGGCCATGATCACCGCCTTCAACGACAAATACGGCGTGGAAGTGCTGCACGCCTGGGGCATGACCGAAATGAGCCCGCTGGGCACGGTGTGCACGCTCAAGAACAAGCACGTCACGATGTCGGAAGCAGACAAGATGAAGGTGCGACTGAAACAGGGTCGCGCCATTTTTGGCATCGACATGAAGATCGTCGATGGTGAAGGCCAGGAGCTGCCGTGGGATGGCAAGACCTACGGTGATCTGCTGGTCAAAGGCCCGTGGGTACTGCGTGAATACTTCCAGGGAGTGGGTGATGCGCAGGCCGTGAAGCCGCTCATCGATGGCTGGTTCCCCACCGGCGATGTCGCCACCATTGATGCCGACGGCTACATGCAGATCACCGACCGCAGCAAGGACGTGATCAAGTCGGGCGGCGAGTGGATCAGTTCGATTGACATCGAAAACATTGCCGTGGCGCACCCGGCGGTGGCCATGGCGGCGTGCATTGGCATGGCGCACCCCAAGTGGGACGAGCGACCGATTGTGGCCGTGGTGAAAAAACCGGGCGCCGAGGTGTCGCGCGAGGAATTGCTCGCCTTTTACGAGGGCAAGGCCGCCAAGTGGCAGATCCCGGACGATGTAGTGTTTTTGGACAACATTCCGCTGGGCGCCACCGGCAAGATGCAAAAAAGCAAGCTGCGCGAGGTGCTGAAAGACTACCAGTTGCCCGATTTGCGCTGACTGGCGCATGGCAGTTTGTGGGGATACTGTGGGGTTATGTAGGGTCGACTTCAGTCGACCATGGCGGACTGAAGTCCGCCCCACGATCATTTGAATCATCAATGGCATTTTTCTCCATCTCTTTACTCAACGGACTGAGCTACGGGCTGCTGCTGTTTATGCTGAGCGCCGGACTGACGCTGATCTTCAGCATGATGGGTGTGCTCAACTTTGCCCATGCTTCGTTCTACATGCTGGGGGCCTACTTCGGCTACAGCGTGACCGAATGGCTGGGATTCTGGCCGGCCCTGTTGCTGGCGCCGTTGATCGTTGGCGCTTTGGGCGCCCTGTTTGAGCGCTTTGTGCTGCGCCGGGTGCACAGGTTCGGCCATGTGCCCGAGCTACTGATCACCTTTGGCATGAGCTACATCATCCTGGAGGGGGTGCAACTGGTGTGGGGCCGCAGTTCGGTCGATTACCGCGTGCCGCAGGTGCTGGACGGCCCGTTGCTGACGCTGTTTGGCACCCAGTTCCCGATGTACCGGGCCTTCATGATGGGTGTGGCTTTGCTGATGCTGGCATCGTTGTGGCTGCTGCTGAACCGCTCCCGCATCGGGCTGGTGATCCAGGCAGCTTTGACGCACCCCGACATGGCCGAGGCGCTGGGCCACAACGTGCCGCGCGTCTTTATGTGGGTGTTTGGCGGCGGCTGCGCGCTGGCCGGCCTGGCGGGCGTGATGGGTGGCAATGCCTTTGTTACCGAGCCGGGCATGGCCATGGCGCTGGGCGGCATTGTGTTTGTGGTGGTGGTGGTGGGCGGCATCGGCTCGCTGGCCGGCGCGTTTTGGGCCTCAATTTTGATTGGTCTGACGCAGACCTTTGCCGTGGGCCTGGACGTTTCGGTGGCACCGATCCTGCCCTATGTGTTGATGGTGCTGGTACTGGTCTTTCGGCCCCGGGGCTTGGCTGGCACACGGGGCGATTGATGCAGCGCAAGCTTGTCTGGAGTGGGTACGCGCTGGTTCTGGCGCTGGCACCGCTGGTGTTCAGCAGCAGCCTGAGCCAGACGCTGCTCAGCCAGATGGGCATCGCCATCATCGTCTGCCTGAGCTACAACATGCTGCTGGGGCAGGGCGGCATGCTCAGCTTTGGCCACGCGGTGTATTCGGGCATGGGCGCGTTTCTGGCCATTCACACGCTCAACCTTGTCACTGGCGGGCTGGCGCTGCCGGTGAGTTTGATTCCTTTGGTGGGCGGTTTTTCCAGCCTGGCGCTGGCTTTGTTGCTGGGCTGGGTCACCACCAAAAAAGCGGCCACGCCGTTTGCCATGATCACGTTGGGGCTAGGCGAACTGGTGTGGGCCATGGCGCTGATGTTCCCCGGATTTTTTGGCGGCGAGGCCGGGCTTTCCGGCAACCGGGTGGCGGGCAGCCCGGTGCTGGGCATCAGCTTTGGCCCGCAAATCGAGTTGTATTACCTGATTGCGCTCTACACCTTTGTCTGCACCGCGCTGATGTTTGCCTTTACCCGCACGCCGCTGGGGCGCATGTTGAACGCGGTGCGCGACAACCCCGAGCGCGTCGCCTTCATCGGCTACAACCCGCAGATGGTGCGTTACCTGGCGTTTGTGATTGCCGCCTTTTTTGCCGGTATCTCGGGCGGCCTGGCGGCGCTGAATTTTGAGATTGTGACCTCCGAGGTGGTCAGCGGCACCCGCTCTGGCGCCTACCTGCTTTTCACATTTCTGGGTGGCACCACTTTCTTTTTTGGCCCCATCATCGGCGCCATTTTGATGGTGCTGGCGTTTGTGCTGCTGTCCGAGTTCACCCAGGCCTGGCTGCTGTATCTGGGGCTGATCTTCATGGTCATGGTGGTTTACGCGCCGGGTGGCGTGGCCTCACTCATCATGATGAACCTGCGCTTGGCCAAGTACGGCTATTTGCGGCGGCTTTGGCTGAGCTATCTGGCGCTGTTGGCCACCGGGCTGCTCGGCCTGGCCGGTGCGGCGGCCCTGCTGGAAATGATTTACCACCTGCAACTGGGTGCTGCGCTGGGGCCTGAACTGCGCTTCATGGGGGTCACGCTGGATACCAACGGGTTCAATAGTTGGTTTGGGGCTGTGTTTGTCATGTTGAGCGGCCTGGGGCTGTTTGAGTCGAGGCGCCGCCGGTTTGTGCAGCAGTGGGGCGACATCCTGCAAGACATCGCGCAGGACATCAAACGCCGGGAGGTGCTTTGAACCCGGCCCAGCCTCCCTTTGCTTTGGAGTTGAAAGGCTTGAGCAAGCGCTTTGGCAAGACCGACATCATTCGTGGCATCGACCTGGCTGTTGCGCCCGGTGAGCGCATCGGCATCATCGGCCCCAATGGGGCGGGCAAATCGACACTGTTCAACCTGATCAGCGGGAAGTTCGAGCCTGACGGCGGGCAGATATGGCTTAACGGTGGCCGCATCGACGGCAAAAGGCCGTATGAGATCAACCGCCAGGGGCTGGCGCGCAGTTTCCAGGTGAGCAATATTTTTCCCAAGCTCAGCGTGTTCGAGAACCTGCGCTGCGGCGTGCTCTGGGGCCTGGGCTACAAATACACGTTCTTGAGACTTCTGGCGGATCTGGACGACGCCAATGAACGGGTTGCGGCTCTGCTGGAACTGCTGCACCTGGAGCAGCAGCGCGACACCCTGGCCATGCACCTGAGCTACGCCGAGCAGCGCGCGCTGGAAGTGGGTATCACCATCGCTGGCGGCGCCAGCGTGATCCTGCTCGACGAGCCCACCGCCGGCATGAGCCAGTCCGAGACCAGCCGTTTCATCCACCTGATCAGGCAAGCCACCAAGGGCAAAACGCTGTTGATGGTGGAGCACGACATGGGTGTGGTGTTTGAGCTGGCCGACAAAATTGCCGTGCTGGCGCAGGGCGAACTGCTGGCCTTCGACACGCCCGACGCGGTGCGTGCCGACGCGCGGGTGCAGGAGGCTTATTTGGGCGCGCTGGCGGCTACGGCTCCTGCGGGGCAGGCACCATGCTGAACATCGACCAACTGCATGCCTGGTACGGCAAGAGCCATGTGCTGCACGGTGTGGCGATGCAGGTGGGCGCGGGCGAAATCGTGGCGCTGCTGGGCCGCAACGGCTCGGGGCGCTCGACCACGGCGAAAGCCATCATGGGACTGGTCGAGGCAAAAGGCTCGCTGCTTTGGCAGGGGCAGCAACTGCTGGGCAAAAAAACTTTTGAGATCGCCCAAGCGGGCCTGGGCTACGTGCCTGAGAGCCGCGACATCTTCCCCATGCTGACGGTGGCGCAAAACCTGTGGCTGGGTCAAAAACACAGCCGCCAGACGGGCCACTGGACGATGGCGGACATGTACCGTTTGTTCCCGCAGTTGCAAGCGCGCCAGCACACCGAGGCCGGCGTGCTCTCCGGCGGCGAGCAGCAAATGCTGACCCTGTGCCGCACCCTGATGGGCGACCCCGAGCTGATCATCATCGACGAGCCCACCGAAGGCCTGGCCCCCAGGCTGGTCGAAGGCGTGGGGCAATTCCTCAGGCAACTCAAGGCGCGCGGCATCGCGGTGCTGCTGATCGAGCAAAAGTTGACGATTGCCCTGGACGTGTCCGACCGCTGCTACGTGATGGGCCATGGCAGCGTGGTGTTTGAAGGCACGCCGGAAGATTTGCGCCAGGCCAGCGCGGTTCGCAGGGAGTGGCTGGAGGTGTGAGTTGATGGCATCCCAGGCTGGTGAGGCTTGCGTTCGCGCACCTCACCATCCGCTCTTCATTTGGTTTGGATGCAGTGGCGGACCGGTGCAGACCCTCACCGGTAGTAGCCGTTTCCGATCTGCCTCCTCCAGAGCCGACAGTCGTCACACGGTCTCAGGGGCAGCAATATGGCGG
>PHCO01000150.1 GCA_002842265.1 Betaproteobacteria bacterium HGW-Betaproteobacteria-18 | reverse complement strand
TGATCTTGTTGGCGCGCAAATACGCCGCAGCGGCATACCACTTGTAGTCCATCAGGCGGGCTTCCTGCGCCAGCGCCGGGTCGGGCCAGCGGATGTGCAGACCGCCAGCGGGCATGGCAAAGTCCTCGGGCAGAACGATCTTGACGCGGTCCGCACCGACATCCACCGGACTGCTCGACTCGACCACTTCCTGGATCGTTTTCATGCCGGCCCAGACGCCGGCGTAGCGGCTCAGAGCGATGGCGTGCAACCCCAGGTCCAGAATGCCCTGCACGTCGGACGGGAAAAACACCGGCAGGCCGCAGGCCTTGAAGATGTGGTCGCTCTGGTGCGCGGCGGTCGAGCTTTTGCTGACATGGTCGTCACCCGCCACCGCCACCACGCCGCCATGCCGTGCCGTGCCGGCCATGTTGGCGTGCTTGAAGACGTCGGCACTGCGGTCCACGCCCGGCCCCTTGCCGTACCAGATGCCGAACACGCCGTCATACTTTTTGCTCTGCGGGTACAGGTCGAGCTGCTGCGTGCCCCACACCGCGGTGGCCGCCAGCTCTTCATTGACACCGGGCTGAAAGACGATGTGATGCGCGTCCAGGTGTTTTTTGGCCGCCACCAGCGCCTGGTCGTAGCCGCCCAGCGGCGAGCCACGGTAGCCGCTGATGAAGCCGGCGGTGTTCAAGCCGGCCATGGCATCGCGCTGGCGCTGCAGCATGGGCAAGCGCAACAGCGCCTGGACGCCGCTCATGAACGCCCGGCCCTGCGTCTGGCTGTATTTATCGTCCAGGCTGACCGTTTGCAAAGCCGCTTGGGCCGTTTCGGGTAACGGTGCATTCATGGGCAAGTCTCCGATTCAAATTTAAAAAATGACGACTTTTCGACGCATTATGGACGCGCCTTGGGCCACAGTACCCATAAGCGCAGCGGCTGCTTGAGCCGTCCGGCCAGCTCGCCAGCAGCTTCGCCCCAGCCGGCAAAATAATCGGCCCGCACCGCGCCGCGAATGGCGCTACCCGTGTCCTGCGCCAGCACCAGCCGCTGCAAGGCAATTTGCGGCCCCTCAGAGGTCAGCCACACCGGCGTGCCATAGGGAATGCTCTCGGGATCGACCGCAATCGAGCGCCCGGGGGTGAGCGGCACGCCCTGCGCGCCCTTGGGACCAAAGGCGGCATCAAAGTCTCCCAAATGCTCTTCCCTGAAAAACACCACGCGCGGGTTACGCCACAACAGCTCGTTGACGCGCTGCGGGTTTTGCAGCAGCCAGACCTGAATACCGGGCCAGGTGGCATCACGCAGCTCGCCCTGATCCAGCAGCCAGCGACCAACGCTTTGGTAAGGATGGCCGTTATGGCCGGCATAGGCCAGCCTGACCATGCGGATGCTGCCGTCGGGCTCGGTCACGCGAATGCGGCCCGAACCCTGAATCTGTAACACCAAGGCCTGCACCGGGTCGTTCAAATAAACAATTTCACGGCCGCGCAAGGCTTCTTGTGCCTGCGCCAGGGTGTCGATCTCCTGCCGGGTAAACCAGGGTTGGCGCGCCTTCAGGTTGACCGGAACCTGGTACAAAGGCACGGTAAAACCCGGGCCTGGCAGGCGTTGGGCCTGGAGCTCGGGCTCAAAGTAGGCGGTCAGCAAGCCAGCCGTCGGGCCACCTTGCAAAGGTTCAACGCGGTAAGGCTGCAGCCGCTCCAGCAGCCACTGGCGCTGCTCAGACCCGGAGCCAATGCTCAAACGGCGCACCTCCGGGCACAAGGGTGCAAATACGGGCCCGGGGCGTTCGCAGCTTTTGAGCCAGGCGTTCCAGGCTTCAAACAGCGCATCACTCTCAAAACCAGGCAGCTCGGACCACGCCACAGGCAGCCAGCGACTGTTGCCACGCACCAGGGCCGGGACAGATGCTGCGGTATCAGGCAGCATCAAGGGCACGGCGGACAACTGCGGCACACCGGCTGGTGCTGCGCTGCTGATGTCCGGCGCTGGCAAAGGTGGCGTGCCACAAGCCAGCAGCACACCAGCCACCAGACCCGCCAGCGTCCGCTGAAAAAACAGGGGCGGGGTCATCACAGCAGCCGGTGCTCAAGTGCTGGTAAACGGCTGCGGCACTGGGTCATGACATCCCATGACAAATCTGCCATCACCACCCCCGGCCCTGTCGCGCGTTCAGCGAGCAGCTTGCCCCACGGGTCCACCAGCATGGCGTGGCCCCACGTGCGGCGCTGGTTGTCATGCAAGCCACCTTGGGCAGCGGCCACCACAAACGACAGGTTTTCAATGGCACGGGCGCGCAGCAGCACCTCCCAGTGGTCTTGTCCGGTGGTGTAGGTGAAGGCGCTGGGCACCAGCATCAGATGCGCCCCGGCCTGGGCGTAATGCCGGTACAACTCGGCAAAGCGCAGGTCGTAACAAACGCTCAAGCCGATGCGCCAGGTGTGGCCGTCGGTGGAGGCCAAATCAAAGGTGGCGGGTTGCTGGCCAGCGGCGAGCACCAGCGATTCGTCATAGCGCTCGGTGCCATTGTCAAAACGGAACAAATGCATTTTGTCGTAGCGCGCCACACAGTGGCCTGTTGGTGAAAACACCAGCGAACTGTTAAACACCCGGCAGGCTGAAGGCTCAGCGGCTGGCGCAGTTTCCGGCGCACTGATGGGCAGGGTGCCACCCACTACCCACAACCCCGACTCACGGGCCGTGTCACTCAAAAACTGCTGGATCGGGCCTTGCCCAAAGGGCTCCTGGATCGTCAATTTATCGGCATCGTGCTGGCCCAGCAAGCAAAAATATTCGGGCAACACCGCCAGTTCGGCGCCAGCCTGCGCAGCCGATTGCAACAAGGCATGCGCCCGCGCCAGGTTGGCCGTCAAATCAGCGCCCGAGACCATTTGAATGGCAGCAACTTTCATGGTTTCGTCTCCGTCGGTGTGGCCGTGGAACGCGGCACTTTGGTAATTTTGGGGTCGGCCCATGAGCCATCAATATGAAACTCCTGGGTAGCCGATTCGATCATGGGGCGGCGTAAAAACATCTGGGCCAAAAAAGTACCCAGCCCAATGGCCGGGTTGATCACCGAGGCCAGCAAGGATGCGGTACCCGTGTTGATTTCAGGAATCACCACCACCTTGATATCTTGCGTCTCCTGGGCAATGTCAGCGCGCCCTTCCATCAACACCGCCGCATTGACCCCTTTCATTTGCAGGTTGTTGGTGAACGCCATGCCTTTGTCAATCTGGACATCACCGCGCAAAAAGTCAAACGCAAAACCCTCGCTGAAGACATCCCTGAAGTCCAGCACCAGCCGACGCGGCAAGGCCTGCAAACTCAGCACCCCGAGCAGCTTGGCAATACCCGGGTCCGCCTTGAGAAATTGCCCTGTCTCAACATTGACCGTGAAAGCGCCGCTCATGGACGGGTAATCCAGGCTCAAGGGCGAACCCAGCCACGCCACCTGGCCTTCGAGCTTGCCCCGCCCGCCCCGCACCACATCCTTCATGCCCAGGCGATTGAGCAAGGCACCGCTGTCGGCAATATCCAGCTTGAAGTTCATCACGGTACGCCGGCGCTCCGAGAGTTTCTGCGCAGGGGCCGTGGCAGTTCCTTGCGCCTGGGCATTGAGCGCCGCCCAATTGCCGCTGGCGACAAAGCTGGCCTCGGGCAAACCCAAGTTGAATTTATTCAGGCGCCACTCGCGCACACCCGCCTCACGGGTGGCGGACTGGGCACTGCGATTGACGGCCTCCACCTCCAGCCGCCCCAAATGCTTGCCGCGCAATTCAAAGTCATCCACCACGATGTCCAGCGCTGGAATGCTGGCTGGCTGGGCATCCAGCAAATCTTCCACATCGCTCACCACACTGGGCGCTATGGTCAAGCGCGCCAAACGGGCGTAAACGCGCCCTTCAGCGCCGCCACTGACCAATTCATTGGGCTGGCGATATTCCAGATAACCATTGAGCTCACTGGCAACCAGATTGGCACGCCACAACGCGCCCTCGCGGCCACCGCCAATCACCATTTGGTTGAACTGACGGCCACCAAACGTCAAGGCCTCCGAGCGCACGGCCAGCAAGGTGGGAAAGTAAGACATGGCCCGCGTGTTGCCTGCCGCCAGCGCCGCCCCCGTCATGTGCTCGCCAGTAGCCCGTGTCAACGCATCGCGCCAGGCATCCACATTGAAATTTTTCAGCTTGATATTGGCACTCACCCCGGATGGGGGTAGCGCAGCAGACTCCTGCGCCTCGAGCCCCACCCCAATGGCACCGCGTAACACACGCGGCTCGGCTTGTGACAGATCGCGCTCATAGACCACTTGCACCAGGTTGGCAACAGACAGCGTCAGCCGGTCATGCAGCGCCGCTGGCACATCGGCGAGCAAAGCGGTCTCCAGACGCAAAGGCAGCAAGGCCTCCGCACTTTTTCCCAACGGCGCAGGCAAACTTAAAGCCAACCCCTGCAGGTTGCTGTTGACCAACAGCTCGGTCGCCCCGCGGCGAAAACCAAGCGTGGCGGTATAGGCTGCACTGCCACTGGCCTGGCGTGCCAGTCGCGCCACAAAGCCCAGTTCAGTCGCCTGGCGCAAACCCTCCGCCGAGGCGGTGCCGCTGGCGCGAATCAGGGTCGGCGCGCCACGACCACTGGGCGACTCAGGAACCAGCAACCAGCCGCCCTCCAGCCGCGCGTCGCCCCCCAGCATGCGTGCCTGCACAGCGCTCAAGGAAAATCCGGCCTCCGTGAAGTTGACACTGCCGCGAGCCTGGGTGAGTTTGGGGCTGTCAGGCGTGATCTGCACATCGTTACCCGAAAGCAGGATGCTGCCGCGCACGCTGGACTGGTTGATGTTGGCAATCGGCAGCATCAGCCTGAGTTTGTAATCGGCATTGCCCGTGACCACGCTGCTGACCAGCGCCTCACCCGTCATGGCGCGCAATGGCGACGCATTGACCAGTCGCATCAGCTCGGGCATCGGCCCCTTGAAGTCGGCATTGACTGCGACCTGCGCATGGTTCAAATCGGCAATCCGGGCTTCTACCCGGGTCACCTGCAAAGCCGTGGCTTCACCCAATTTGGCGCGCCCATTGTTGACCTGCAATTGCATGCGGTCAATCACCAGCTCGCCGCTCAGTTCCGTCAACACGGGCCAGGGCAAATCGTTGCTGTCCTGCAGGCTGCGCGGCACATAAGCCAACCTGGCGCCTTCGACCAGCGCCGTGATTCTGAAAGCGCCTTTTTTGGGGTCAATCAATGGCAGCTGGTCAATCGCACCCTTGACCTGAAAACGTACCGATGAAGCGCGCCCGTCAAGCACCGCATCGCGCACGTAATCGCGCACGGCCTGGTCAATCACCAGCGGCAAATAGCGGTGCACCTGCCTGCCATCGGCGCGGCTCAAGTTGGCCTGCAAGTCCAGCACACCCGGAAAGCGCGAGCCGGAGGCCGACTTGGCCGGGTCGGCGGTTTCCCATTTGATCTGGGCCTCACCCGCAGCGTCGGCATTGGCAAATTTGACCTTGTCCAACTGCACCGCGATCCGCTCGCCCTGAAGCTGCCAGCGCGCATCGGCCGACAAGGACTCAACCGGTATCACCGGCTCCTGAAAAATAGTCGGCAGGTCAACACTGCCTGCGGCCATGACCAGACGGGCCTGGCCCGCCTGCTGATCAAAATCAAAGTCCACATCGAGCCCACGCAAGCCCGGCGCGGGCGTCACGGCGGCGAACTCCAGCTGACTCACCCGGCCCTTGGCGGCGTATTTTTCCGGCGCGCTCCATGGCCCCTGCCAACTGGCCTGGAGTGTGTCCACCTGCCCTTTGGGGGCATAAACCCGAAGCTTGTCGCGCGCAGCTTCATCCAGGGGCAGGCGACTGGCAATTTGCGACAGTGCGGCCAGGTCAAGCCGGTCGGCCCTGAACTCCCCACGTGCAGGCTGCCCGGCCTGTGCACCCGTCCATCGCAGATTGACATTGCCGCCGGGCCAATGCAGGCCTTCCTGCGTATCAAAAGCCAGCGACCGGGTGGAAAACTCAAACCCGTCTGCCAGCTTGCGCCCCCCCAGGCGCCCCTGCACCCGCTGTAACGCAAGGGCCTGCAAATTGGCACCTAAAACGACGTTGACCTCCGACAAGGCCACGTCCGCCACAACCTGGGTAACACGCCCCAGACTCACATCCATCCAGGCCCGCAATGCACCCTTGCCTTCGGTCAAATCAACACCCAATTGCGTGTAACGGCGCAACTCCGACAGATCAGCCCGCTCAAATGCGGTGTAAAGCTGACCCTCCCAATCCTGCCAGCGACCGTGCTGGCGTGACAGCAGGGGTTGCAAAAATTTGCCTTGCACGTTAAAACGGCTGCCCCACGACTCGGGCGGCGTGGCATCCAGACGCACATCATGGTGTCGTCCACGGTTGCGTACCACCACCGCCACGTTTTGCAGCACCACCGGCTCGGCCGCACGCTGCTCGTCGGTCCAGCGCAGGGTGCCGTCGTGAATCGCGAACTCAAATTGCGAAAAAAACCATTCCAGCGCCGCCGGGTCGGCCTGCTGGGCATTGGAAAAATCCAGCCCGCCGATGGTGATCTTGCCGTCTGGCGCACGCCGGATGTCGAGTTTGGGTTGATCCAGGTAAATCTGCTCGAAACCAAAACGCCACAATGAACGCGGCGACACGGCAATCAGGATACGCGGCAAACTCAAGGCCACCCGGCCTTGCGCATCGAGCAGGGTCACATCGGTCAATTCAAAAGACGGCACCACACCGTTGGACTGGGCAGTCACCGCCCCCACCCGTACCGTTACCCCCAATGCCTGCGTGGCCCGCGCTTCAAGCTGCGGGCGAAATTCGCCGATTCGCGGCACAATCACCCAGTGCAGCGCCCCCCAGGCCAGACCGAGCAACAGCCAAGCCAAGACCACCGCAGCCAACAGCCAACGCGTCAGGCTCGACCAGGTTTTCAGCAGTTTGGAGGGAAGGGGCGACACATTGATTCGATAAAAGTTGCTCAACCAGAATTATGACCCGACCCTCCCTGGCCTCCCACTCCCGCTTTGCCCAACGCGTGCGCCGCCGTTATGAGGCTGAGTTGCCCCTGTTGGCGTCCGGCGTACCCGGCCCGACGCAGTTGCAAACCACGTTTGAGGCCCTGCAGGCGCAGGGGCAAAACATGGCCAGCGCGCTGCGCATCACGCGCCAGTTGGTCGTCGAACGCCTGCTGTGCCTGGACTGCGATCAGCAACTGCCGCTGGCGCAAGTGACCCAGGCCATGACCGACCTGGCCGAATTCGCGCTCAACCACGCCCTGACCCAGGCCCAGGCTGAACTGGACCAAACGCACGGCGCACCCATGACGGCGCAAGGACAGCGGGCGCAGGTATGGATCGTGGGCATGGGCAAGCTCGGCGCGCGCGAGCTCAACGTGTCCAGCGACATCGACCTGATTTATGTTTATGACGAAGACGGCGAAACGGCGGGCAATGCCCAGGGTCGCAACCGAGTCAGCAACCATGAATACTTTGGCAAAGTGGTACGCGCTGTTTACGCGCTGGTGGGCGACACCACCGAACATGGCTTTGTATTCAGGGTCGATCTGGCCTTGCGCCCCAACGGCAACTCGGGCCTGTTGGTGACCAGCTTCACGGCGTACGCCAACTACCAGCAGCAGCGCGGCAGCAACACCGCCTGGACCTGGGAACACCAGGCCATGACCCG
>PHCO01000149.1 GCA_002842265.1 Betaproteobacteria bacterium HGW-Betaproteobacteria-18 | reverse complement strand
CAAACGTGCCCAGCACCTGCGACAGGTGGTCGCGCTGGTACAGGCGGCGCAGCACGGCAAGCTCCAGCAACGCGCCCAGCACCGCCGTGGCGACCATGCCGCCTGCCAGACCGATCCAGAAGGAGCCACTGGCCAGCGCGATGCTGGCGATCAGGTAGGCGCCCACCATGTAGATCGAGCCGTGCGCCAGGTTGATCATGTCCATGATGCCGAACACCAGCGTCAGCCCGGCGGCCAGCAAAAACAGCATCAAGCCAAATTGCAGGCCGTTGAGCGACTGCTCAAGAAGCAGAATGCCGGTCATCGCGCGCGATCCACCTCAACGGGCATCAGAGCGCGGGCATCTTGCATGCGCCCACATAGGCATCGGCGTGGTCCTTGAACACGGTGCCCAGCGTGCGGTTGGTGATGCGGCCTTGGGCGTCCTTGGTGATCACGCGCAGGTAGTAGTCCTGAATCGGGAACTGGTTGCTGTTGAACCTGAAGGCGCCGCGTACCGAGTCGAACCTGGCCGCCTTGAGCGCCTTGCGCACCGCTTCCTTGTCGTCGAGCTTGCCCTTGACATCGCGCACCGCAGCGTCCATCAAACGCGCAGCATCGTAGCCTTGCGAAGCGTACAGCGTGGGCAGGCGTCCGTAGTCTTTCTGGAAGTCGGCAACAAAGCGCTTGTTGACCGGGTTTTGCATGTCGTGCGCCCACTGCGAGCTGTTGAACATGCCCAGCATGGGCTCGCCCACGGCGCGGATCACGTCCTCATCGGCCGAAAAACCCGGGCCGAACAGCGTCATGTCCTTGGACAAACCGGCGCCGACAAACTGCTTGATGAAGTTGATGCCCAGGCCGCCCGGCAAAAAGATATAAACCGCATCGGCACCCGAAGCGCGCATTTTGGAGATTTCAGCGCCATAGTCCAGCTGGCTCAAGGGCGTGTAGGCCTCCGAGGCAATTTCACCCTTGAAATAGCGTTTGAAACCCGCCAGCGCGTCCTTGCCTGCCGGGTAGTTGGGCGCCAGCAGGGCGACTTTCTTGAAGCCCTTGTCCTGCACCGTCTTGCCTACGGCCTCGTGCAGGTTGTCGTTCTGCCAGGCGACGTTGAAGAAATAGGGGTTGCAATCTGCGCCGGCGTACTGCGACGGCCCGGCATTGGCGCTGATGTAGAAGGTTTTGGAATCAAAAATCGGCTTGCCCACGGCCAGCATCACGTTGGAAAACACCACGCCGGTCATGAAATCCACCTTGTCCTGCTTCACCAGCCGATCGGCGGTCTGGCGCGCCGCATCGGGCTTGGCCTGGTCGTCGGCCACGATCACCTCGACCGGCAGGCCACCGAACTTGCCACCCGAGTGCTTGAGCGCCAGGTTGAAACCATCGCGAATGTCAACGCCCAGGCCAGCGCCGGGGCCCGACAAGGTGCTGAGCATGCCCACCTTGACCTTGTCGGCGGCCAGGGCCGGCCCAGCCAACAGCGTAAGTGTGGCTGCGGCAGCCACGGTGAAGTGCAGGGATTTAAGACCAATCGTTTTCATCAAAATATCCTATCAGGGGTTGAACCAAAAATGAGCTATTGCAACGGCCCGATGAAGTATGAACCGTTCGCCCTGAGCTTGGCCTGTCCTGAGCTTGGCGAAGGGTCGAAGGGCTTCGACAGGCTCAGCCCGAACGGAACTTAAAACATCATCGGGCCAAATCTATCACGGGCAATTCAGGATGCCATTGTCGCGGCGCTTTCAAATTATTTCGCCAGCGCCTTGAGCGCCAGCTTGATGCCGTCGCTCACGCCCACGTCCCCGGGCAGCGCTTTCAGGGCGGCGGCGGCCTCCTTGTCGCTGTAGCCCAGCGCCAGCAGGGCCTGCAAAATGTCGCCCTGGGCGTCGCTGACAATGCTGCTGGGCACGCCAATATCGGGGCCGAGCTTGCCCTTGAGCTCCAGCAGCAGACGCTCGGCGGTTTTCTTGCCAATGCCGGGCACCTTGATGAGCCGCCCGCCTTCCTGCAGGGTAACGGCCTGCGACAGTTCGGCCACGCTCATACCTGACAGCACCGACAAGGCGGTGCGCGGCCCGACGCCCGAAATCTTGATGAGTTCACGAAACGCCGCACGCTCTTGCGTCGTGGCAAAGCCGTACAAAATCTGCGCGTCTTCACGCACCACAAAGTGCGTCAGCAGCGTCACCTTGACACCCAGTTCGGGCAGGTTGTAAAACGTGCTCATGGGCACGAACACCTCGTAGCCCACGCCATGGCAGTCCACGATAACCTGCGGAGGATTTTTGTCGTCGAGGGTGCCAGTGAGTTTGCCGATCATTTTGTGCCTATCATGGAGGAGTATTTATGGAATTATCAACGTGATCATCAGACATATTTTTTCGCCGCCCAACAACGCCCGCCTGGCCCACCTGTGCGGCCCCATGGACGCGCACCTGCGCACCATCGAAGCTGCGCTGCAGGTCAAAATTGCGCACCGCCACGAGCAGTTCAAGGTCGATGGCCTCAAGGCCAACGCCCAGCGCGGCATGGAAGTGCTGCAAGCACTCCATGAGATGGCGGCGCGCCCGATCGAGCCGCGCACCGTGCAGCTGATGCTCTCGGGTGACGGCGACGTCAACGGCGCGGAAGGCCCGTCGCTCAAAACCAGACGCGCCGACCTCAAGCCGCGCTCCATCAACCAGGCCCATTACCTCGACAGCATCGCCAGCCACGACATCACCATCGGCATCGGCCCGGCCGGCACCGGCAAAACCTACCTGGCCGTGGCCATGGCGGTCGATGCCTTGCAGCGCAGCACCGTGCAGCGCATTGTGCTGACGCGCCCGGCCGTGGAAGCCGGCGAGCGGCTGGGCTATCTGCCCGGCGACCTGGCGCAAAAGATCGACCCGTATCTGCGCCCGCTGTACGACGCGCTGTACGACCTGATGGGTTTCGAGGCCGTGCAAAAGGCCTTTGAGCGCCAATCCATCGAGATCGCGCCGCTGGCTTTCATGCGCGGGCGCACCCTGAACACCGCTTTTGTGATCCTGGACGAGGCGCAAAACACCACGCCCGAGCAGATGAAGATGTTTTTGACGCGCATCGGCTTTGGCTCCAAGGCCGTGATCACCGGCGACGTGAGCCAGATCGACCTGCCCACCACCCAGCTCAGCGGCCTGATCGATGCCGAACGCGTGCTCAAAGGCGTCGAAGGCATTGCCATCTGCCGCCTGACCAGCGCCGACGTGGTGCGGCATCCGCTGGTGGCGCGCATTGTCGATGCCTATGACGCACCGGGTCGCATCGGCATCCAGCGCCGCGATGATGCAGAACCCCTGGCCGCCCAACCCCCATCCCGCAGCCACAGACGGAACGCCCCATGAACCAACTCACCCTCTCACTGCAATTCGGCAAATTCGAAGATGCGCCGCTGCACCGCGCCGCCCTGCCGCGTCACAAGGTCGCGCGCTGGCTGCGTGCCACGCTGCAAAGCGATGCCGAAATCACCGTGCGCATCGTCGATGCGGCAGAAGGCCAGGCGCTGAACCGTGATTACCGCAAGAAGGATGACGCCACCAACGTGCTGACCTTCGACTACACCCAGGAGCCAGTCGTCACCGCCGACCTGGTGCTGTGCGCGCCGGTGGTGGCACGTGAAGCCAAGGAACAAAACAAAACCCTGCAAGAACACTATGCGCATCTGCTGGTGCACGGCGCCCTGCACGCGCAGGGCTGGGACCACGATGAAGACGAAGACGCCCAGGTGATGGAACTGCGCGAGAGCGAGATCATGGCGCGGCTGGGGTTTGACAACCCGTACTGACCCGTCGCTATAAGCCAAGGGCAAGCGGCTCATGGGACAATTCGCCCATGTACTTATTATTTGAAGAAACCGGCAAGTTCCTGGCCGGGCGCATGCTCTCTGAAGCCGACACATCGGCGCAGGTGGAGCTGGACTCGGGCAAGCGCGTCAAGGTCAAGGCAGCCAACATGCTGCTCAAGTTCGACAAGCCCACGCCGCACGCGTTGATGACGGGCGCGCAGGCCGTGGCCGCCGGCATCGAGCTCGACATGGCCTGGGAATTTGCCCCCGAAGGCGACTTTGGTTTTGCCGAGTTGGCGCGCGACTATTTCTCGGAACACGCCACGCTGGCGCAGCAAGCCGGCATGCTGATGGCGCTGTACGAGGCGCCGCACTACTTCCGCCGCGCCGGCAAAGGCCGCTTTCGCAAGGCCCCGGCCGACATCCTGGCGCAGGCGCTGGCCGCCATCGAGAAAAAGAAGCAGATCGTGCTGCAAATCGAGGCCTGGGTCAAAGAGCTAAGTGAGGGCGTTTGCCCGCAGCCGATCCGTGACCAGCTTTACAAAATCCTGTTCAAGCCCGACAAAAATGCGCCTGAATACAAGGCTGTGGTCGAAGCCTCACGCGCCACCCATCTGGGGCCGCTGGACTTGCTGATCAAGGCCGGTGCCATCGATTCGCCCTACCACTTCCACTGGAAGCGTTTTCTGCTGGAGAACTTTCCCAAGGGCACGGGCTTTCCCAAGCTCGACGCGCCGCTCATCAAGGACGAGTTGCCGCTATCAAGCGCGCGCGCCTTTTCGGTTGACGATTCGGCCACCACCGAGATCGACGATGCGCTGTCGGTGCAGGGCCTGGGCACGGGCACCGTGGTGCTGGGCATTCATATTGCCGCGCCCGGCCTGGCCATCCAGCCAGGCAGTGCGGCCGACCTGCTGGGCCGGGCGCGCCTGTCCACGGTCTATATGCCCGGCTACAAACTCACCATGCTGCCTGACGAGGTGGTGCAAAGCTACACCCTGATGGAAGGCTGCGACTGCCCGGCGGTGTCGCTCTATGTGACGCTGGATGAAGCCACGCTGGAGATCAAGGCATCCGAGACCAAACTGGAGCGGGTGCACATCGGCGCCAATTTGCGCCACGACCAGCTCGACGCCGTGGTCACCCTTGAGTGGCTGCAAGACCCGTCTTTTAGGCACGACATGGACCCCCAGCCGTTGCAGCACAAACGCCCGCAACTCTCGTTTTTGTACCGGCTGGCGCAAGACCTGAAAGCCAAGCGCGAAGTGGTGCGCGGCAAGCCCGAGAACTTCAACCGGCCCGATTACAACTTCAGGCTGGTCGGCAATGAAGGCGTTGAGCCGCAAGGCACCGAGCAGGTCCAGATCAGCGTGCGCCAGCGCGGCGCGCCACTCGATTTGATTGTGTCGGAAGCCATGATTCTGGCCAACAGCACCTGGGGCAACTGGATGGCCGAGCTGGGCGTGCCCGCCATCTATCGCAGCCAGGCCTCGATGCTGCCCGGCGTCAAGGTGCGCATGGGCACCCGGGCGCTGCCACACGCGGGCATCGGTGTCAAAAGTTATGCCTGGAGCAGCTCGCCGCTGCGCCGCTATGTGGACTTGCTCAACCAGTGGCAGATCATTGCCTGTGCCCGGCACGGCAAAACGGCCGCGCTGGTGGCACCCTTCAAGCCCAAAGATGCCGAGCTGTTTTCGATCATCTCCAGCTTTGACGCGGCCTACTTTGCCTACAACGGCTATCAGAACGCCATCGAGCGTTTCTGGACGCTCAAATACGTGCAGCAACAAGGCATCACCGAGCTTGAGGCCACCCTGTTCAAAGACAACCTGGTGCGCGCCGACCACCTGCCGCTGGTGCTGCCGGTGATGGGCGCACAGGGACTGCCGCGCGGCGCACGGGTGCGGGTGAAGCTGGGCGACATTGACCTGGTGTCGCTCGACATTCACGGCACCGTGCTGGAACGCCTCGACGCCGAGCCCGAGGTCTTTGACGTCGAAGAAGAGCAGGACGACGACGCTGTGGTCGGCCCGATCACCATTGCCGTTGACCTGAGCGATGCCGACGTCGCCGCCAATCCGCCTCCTGCCGAGGCCACCGCCGCGCCGTGAAACTGCTGCCGTTCAGTACCCTGCAGATCGCCCTGGGTGCCTCCATTGCGGTGCACGCCGCGCTGCTGGCCGTGCGCCTGGTTGACCCCCAGGCCTTCAACCGGGTGCTGCAAGACAACCCGCTCGAAGTCATTCTGGTCAATTCAACCACCCGGGAGCAGCCCGACAAGGCGCAGGCCATTGCCCAGGCCGCGCTGGCGGGCGGTGGCGAGGCCAAACGCGGCCGTGCCAAAAGCCCGCTGCCACCCGCCCTGCTCAATACCGACGGCCAGGACAAGGAGCAGGAGCAGGAGCGCCAGTTGCGCGAAATGCAGGCGCAGCAGCACCTGATGCTGTTAAAAGTCAAGCATTTGCTGGCCAGTCTGCCACCCGCCGATCCGCGCCAGGAAGCACTGACCCCCGAGCAGGCGCAACGCGAGCAAAAGCAGAAACAGCTCGTCAAGCTGCTGGCCGAAATCGAGCGCCGCATCAACCTGGAAAACGCCGGTCCGAAAAAACGCTACATCAGCCCGGCCACGCGCGAAGCGGTGTATGCGCTGTATTACGACCACTTGCGCCGCGCCATCGAAGACCGGGGCACGCAAAATTTCCCGCAGACCAGCGGCCACAAGCTCTATGGCGAGCTCACCATGGTCGTCAACATCAACAGTGCCGGTGTCGTGCTCTCCACCGAGGTGGTGCAAAGCTCCGGCAATCCGACGCTGGACCGGCAGGCGCGCGCCATCGCCAGCAGCGCCGGACCCTTTGGCAAATTCAGCGCCGCCATGCGCCGCCAGGCCGATGAAATTGCCGTGGTGTCGCGCTTCAACTTCACCCGCGACGACACGCTGGAAGCGCGTCTCAACGGCCAATAAACCATCAGTCCCATCCTCACGATCACCCTATGACCAAAGACCTCTACTGCGTGATGGGCCACCCCGTGTCGCACAGCCGATCGCCCTGGATCCACGCCCGTTTTGCCGAGCTCACCGGCCAACAGCTGCACTACGACAAGCGCGAAATCCCGCTCGACCACTTTGCCCGAAGCGTGCAGGCCTTCATTGAAGAAGGCGGGCGCGGCTGCAACATCACCGTACCGTTCAAGTTCGAAGCGGCCAAAATTGCCACCCACACCAGCACGCGCGGCTTGCTGGCGCAGGCCTCGAATGTGTTGACCTTCAAGGATGGCCAGATCCTGGCCGACAACACCGATGGCATCGGCCTGGTGGACGACATCGAACGCAACGCCGGTCTGCCGCTCAAAGGCCTGCGCCTGCTGCTGATCGGGGCCGGTGGCGCTGCGGCTGGCGTGCTGGGGCCGTTGCTGCAAGCCGGCCCGGCGCACATCAGCGTGGCCAACCGCACGCTGCACAAGGCCAGCGAACTGGTGGCGCGCCATCAACCCCTGGCCGAGCAGCGCAACACGGCGCTCGAGGCGCATACCTTGCACGGACTCAATGGGCCATTCGACGTCATCATCAATGCCACCGCGACCAGCCTGAGCGGTGCCGCGGTGCCCGTGGCAGCCCACGTTTTGAAGCCCGGCGCCATGGCCTACGACATGATGTATGGCCCCGGTGCGCAAGGCTTCATGGACTGGGCGCAAGCCCATGGCGCTGTGCCGCGCGATGGCTTGGGCATGCTGGTGGAACAGGCCGCCGAGGCCTTTTTGATCTGGCGCGGCGTGCGCCCGCCGTCTGGCCAGGTGCTGGCTGAATTGCGGGCTGTCATTCAGGGTTAACTGTCATGACATCAAAGCTGCCCGCGAAACACAAAGAAGACCGTCATTGCGAGCCCCCCGAATCGGCCCGATACCGCACACGGACCTTGAACCCTGTGGGGCGGACTTCAGTCCGCCATGGTCGACTGAAGTCGACCCCAC
>PHCO01000148.1 GCA_002842265.1 Betaproteobacteria bacterium HGW-Betaproteobacteria-18 | reverse complement strand
GCCTGGTAGAACTTCTCGAAGATCCGAGGCAGGTGTTCGGGGGCAATACCGATGCCGTCGTCCTTCACCTGCACGGCAACCCGGTCCCCCTCCCTGGTGAGGGACAGGGCGACCTCGCCCCCCTCGGGGCGCGAGAACTTGACCGCGTTGCGGAGAAGCTCCACGAGGACGGCAGCGAAGTGCTCGGGATCCGTCGTCACCAGGGTCTCGCCCGCATCGCAGGTACGAATGGACACGCAGCGCTCCAGGGCCGCAGCGTCCACAGCGACGCTGGCTGATGACTCAGCGCGAACAGCGCCCAGCATCGCGGCCAGGGTCGTCGCCGCCGTATCGTGCAGCAAGGTTTGGGGCAGTCGCAGCATGCTCAGCCCTTGACCGGCTTTTCGGTCTTGGCCGGCGTGGCCGCGTTGGCTTTGTTGCGCTCGGTCAACGTGGCGATCAGGCCGTCAATGCCTTTGGCGTTGATTTCCTGCGCAAACTGGCTGCGGTAGGTATCGACCAGCCACACACCCAGGACATTGAGGTTATAAATTTTCCAGCCTGCGCCAACACCCGGTGTTTTTTCAAGCCGATAGTCCAATTGCACCGGGTCGCCTCGGCCTGTGATCAGGGTGCGCACAATCACTTCCTTGTCATCTGGCGCGGCGCGCAAGGGCTTGACCGTGAAGCTCAGATTTTTGGCCTGGCTCATGGCGCCGGCATAGGTGCGCACCAGCAGGGTCTTGAATTCAGCCTCCAGGCGCTTGCGTTGCTCGGGCGTTGCCTGGCGCCAGCCGGGGCCGACCGCAGAAGCTGTCATGCGCTGAAAGTTCACGTGGGGCATGACTTTTTCATCCACCAATTCGACAATGCGCGACACATTGCCGGCCTGCACCGCCTTGTCGGCTTGCAGGGTGTCCAAGGCCTCCTTGGTCAGGCGCTCGATCAGCGCATCAGGGGCTTCGTCGGCGGCATGGGCTGGCAGCGCCATCAGCAGCGACACACTGGCAGTAAGTGCCAGCAGCCATTGGTTTAAAAAACGTCTATGCATGGTTTTTGATCCCTAAAAATTACTTGGCTGAATTTTCTTCAGTCGGAGGAACCGAGCCGTTGTCATCAGGCGGATAACCGTCATACACATCATTTTGACGGCGCTGCAAAAAGGCATCGCGGGTAAAGGTGTAGGGATCAAGCGCCACTTGATCCAGCATGGCCGAGGCGTCAAGCAAGCGCGAACGCTGATCCAGCAAATTCAGGGTGGTGAGTGAGTTGCGCGTGGGCACATCACTGACACCAGAAACCAGATTGCCTTGGGCATCCACCGGCAACGCAGCGGTGTCGCGCACGGTTGACGGCCCCAGCAAGGGCAAGATCAGATAAGGCCCGGCGCCCACACCCCAGTAACCCAGCGTTTGACCAAAATCTTCGGTGTGGCGTTCGATCTGCATCTCGGAGGCAATGTCCAGCACGCCGCCAAAACCCAGGAAAGTGTTGACGCCAAAACGCACCAGGCTGTTGCCAGCGGCCTCGCCTTTCAGTTGCAGGCTGTTGTTGACAAACGACCAGGCATCCTGCAAATTGTTAAAGAAATTATTCACCCCGGTGCGAACCGGCGACGGCAGTACATCACGGTAGGCGGTGGCCACCGGTTTGATCACGGCCCGGTCCACCGCGTCATTGAACCGGTACACCCCTCGGTTGAAGGGCTCCAGCGGGTCACGCGGGTTGGCGCCTGGACCCGTGGCACAGCCGGTCAGCAGTGCCAGGCTGAGCACCATACCGGCGCGTAAAACACCGGCACGGCCAGCATGGGCAGCACCGTCCACACCCTTCATCGATTCATTTTTTTTCATTTAAGCTACTCGCATCCACGTTGCTGCCATCCGCCGCCTTGCTGAACAAAAACTGGCTGATCAAATTTTCCAACACCACTGCCGACTGGGTGCTGGAGATGGTATCCCCCGCCGCCAGTGTCTTTCCCTCTGCGCCGGGCTCAATGCCCAGGTATTGCTCGCCCAGCAAGCCGCTGGTCAGAATCTTGAGGGAACTGTCCTTGGGGAACACATAGCGGTTTTCCAGCGCCAGCGTCACCACCGCCTGGAAGGATTTGTCGTCAAAGGTGATGTTGTCAACCCGCCCGACGACGACACCGGCACTGCGCACCGCCGCCTTGGGTTTGACGCCGCCCACATTGTCGAACTTGGCCTTGACCTGGTAGGTTTTCTGGAAACTCAGGCTCAGCAAGTTGGCCGACTGCAGGGCCAGAAACAGAATGGCCACCGCACCGATCAGAACGAACAGACCGACCCAGACATCATTTTTTGAACGTTGCATAAAACTTCTTTCTAATCAGTTGGGGACAGAGCTTGTTCGCTTCGCGTAACTTCGGTCTTTCCCACAAGGTCTTCATATGGTGAACATCATCGCCGTCAGGATGAAATCCAGCCCCAGCACGGCGAGCGACGCCACCACCACAGTGCGGGTGGTGGCGCTGGCCACACCTTCAGGGGTAGGCTGGGCCTCAAAGCCCTGCAGCAGCGCAACAAAGGTCACGGTAAAGCCAAACACAATGCTCTTGAGCACGCCGTTGCCGACGTCCTGCCAGACATCGACGCCGCCCTGAATCTGGCTCCAGAACGAGCCGGCATCGACGCCGATCATGAGCACGCCCACCACCCAGCCGCCGATGATGCCCATGGCACTGAACACCGCCGCCAGCAGCGGCATGGTGATCACACCGGCCCAGAAACGCGGCGCCAGAATGCGCTGCACCGGGTCCACTGCCATCATTTCCATGACACTGATCTGTTCGCCTGCCTTCATGAGGCCAATCTCGGCGGTGAGCGAGGTGCCGGCCCGCCCGGCAAACAACAGGGCTGTGACCACCGGCCCGAGTTCGCGCACCAGGCTCAGCGTGACCAGCAGGCCCAGCGCTTCTGACGAGCCGTAGCGCTGCAAGGTGTAATAGCCCTGCAAGCCAAAGACAAAGCCGACGAACAGGCCCGACACCGCAATGATGGCCAGCGAGTAATTGCCCAGAAAGTGGATCTGGTCGCGGATCAGGCCAAAACGCTTCAGACTGCCCGGCAAGGTGCTGAGCAGGCGCACAAAAAGCCGGGCGCCCAGGCCCATGTCCGCCAACTGACGCCGTGTGGCCAATCCAATATCGGCAGGTTTGTACCAGCTCATGCGATTGCCTCCATACCAAAATCTTCGTCGATCGAAGGGCCCGGGTAATGAAAGCGCACCGGCCCGTCCGACAAGGCATTGACATACTGGTACACCAGTGGGTCGCCGCTCTGGCGCACCTGCTCGGGCGTGCCCTGCATGGCAATTTTGCCATTGGCCAGAATGATCACATGGTCTGAAATCGAAAAAGTTTGCTCCAACTCATGCGAGACAAAGACGCTGGTCAGCCCCATCGAGTCATTGAGTTGACGGATCAGCCGCGCTGCCGTGCCCAGCGAAATCGGGTCCAGGCCGGAAAAGGGCTCGTCGTACATCACCAGTTCGGGATCGAGCGCAATGGCGCGCGCCAGCGCGATGCGTCGCGCCATGCCGCCCGACAGGTCGCTGGGCATCAGGTCATACGCGCCGCGCAGGCCCACGGCATTGAGCTTCATCAGCACAATGTCGCGGATCAGCGTTTCCGGCAAATCGGTGTGTTCGCGCAGCGGGAAGGCCACGTTGTCGAACACCGACAAATCGGCAAACAGGGCGCCAAACTGGAACAGCATGCCCATGCGGCGACGCGCGGCGTAGATTTGCGTCTGGTTCATGGGCGTGACATCTTGCCCGTCAAACAGCAACTGGCCGGACTGCGCCCGGTTCTGGCCGCCCATCAGCCGCAGGATGGTGGTCTTGCCGCCACCCGAGGCGCCCATGAGCGCCGTCACCTTGCCACGCGGGATCGACAAGGATACGTCGTCCAGAATCACCCGCTCCCCATACCCGAAGGTGAGATTGCGTAATTCGACAAGCGCTTCTGAAGAGGATATGGCCATAAATAAAAAGAAAGGCCGGGGATGCCCGGCCTATCCATCATAAGGGATTACACCTATTGGCTAGCCACCGCAGTGATTTAACCATTCAATCAGCGCGGCAGATCGCTGAATCCCATCAGGAATTCATCGACCGCACGGGCCGCCTGGCGGCCTTCCCGGATGGCCCACACCACCAGGCTCTGGCCGCGGCGCATGTCGCCGGCGGCAAACACCTTGGCCACGTTGGTGGCGTAGCCGCCAGCGAAATCGGTGCTGGCACGGGCATTGCCACGGGCATCTTTTTCCACACCAAAGGCATCGAGCACGGTGGCGACCGGATTGACAAAGCCCATGGCCAGCAGCACCAGGTCGGCCTTGTAAGTCTTCTCGGTCCCCGGAACTTCAACCAGCTTGCCGTCTTTTAACTCGATGTGCACCGTTTTCAAGCCTTTGACCTTGCCTTTTTCGCCGATGAATGCCTTGGTGGAAGTGGCAAATTCACGCACACACCCCTCGTCGTGGCTGGAGCTGGTGCGCAGCTTCATGGGCCAGTAGGGCCAGGTCATCGGGCGGTTTTCTTCCACGGGCGGCTGCGGCATGACCTCGAACTGGGTCACGCTCACAGCGCCATGACGGTTGCTGGTGCCCACGCAATCCGAGCCGGTGTCACCGCCGCCAATCACGATGACGTGTTTGCCGTCGGCCCGCAACTGACCCTTGAGCTTGTCACCGGCATTGACCTTGTTTTGCTGTGGCAAAAATTCCATGGCCAAGTGAACGCCATCAAGGTCACGCCCGGGCACCGGCAAATCGCGCGACTGCTCGGAGCCACCGGTGAGCAGCACGGCGTCGTAGTCCTGCTGCAAGAACACCGGCGAAATGGTTTCTTTGGCCCAGTTGGTGATCTTGCTGCCTTTGGGCAGTTCGCCCACCAACACCCCCGCGCGAACAATCACGCCCTCGGCCTTGAGCTGTTCGACGCGGCGGTCGATATGCGTTTTTTCCATCTTGAAATCGGGGATGCCGTAGCGCAGCAGACCGCCCAGGCGGTCGTTCTTCTCAAACAGGGTGACCTCATGCCCGACCCGCGCCAACTGCTGCGCTGCCGCCAGCCCCGCCGGGCCTGAACCCACGATGGCCACACGTTTGCCGGTCTTGATTTTCGCAGGCTGGGCTTGCACCCAGCCGCTCTCCCAGGCGCGGTCGATGATGGCGTGTTCGATCGACTTGATGCCCACCGGCAACTGGTTGACATAGAGCGTGCAAGCGGCCTCACACGGTGCCGGGCAGATGCGCCCGGTGAACTCGGGAAAGTTGTTGGTGCTGTGCAGCACGTCGATGGCTTCTTTCCAGTGGCCGTGATAGACCAGATCGTTGAAGTCCGGAATGATGTTGTTGACCGGGCAACCGTTGTTGCAAAACGGCGTGCCGCAGTCCATGCAGCGCGCGGCCTGCGTAATGGCAGCCTGGTCGTCGAGCCCGATAACAAACTCTTTGTAGTTTTTCAAGCGCTCGGGCACGGGTTTGTAGCCCTCTTCGATGCGCTCGTATTCCATGAAACCGGTAACTTTTCCCATGATATTTTTCCTTTTCGTCTGACTATTGCTACGGCCCGATGAAGTATGAACCGTTCGCCCTGAGCTCGTCGAAGGGCTTCGACCCCTTCGACGAGCTCAGGACAGGCGGCTCAGCCCGAACGGAACTTAAAACATCATCGGGCCGAATCTATAAGGACAGCACTTATTTAGCCGCAACGGCTTCTTTTTTGGTCGCCGCTTGCGCCCGACTGGCTTGCGCCAGCACCCCTTTTTTGGCATGGAGTTCACCCAGCGCACGCTTGTACTCGATGGGAAAAACCTTGACAAATTTGGCACGCGAGGTGTCCCAGTTGTCCAGCAACTCACGGGCGCGCTTGCTGCCGGTCCAGCGGTTGTGGTCGGCCAGCAATTGCTTGAGTTGCGCTTCGTCGCTCAAACCGCGATGCCACAGGCTCTCGTCCAGCGCTTCTTTTTGCTCTTCCGTGGGCAACACTTTTTGCAGCGCCACCATGGCGGTATTGCAGCGCTTGGCGAACTGGCCGTCTTCGTCATACACGTAAGCGATACCGCCGCTCATGCCGGCGGCAAAATTGCGCCCGGTTTTGCCCAGCACCGCCACGGTGCCGCCGGTCATGTATTCGCAGCCGTGGTCGCCAGTGCCTTCCACCACCGCGGTGGCACCCGACAGACGCACCGCAAAACGTTCACCGGCCACGCCGCTAAAGAAGGCCTCGCCACTGGTGGCACCGAACATCACGGTGTTGCCGACAATGGTGTTGCTGATGGGATCGCCCCGGAAATCAATGCTCGGGCGCACCACCACACGGCCGCCACTGAGGCCCTTGCCGGTGTAGTCATTGGCGTCACCAATCAAATACAGCGTGATGCCGCGTGCCAGGAACGCGCCAAACGATTGACCACCGGTGCCGTCCAACTGAATGCGGATGGTGTCGTCAGGCAAGCCCTCCGGGTGCACTTGCGTGACTGCACCTGAGAGCATGGCCCCCACCGAGCGGTTCACGTTGCGCGCCATTTCCATGATCTTGACTTTTTCGCCGGTGTCAATGGCGCTGCGGCACTTGGCAATCAGCAGGTTGTCGAGCGATTTTTCAAGACCATGGTCTTGCCATTCGGTCTGGAAGCGTGGCACATCGGCGGGCACATCGGGTTGCACGAACAGGCGGCTGAAGTCCAGCCCGTTGGCTTTCCAGTGCGACAGCCCGGCGCGCTTGTCGAGCAGGTCGGAGCGGCCGATCAGGTCGTCGAATTTGCGGATGCCCAGTTGCGCCATGATCTGGCGCGCTTCTTCAGCGATGAAAAAGAAATAGTTCACCACATGCTCGGGCTTGCCCGAGAATTTTTTACGCAACGCCGGGTCCTGCGTGGCCACGCCCACCGGGCAGGTGTTGAGGTGGCACTTGCGCATCATGATGCAGCCTTCCACCACCAGCGGCGCGGTGGCAAAGCCGAACTCGTCGGCGCCCAAGAGCGCGCCAATCACCACGTCACGGCCGGTCTTCATCTGGCCGTCGGCCTGCACGCGGATGCGGCTGCGCAGGCGGTTGAGCACCAGCGTTTGCTGGGTTTCGGCCAGACCGATTTCCCACGGGCTGCCGGCGTGCTTGATGGAAGACCAGGGCGAGGCGCCGGTGCCGCCGTCATGGCCGGCAATGACCACATGGTCGGCCTTGCACTTGGCCACGCCCGCGGCGATGGTGCCGACGCCAATCTCGCTCACCAGCTTGACGCTGATATCGGCCTTGGGGGCGACGTTTTTCAGGTCGTGAATGAGCTGTGCCAGGTCTTCAATGGAATAAATGTCGTGGTGCGGCGGGGGTGAGATCAAACCGACACCGGGCACCGAGTGGCGCAGTCGGCCGATGTACTCGGACACTTTGCCGCCTGGCAACTGGCCGCCCTCGCCCGGCTTGGCGCCTTGCGCCATCTTGATCTGGATTTGGTCGGCGCTGTTGAGGTATTCCGCCGTGACGCCAAAGCGCCCGGACGCCACCTGCTTGATGCGCGAGCGCATCGAGTCGCCGTCCTGCAGCGTGCAATCCACCTCGAACAGGTCTTTGCCGAGCAGCTCGGCCATGGTTTGCCCCTGCTTGATCGGAATGCCCTTGAGCTCGTTGCGATAGCGCAGCGGGTCTTCGCCGCCCTCACCGGTATTGCTTTTGCCGCCGATGCGGTTCATGGCCACGGCCAGCGTGGCGTGGGCTTCGGTGGAAATGGAGCCCAGCGACATGGCGCCGGTGGCAAAGCGCTTGACGATCTCTTTGGCGGGTTC
>PHCO01000147.1 GCA_002842265.1 Betaproteobacteria bacterium HGW-Betaproteobacteria-18 | reverse complement strand
ATAACTTCTTCATCACCGACTTGGGCGCGAATGGCTTCCACCGCCTCGCTGATGTAGTCGCCCATGATCCAGTCGGCACGGGTGCCACAGATGTCGAGCACAAAACGCTCCAGAATCGCGGCACCGCGCTTGGTGTGCGTGACTTCCGGGTGAAACTGCACGGCATAAAAACGGCGCACTTCGTCGGCCATGCCAGCAATGGGGCAACTGTCGGTGCTGGCCATCAGTTTGAAACCATGCGGCAACTCGGTGACCTTGTCGCCATGGCTCATCCAGACTTCAAGCATGCCATGGCCTTCTGGTGTGGTGAAGTCCTGAATGCCTTCGAGCAAGGCGGTGTGGCCATGCGCGCGCACCTTGGCAGGACCAAATTCCCGCTGGTGCCCGCTGGTAACCATGCCGCCCAACTGGTGCGCCATGGTCTGCATGCCATAGCAAATGCCCAGCACCGGCACGCCCAGTTCAAACACCGCTTGCGGCGCCTTGTCGGTGCTGTCTTCATAGACGCTGGCGTGGCTGCCGGAGAGGATGATGCCCTTGAGTTTGCCATCACGGGCATAGGCGCGCACCCAGTCGTCGGTCACATCACAGGGGTGCACTTCGCAAAACACATGCGCCTCACGGATGCGCCGCGCAATCAACTGGGTGACCTGGGAGCCAAAGTCGAGAATGAGAATTTTTTGATGCATAAGGATTAACGCCGCGTGGTTTCTTACTCTGCTCTGTAGTTCGGTGCTTCTTTGGTAATCTGCACGTCGTGGACATGGCTTTCGCGGATACCAGCCGTGGTGATTTCTACAAACTCGGCCTTGTTTTGCATCTCTTCAATCGTGGCGCAGCCGCAGTAGCCCATGCTGGCGCGCAAGCCGCCGGCCATTTGGTACACGATAGAGATCATGGTGCCTTTGTAGGGCACGCGGCCTTCAATGCCTTCGGGCACCAGCTTGTCGGCGTTCGGGTTGCCAGTTGGAGATTCCTGAAAATAGCGGTCCGCACTGCCCTGTTGCATGGCACCGATGGAGCCCATACCGCGGTAGGTCTTATAGCTGCGGCCCTGAAACAGAATCACTTCACCGGGTGCCTCTTCGGTGCCAGCGAACATGCCACCCATCATGACCGTGCTGGCCCCGGCGGCAATGGCTTTGGCAATATCGCCACTGAAGCGAATGCCGCCGTCGGCAATCAGCGGCACGCCAGTGCCTCTAAGCGCCAAGGCCACGCTGTCGATCGCCATGATTTGCGGCACGCCCACGCCAGCAACAATGCGGGTGGTGCAAATGGAGCCTGGGCCGATGCCGACTTTGACCGCGTCCGCGCCGGCCTCGACCAGGGCCAGCGCTGCGGCACCGGTGGCGATGTTGCCGCCAATCACCTCAATTTGCGGAAAGTTTTTCTTGACCCAGCGCACCCGGTCAATCACGCCTTTGCTGTGACCATGCGCGGTGTCCACCACGATGGCATCGACCCCAGCGCGCGCCAAGGCTTCCACCCGCTCTTCAGTGCCCTCGCCCACGCCAACGGCGGCACCCACGCGCAATTTGCCCTGCGCATCACGCGCCGCATTGGGGAAGCTGGTTTGCTTGGTAATGTCCTTGACGGTGATCAGGCCCTTGAGCTCAAACGCATCATTGACCACCAGCAAGCGTTCAATCTTGTACTGGTTCAACAACACCTTGGCTTGTGCGAGGGTCGTGCCATCGGGTACCGTCACCAGCTTGTCGCGCGGCGTCATGATGTGGCTCACGGGCAGGTCATAACGGGTTTCAAAGCGCAGGTCACGCCCGGTGACAAGGCCAACCACCTTGCCACCATCGCATACCGGAAAGCCCGAGACACCGAGTTGCGCCGACAGGTCCATCACCTGGAGCACGGTGTGCTGCGGCGTGATCACCACCGGGTCGCGCAACACGCCTGATTCGTAGCGTTTGACTTTGGCTACTTTGGCCGCCTGCTGCTGGGCCGTCATATTTTTGTGCACGATACCAATACCGCCTTCCTGGGCAATGGCAATCGCCAAGCGGGATTCTGTCACCGTGTCCATGGCCGCAGAGACCAAGGGAAGGTTGAGTGCAATATTTCGGGTAAACCGGGTTGCAAGGGAGGTGTCCTTGGGCAGGACTTGGGAGTAGGCTGGCACCAATAACACGTCGTCAAAGGTGAGCGCTTTACCGATCAGGCGCATGTTCAAAGCTCCAAATTGTCGATTGTATCTGCCGGGTGGCACGCAAGCTGGCCTAAACTACCCCGTTATGACTCAAACCCTACATCTCTTTTTGATTCTGGCCAGTTTGCTCTCTTTTGATGCGACGGCTCAGTGGGCATGGACCGACAAGGAGGGTCGCAAAGTCTTCAGTGACCGTGCGCCATCCGTCAGTGTTCCAGATAAAAGTATTTTCAGGCGTCCCGGGCAAACAGTGCCCGCCAACAGCCAGGATGTCACTGCAATTGCTGACGCCAGCGAAGCAGCGGCCAAAATTTCTGCCCCTGTGCAGCCGGGCGCAAGCAGCCCCAAAGCAGCAGGTATAGACAAAGACCTGGCTGAACGCATGAATAAAGCAGTGCAAGCCCAAGCCATGCAGCGCAAGGCCGAAGAGGACCGTATCAGCAAGCTGAAAGCCGACAACTGTGAGCGCGCGAAACTAGCCCTGAAAAGCCTGGACTCAGGTGTCCGCCTGACGCAAATGAACAATAAGGGCGAGCGCGAAGTGATGGATGACGCTGCCCGCGCAGCAGAGGTAAAACGTATTCAGTCCATTGTGGACAGTGATTGCAATTGATCCGATTCGAAACCTGCTGGCCGCCTGAATCAGTACCCAGCTTTAGCGCCCACACGTGTTTTTATAAACAAACCCGCCCCTCGGCTACCCTGGCGAACAAACCGTTCCCGGCGTGCCACTTTGGGATCCACCCGCAAGGGGCGGTAAATTTCTACCCGGTCATGATCACGCAAGTACTGGTCAAGTTTGGCCTTATGTCCCCATACACCTATCAACACATCAAGGTTGTCGATTTCAGGGTAGCGCAAAAGTAATCCGCTTTGCTGTAAAGCCTGCAATACTGTGCAAGGTACGTTCAGTAGCAGCTTGGTTTCGTGAACTTCGCGCGCCTTGGGAGCGTAAATGACACTCAGGTGCAACAGGGTTTTACTCACCGTAAGCTTGTTTGGCACGTTTGACAAAAGCATCCACCATACTGCCCGCGATCTTGTCAAATACAGGGCTCACCAATTTACCAATGGCGCTCTCGAAACTGTAGGTGAGTGCCAATTCAACTTTGCAGGCGCGCTGGGCAGCATCCCCCAGAGGCAAAAAATTCCACTCGCCTTCCAGCTTGGAAAAGGGGCCGTTGACCAAATTGATGATGACCTGGCGGTCCACAATGTGCGCATTGCGCGTGGTGAAAGTTTGATGGATGCCAGAGAAGGCAATGCCAATTTCAGCCAGCATGCCGTTTTCCTCATGGGTCACCACTCTGGCCTTGTCGCACCACGGTAAAAACTGTGGGTATTGGTCAACATCGGTCACCAGACGGTACATTTCGGCCGGGCTGTACCAAATTAAAACGGATTTTTTGACGGTTTTCATAAAATGCAATTATGAACAGGATTCTAGTTAAGCTTGGGTCGCGCATCTTCCAATTTTCCAATTTACCTCATGGCTAAAAAACCCGACACTTCTTCACGCATTGCAGACAACAAAAAAGCCGCTTTCAATTATTTTTTTGAGGAACGGTTTGAGGCTGGCATTGTGCTGGAGGGCTGGGAGGTCAAGTCGCTGCGCGAAGGCAAAGTACAGCTCACGGACGGCTATGTGGTGGTACGCAATGGTGAATTGTTCATCATCGGCCTGCAGATCAATCCCTTGGGTACAGCATCCACCCACATCAGCCCGGACAAGCAACGCACCAAAAAGCTGCTGATGCACAAGGAAGAAATCAAACGACTGATTGGCAAAGTAGAACAAAAAGGCTATACCCTGGTGCCAATCAATCTGCACTGGAAAAATGGCAAGGTCAAATGTGAAATTGCCCTGGCCAAGGGCAAAGCCGAACACGACAAGCGCGACACCATCAAGGACCGTGAAGGCAAACGTGAGGTCGAGCGAGCCATGAAAGGGCGTCACCGGTAGGAGGAGCAGGAATAGTGCTTGGGTGACTGTTACAATCTACGGTTTGCTGACAACATCCACAGACTCAAGGAATATATATTATGGCTTCTGGAAAACCCAAGAAAAAAAACCCGCGCCTGGCGTCGGGCCGTAAACGCGTCCGTCAGGACATCAAAATCAACGCAGCCAACACTTCGCTGCGTTCCAAATACCGCACTGCGGTGAAAAACGTGGAAAAAGCAGTTCTGGGCGGCGACAAAGCCAAGGCCACCGAACTGTTTGCCAAGATGCAAGCCGTGGTTGACACCGTGGCTGACAAGGGCATCTTCCACAAAAACAAGGCAGCTCGTGACAAGAGCCGCCTGTCTGCCAAGGTGAAAGCCCTGGCCATCGCCGCCTAAACTATAGGCAATTCGCACGAACCTTCTCTGAAACCTTGCGGGACAGAGCTAGTCGCTGTGCGACTAGCTCTGTCCTCAACTGATCATAAAAGGTTCGCCGTTTGTAACGGGTGCGCTGTCAGCAAAAGTAAGAGAGCCGTCTTTGTGACGGCTTTTTTGCGTCTGGTTCTTTTGATGGTCATTCAATGGCTAATCGTGGCTTTCACTGTTTGCGGTGGTGGTTGTGATGTGGTTGGGGTGATGTGTGAGGTGGTGCGCCATGGTGCACTTGCAGCTCGTTGTCTGTGGCAAAGCCCATCACAAAGTCCCAGGCCATGACGTTGTGTGCGCGTAAATCTTCATGTACCACGACACAACGCACGTTATTGACGCTGGTAGGTACACACCAGGGCGAATAGGCCAAATGGCGTCCGGTTGGCGCTCCTCCTGGGCGAAATTGGCTCATCACGCCGGCCAGACGCTCTGCCCAGTCACTGGGGCGAAAAGCCCGTCCATTTGGCGTGAGCCCCAAAATATACGTTTTTTTTGAAGTGTGTGAAACCATCTGGTAGAGGTTGTTTTGAGGTCGCTGGCAGGATATTGCAACGCTGCATGATTCTAGCTGAATCTTATGTCTTATACAAGACTTGGCCAAGGACAGTCTTGACCAAGGCAAAATTGTTGATGCAACACAAGGCTTGGGCAGATTGTCAGAATGGCTCGAATCAAGCATTTGATCGGTCTAAAATCGCTTTTCAATGGCCCAACCTCGTTGGGCCGCTTTGTTTGTTGTTGCCCTCGAAAGACTTTCACCATGACCGACGTCAGCCCAAAGATCGAAGCCTGTTCCCCTCACGTGATGAACACCTACGGGCGATTGCCCATTGCGCTCAGCCACGGTCAGGGTTGCCGCGTCTGGGATGTGAATGGCACCTGTTATCTGGATGCGCTTGGTGGTATTGCCGTCAACACCTTGGGACATAACCATCCCAAACTGGTGCCTGCGCTGCAAGACCAGATCAGCAAGATCATCCACAGTTGTAACTACTACCATATCCCCAATCAGGAGGTGCTGGCAAAAAAACTGGTGGAGCTTTCGGGTATGACCAACGTTTTCTTTTGCTCCACCGGGCTGGAAGCCAACGAAGCCGCTTTGAAACTGGCGCGCAAGTTTGGTCACGACAAAGGCATTGATCGCCCGGAAATTGTGGTTTATGAAAAAGCCTTCCACGGCCGTTCCATCGCTACCTTAAGTGCCACAGGCAACCCCAAGATTCAAGCCGGTTTTGGTCCGCTGGTGGAAGGCTTCATTCGCGTACCGATCAATAACATTGACAGTCTGAAACAAGCCACTGAGGGCAACCCCAACGTGGTGGCGGTTTTTTTCGAGGCAATTCAGGGTGAAGGTGGTGTCAACCCCATGCACTTGGACTACCTGCGCGAACTGCGCGTCCTGTGCAACGAGCGCGACTGGCTGATGATGGTGGACGAAGTGCAATGCGGCATGGGCCGCACCGGCAAATGGTTTGCCCACCAGTGGGCGGGCATCGTGCCCGATGTGATGCCACTGGCCAAGGGCCTGGGCTCCGGCGTGCCGGTGGGGGCAGTGGTGGCGGGCCCCAAAGCCGCCCACATTTTTCAACCCGGCAACCACGGCACCACCTTTGGCGGCAACCCGCTGGCCATGCGCGCCGGGGTGGAAACCATCCGCATCATGGAAGAAGACGGCCTGCTGGAAAACGCTGCTCGTGTCGGCACGCATCTAAGCCAGGGTTTGGCACAAGCACTCACTGCAGAACTGGCCAGTAGCGCTGTGCGCGAGATTCGCGGCCTGGGGCTGATGATTGGTATTGACCTGGCCAAGCCCTGCGGTGCGTTGGTGCAACAATGTGCCGACAACGGCCTGCTGATCAGTGTCACCGCTGACACAGTGATCCGGTTGGTGCCGCCACTGATCATGACTGAAACCGAAGCGGATGAGGTGATCAGCATCCTGTGCCCGCTGATCCGGCAACTGCTGCAAGCGCCTTGAACCACCCTATCCCTTGATTGATCGGTTGAACACATGACTGCCCTCAAACACTACCTGCAATTCACTGACCTCAATGCCAGCCAATATGCCTATCTTTTTGACCGCGCAACGTTCATCAAAAAGAAGTTCAAGGCTTACGAGAAGCACCAACCCTTGGTGGACCGCACGCTGGCCATGATTTTCGAGAAAGCCTCCACCCGAACGCGCGTCAGTTTTGAGGCGGGCATGTACCAACTCGGCGGCAGCGTGGTGCACTTGACCACCGGCGACAGCCAGTTGGGTCGTGCCGAGCCCATCGAAGACAGCGCCCGGGTGATCAGCCGCATGGTGGATCTGGTGATGATCCGCACCTTTGAGCAAACCAAAATTGAGCGCTTTGCCGAGTTTTCACGGGTGCCTGTCATCAACGGCCTGACCAATGAATTTCACCCCTGCCAGATTCTGGCGGATATTTTTACCTTCATCGAGCACCGTGGCTCCATTCAGGGCAAAACCGTGGCTTGGGTGGGTGATGGCAACAACATGGCCAACACCTGGCTGCAGGCCGCCGAGTTGCTTGACTTCAAAGTCAATATGAGCACCCCAAGCGGCTACGAAGTCGATGAGAAAATAGCCTCTATCACTGGCAAAATCAGTGCGAATCACTATCAAACTTATAGTAATCCAATGGATGCATGCCGTGGTGCAGACCTGGTCACGACGGATGTCTGGACCAGTATGGGTTATGAGGCCGAAAACGAAGTGCGCAAGGAAGCCTTTGCTGCCTGGCGGGTCAGTGCTGACATGATGGCTGTGGCGCAGCCTAACGCCCTGTTCATGCATTGCCTGCCAGCCCATCGGGGCGAAGAGGTCGAAGCGGACGTGATTGATGGCGCGCAAAGCGTGGTGTGGGATGAAGCTGAAAACCGTATGCACGTACAAAAAGCGCTGATGGAATTTTTGTTGTTGGGCCGTCTTTCCTGATTTGAATGACAGCCCGCACAATGAAAACTCTTGCCCATTGCCAGCAATTGGACGCAATCGATCCCTTGCGATCATTACGTCACTTGTTTTCTATTCCTGAAAATATCATTTACCTCGATGGCAATTCACTGGGTGCTTTGCCCAAAGCGACTGCTGAGTGCCTCAACCAGGTTGTGACCAGGCAGTGGGGGCAGGGTTTGATTCGCTCCTGGAATGATGCCGGATGGTTCACACTACCCCAACGTCTGGGAAATAAAATTGCCCCCCTCATTGGCGCAAATGCTGATGAGGTTGTGGTGACCGACAGCACTTCCATCAACCTTTTCAAGGTGCTCAGTGCTGCGCTGAACTGCGTCAATTGCATATTTCAGCCCATCGTGGACGGCATTTCAGGCTGATCGTGGACGCGATTTCAGCGTGATCGTGGACGGCATTTCAAATTGATCGTGGACGCTGT
>PHCO01000146.1 GCA_002842265.1 Betaproteobacteria bacterium HGW-Betaproteobacteria-18 | reverse complement strand
GATCAGCCGCCGTGCGCTGGTGCAGCGCTGACCGGCCGTGCCCGCCGCTGCAAAGGCTACGGCGCGCACCGTCATATCAAGGTCAGCTGAAGGGGCGACGATGATGGCGTTGTTGCCCCCCAGCTCCAGCAAGCTGCGGCCAAAACGCGCGGCCACACTTTGCCCCACGGTGCGGCCCATGCGGGTGCTGCCGGTGGCAGAAATCAGCGCCACACCTGGGTGAGCCACCAGCGCCTGGCCGACATCAGCATGGCCCAGAACCAGTTGCGACAGGTCTTGCGTCAACTCAGGCTGGTTGAAGCGTGCGCAGGCTTGCTCAAACAAGGCTTGCACCGCCAGCGCGCACAGCGGTGCTTTCTCGGACGGTTTCCAAATCACCGCATCGCCACACACCAGCGCCAGCGCAGCATTCCAGGCCCATACCGCGACCGGAAAATTGAAGGCGGTAATCACCCCAACCACGCCCAGCGGGTGCCAGCTTTCCATCATGCGGTGGCCGGGCCGTTCGCTGGCGATGGTCAAGCCGTGCAACTGGCGCGACAGGCCCACGGCAAAGTCGCAGATGTCGATCATCTCCTGCACTTCGCCCAGGCCTTCGGAACTCACCTTGCCAACTTCGAGCGTCACCAACTCACCCAAGGCTTGCTTGTGGCTGCGCAATTCATTGCCCAGCAGCCGCACCAGTTCGCCGCGCTGCGGTGCCGGCACCAGGCGCCAGCGCATATAGGCGGTGTGGGCACGTTCGCCAGCATGGGCGACATCAGGCACGTGGGTCATAGGCACCCGGCCGATGACAGCACCGTCGATGGGCGACACGCTGGGCAGATCGCCGTGGGTGAGTGCGGCCTGGTTAACGCCCAAAGAGGCCAACAATTGCGTGATAGGCATACAAGCTCCAAATAAAACGAACGACTAACCAATCGACTCGACCTGGCGCGACTGCTCATAAGCGCTACCAAAGCGGTTCGCCAGCAAATCAGGCAGCAGCACCTGCTCTTGCCGAATGAAGCCAGCTTTCGGCAATTTTCCTTCACGGAATAAATCCACAGCAGCACAAATGCCTGCCGCCGTGGTGATCTGGATGGCGCTCATGGGGTGGTCTTCAGAGCGGTCGGCAAATATCTTGCGGGTAAACACTTCCTGCACAAACTGACCGTCGCGCTCGCCACTGACCGTGACAAACACCAGCACCACGTCTTGCATCGTCAGTGGAATCGACCGCCTGAAGATGGCTTTGAGTGTTGCCTGGTCTGACTGCATGCCCAGCTCCTGCAACAGCATTTTCATCAGGTCGCGGTGGCCAGGGTAGCGCACGGTTTTGTAGTCCAGCGTTTGCACCCGGCCCTTGAGGGTGTCGCACAGCGTGCCCAGGCCGCCCGAGGTGTTGAAGGCTTCATACTCGGTGCCGTCCAATGAAAAATGCTCCAGGCCCTCCAGCGGCAGGACCTCGATCAGCTCGCCGTTGTGGATGGCTTCGCAGGGGTGGCAATACTCGTTGATCAGGCCATCCACACTCCAGGTCAGGTTGTACTTGAGCGCGTTGGTGGGGAAGGCTGGCAGCGCACCAACACGCATCTTGACCTCGCGCAGGCTGCTGAACTTTTGCGCCAGGTGGTGGGCCACGATGCCAATGAAGCCCGGGGCCAGACCGCACTGCGGCATGAAGGCGGTGGTGGCACCCTCGGCCAGTTGCATGATGCCGCGCGTGGCGGCCACGTCTTCTGTCAGGTCAAAGTAATGGCAGCCCGCCGTCTTGGCCTGGGTGGCCACGGTGAGCGCCAGGTGATAAGGCAAGGCGTTGATGACGGCATCAACGCCCTGCAGGCATTTCAGCAGTTCGGGCGCATTGGCGGTGTCCACCAGTTCGGTCTCCACCTTGAGGTGGTTCAGGCTTTTGAGCGCCACCACACTGCAGTCCACCACCTTGAGCTGGTAGTCGCCACTTTGCGACAACAAACGTGCAATCACCTGGCCAATGTGGCCCGCACCCATTAGAACGACGCGCATCATGTGTACTCCTTGAATCCACTGTGAATGACTTCAGTTTAGAGACAAGTATTGTCAGATCGCCAGGTTTTTATGACATTAAATTCTCCAAAAATGTCAAAATGACGCCTACAAAGCCGTATTGACCAAACCAGGCCCGCTTGTGCCCGCCCCATCACGCCACACCACCGGCCCTGCGCGACACGCTGAGCCGCGAATTGATCGCCCTGCTGCAAGCCAACGCGCGCGAATCGGCCGCCAATCTGGCGCGCATGTCCAAGGTACGTCAGCTTTGCGCGGTCAGTGGCGAGTTTGACTAAATGCTGTTGCTGCGTGCCGAGTCTGCGGTGCGACTCAATGTCCTGCTGGATGACATTCGCAACCTGGAAGGCGGGTGAAGACCACCACCTCGGTGGCGCTGGCGTGGAAGATTGAGCGCACCTGACGCCATAATGAGACCAGTTCACTTATCCTCAGACATGCCTGTCAATCGATCTTTCCCCCATGTCGTTGTGATCGGTGCCGGCATTGTCGGCGCAGCCACGGCCTTTCATCTCAGGCGTGCCGGTGCCAAGGTCACCGTGGTTGATGCGCGAACGCCCTCAGCAGGCGCCACCGGCGCCTCGGATGGCGCCGTGTCGGTGGCCAGCAAGCGCCCCGGCGTGATGATGCAACTGGCGCGCCAGGCGCGCGACCTCTATGCCCAACTGGTGCGCGAAGATGTCTTGACGGATTTGTTTCACACCCGCCCCACTTACCTGTTTGCACGCTCCGAGCTGGAAGTGGCGGTGATTGCGGCGCAGCAGCGCGACCTGGACAGCCAGGACGAGCCCACGCTGTGGCTGGACCGCGCCGCGCTGATGGGGCGCGTGCCGGGTTTGGGGGGCAGCGTGCTGGCCGGGCTCAAGGTGCCCAAAGACGGCCACGCCCTTGGTTACCAGGTAACGCACCGGCTGTTGTCGTATGCCAACGTGGTGCCCTTGCGCCACACCCCGGTGCATGAGCTGGTGCTGTCAGGCAACCGTGTGGTGGGGGTTGAGACCTGCGCCGGGCGCATCATGGCCGATGTGGTGGTGCTGGCCGCCGGCATTGAATCGATGGCCTTTGTTGGCCTGGACCAGGTGATGATCCCGCGCAAGGGGCAACTGATCGTGACCGACCGCGCCGCGTTTGGCTACGCGGTGCTGCCTGGGCCGCTGATGTCAGCCAGTTACCTGGCCTCCAAACACACCAGCAGTGCCCAACAAAGTTCGGTGAGTCTGGTGATTGACCCGCTGCGCACGGGCCAGTTTTTGCTGGGCAGCAGCCGTGAAACGGGCATCACCGACCGCCAGACCGACATCCGCACGGTTGCGACCATCTTGCGTGAGGCCATCGACGTCTATCCACCGCTGGCGCGCCAACGCGTGATCCGCACCTTTGCAGGGATTCGCGCCACCACCGAAGATGGCTTGCCGATTGTGGGCCGCCACCCTACGTTGGACGGGCTGATCGTGGCCACCGCCATGCAGGGCGACGGCATTTGCCTGGGGCCTCTGGTGGGCGCCGCAGTGGCGCGCTGGGCGCTGGGGCAGGACAGCGCGCAGGATTTGTCGGCCTTGTCACCGGCGCGTTTTTTGGCAGCTCAAGCCGTAGTGTCGTGAAAGCGCGCTAAAAAGGCCTGGGTGGCCGCCTGCTGTGGATGGTCAATCACCTCCTTGGCCGGACCGCTTTCGACCACCACACCGTCGCGCATGAACACCAGCACATCGGCCACTTCACGGGCAAAGGCGATCTCATGGGTGACGATGACCATGGTCATGCCATCTTTGGCCAGCGACTGAATCACCGCCAGCACCTCACCCACCAGCTCGGGGTCGAGCGCCGAAGTGGCCTCGTCAAACAGCATCACCTGCGGCTGCATGGCCAGCGCGCGGGCAATCGCCACACGCTGTTTTTGCCCACCCGAGAGCTGCTGCGGGTGGGCCTCGGCCTTGTCCGACAGGCCGACTTTGTCGAGCAGGTGCAGCGCTTGTTCGCGGGCTTTTGCTTTGGGCATGCGCAGCACCGTGACCATGCCCTCCATCACGTTTTGCAAAGCGGTCATGTGCGGAAAAAGGTTGAAGTGCTGAAACACCATGCCGGTGTTGGCTCGAAAACGCGCCAGCACACGGTCGCTGGGCAACTTGGTGGTGGCGCCCTGGTAGCTAAATTCATGCGTGCCCACGCGGATGCTGCCGGCATCGGGCATGGTCAGCAGGTTGATACAGCGCAGCAGCGTCGATTTGCCGGAGCCAGACGGCCCCACCAAGGCCACTACTTCGCCTTTGGCCACGCGCATCGACACGTCTCTGAGCACAACGTTGTCGCCAAACTGCTTGCGCAGCCCCTGGATCTCGATCATGGTTTGGTTTCCAATAAGTTCAGGTGTCGGCGCGCCGTTCCAGCCGCTTGATCAGGCTGGTGGCAGGCAATAACACGGCCAGGTACATCAACGCGATCAGCGTGTAGGTTTCCAGCGGACGGTAGGTTTCATGCACCACGGCCTGCGCCTGGTAGACCAGATCGGGCAAGGCCACGATCGACACCAGCGAGGTGTTTTTGAGCTGCATGATGGACTGGTTGAGCAGCGGCGGTGTCATGCGCCGCAACGCCTGTGGCAACACCACCCGACGCATGATCTGAAAGCGCGTCATACCCAAAGCACGTGCCGCTTCGGTCTGGCCGACATCAATCGAGATGATGCCGCCACGAATGATTTCGGAGTAAAACGCGCCGCCGTAGAGCGAGAGCGCCAGCACGGCGGCCATGGCTGGCGACATTTCTATGCCCAGCAGCACCGGCAGGGCGTAGTAAAACCAGATGATCTGCACCAGCACCGGGGTCGAGCGAAACAGCTCCACGTAGCCTTTCATGGGCCAGCGCATCAGCGCCAGGCGCGACAACTGCCCCATGCCGGCCAGCAAGCCAAACAACAGCCCAAAGACAATGCACATGACGGTATAGCCCAGGGTGTAGAGCAAGCCAATGGCAAACAGGCTGCGGTATTCCCACAAAAATTCAAAATTCCACTGGTACACACATTCTCCTGATGATCAAAAGTCCGTCACTGCGAGCGAAGCGCGGCAGTCCATGCAGTCCGGAAGTCATGGATTGCCACGCTTCGCTCGCAATGACGAGGTAGCCAGCGCGCATCAGAACTTGACGATGGCCGGGATTTCTTCGGGCTTGATGCCCATGAGCTTGTCCAGGTTAGACAGCACAATGGGGTTCACCTTGTCGGCTGCGCGAAGATCAGTGATCCATTTGTCCACATAGGTTTGCCAGGTTTTGTCCTGCTCTTTGCGCAAGCCGGCGTTGGTGGTGGTGCCTTTGATGGGCTCCGGTACGATCAAGTGGCCTACGTTGGGATTTTTCTTGAGAATGCCCGCTGACACCGTGACCACCAGCGGTTGCACATCGGCACGGCCGGTTTGCACCGCCATGGTGGCATCGTTGGATTTTTCAAAGCGCAGGATTTTGGCCTTGTCGTACATGGTGGTTACCAGGTTGTCATAGGACGAGCCGACATCCACCGCAATCGTGACCTCGGGCTTGTTCAGCTCGGCCCAGGTCTTGGCCTCGAACCCTTTTTTGGCAATCAGGGTAAAGGCGTTCTGGTACAGCGGCACGGTGAAGTCAATGACTTCACGACGTTGTGGCGTCGGGTTCAGACCAAAAAAGATGTCAAGTTTGTTGGTTTGCAGGTCCAGCACCGAGTTGCCCCAGGTGGTTTCCGTCACCACCAGCTTGACATTGAGCTTGGCCGCCAGGTCTTTGGCCAGATCCACCATGATGCCGCTCCACTCGCCGGTGGCCAGGTTTTTTTGGTAATTCGGTGGCGCACCGGCCACCGCACCCACGCGCAGGGTTTTGGTACTGGTGATGCGCTCCCAGGTGGTGGCATCCGGGTTAGAGGCCTGTGCCAGCGCTGAGCCGGCAAAGCAGCTTGCAGCCAGAGCAGCCACGCCCAGGGTGAAATGGCGTCGGTGTTTCAGTGTCATCGTCTTCTCCTCAAAATGGCAAAAATGCCGGTTGCAAAAATCATTATTCGATGTAGGCCGCCAGGGCCGCCACCGAGACCGGGCGCAGCGGCCAGCGTGGCGTGCTGCCGTGCAGCGCACTGAGTTCAAACGGCACATCTGACTGGGCGGCCATGTCTTGCGCGGCACGGGCACAAAAACGGCCCTGACAAGCACCCATGGCAAAACGACCCACCAGGCGAATTTCATGCGGCGAGGCAGCGCCCTTGAGTGCCTCAAAGCTGGAGGCGCGCAAGCCTTCACAGCGGCAAATCACGGTCTCGGGCGTGACGCTGGGTGCAGGTGCCAGGTACAGGGTGCGCAGCGCGGCCTGCATGCGGCGGGCTGATTGCAAGCTCGCCTCAAAATTGACATCGTTGCACAGATACCCCAAGGCTTTCGCTACCTGCAGAGCGGCCTGACGGCCGTCGCTGATGGCCGCATCCGCACCCAGCACCTCACGACAATCCCCCGCCCACACCACAGGCACACCCGAGGTGCTTTGAGGGGGCAAACCCGTTTGATTGACATCCAGTCCATCGTGCAACGCCAGGTGGGCCAACTCATAGACCTGGTTCTTGCCGTGGCGATTGACAGTGGCTACACGCAACCCATCCGGTGCCGATTCAATGGCCGTCACGGTGCAGCCGGTGCGGTAAGGCACGCCTGACTGGAGCAACTGTTTGGCGTAACCCAGCGCCTCCATCACATGCGGCAAGCTGCGCAAACCGTTGAAGGCGGCGCCTGGCTGTGACAGGGCTGCGCGAAAGGGCTGGCCACGCTCCAGCACCGCCAGCGGTGGGTTGCCAGCAGCCGCCAATTGCGCCGCCAGTGCCAGCGGCAAAGGTCCACTGCCTGCCACCAGAATCGGGCCCTTGGGTGCTTCACCCGTTTCTTTGAGTTGCACCTGCATGCCGCCTGCCGTGGTCACGCCGGGCAGTTCCCAGCCCGGCAGCGGCAACACGCGTTCGACTCCGCCCAACGCCAGCACCACCGCTTTGGGGCGCACACTGCACACCCGCCCCGCCACACGGTCATCGAGCAAATAGCGGCCATTGCCTTCCACCCCCAAAAACACCGACTGCAATTGCAAACTGAGCCGATCACCGACCTGACTGACCTGTTGCATCAACGATTGCCAGTTGCGCAGGTGGTGCGCATTGCGCTTGACCGGGCTGTGGCCGGTACCAGCGTAGGCGCGATGCACGGCGCCACCAAGCTGGTCACGCTGATCTGCCAGCACTACCGACAAACCCATGCCGGCCAAATCCACCGCAGCGGCGACACCGGCCGGGCCACCCCCCACCACCAGCACATCAGGCTGTGACAACATGATGTACCTGGCACGCCAATGGCGCGGCCATCGTGACCTGCACGCCAGCCCGGGCGGGTGTCAGACAGGCTTCGACCGGAGCCGCCCCGTTCACCGACACCAGACAGGCCTGACAGGCCCCAATGCCGCAAAAATAGCGCCCGCGCAATTCCCCCATGGCAGGCCCCAGGTCATTCACGCCACACCGACGCAACGCAGCCGCAAAAGTTTCACCCGATCGAAAACCCACCGGGTGCCCTAACCAAAAGAACGTGTTACCCATGGCTGCCCTGGTTATTACATTTGCACAATTTCAAGGGTTTATTAAACCTCAAATCTGACAAAGTCCTATCCGTACAAGCCCTACACAACCCAGCGCTCACAGGCCGGCGTTCGTCGTGACTCAAAGGACTTGGCGTCAAGTTACCCAACCGATGCGCGAACTGACTAAACTGCGCAAAGTCATTTCCAGATAGCAATAAACGAGCTTAATTTTCAGGAACCCACTGCATCATGAATTCCAATATCTCCCTGATCGGAGCCCCCACTGACATTGGCGCAGGTAGCCGTGGCGCCAGCATGGGGCCAGAGGCCTTGCGCGTGGCCAACATCGTGCCCGTGCTGGAGAGCCTGGGCCTGCAGGTGATG
>PHCO01000145.1:8085-13444 GCA_002842265.1 Betaproteobacteria bacterium HGW-Betaproteobacteria-18 | reverse complement strand
ATGAATTTCCTCAACGCCGGTGTGCCCGTCAAGCTGCTGGAGATGAAGCAGGATGCGCTGGACCGCGGCGTGGCCACCCTTCGCAAGAACTATGAGGCCCAGGTCAAAAAAGGCAAGCTCAGGCAGGAAAAGGTCGAGCAGCGCATGGCCTTGCTGACCAGCACGCTGCGCTATGACGATCTGAAAGACGCCGATTTGGTGATCGAGGCCGTGTTTGAAGAACTGGGCGTGAAAGAAGCCGTGTTCAAGGCGCTTGATGCCGTGATGAAACCTGGCGCCATTCTGGCCAGCAACACCTCGACGCTCGACATCAACCAGATTGCCGCCTTTACCCAGCGACCGCAAGACGTGCTCGGCATGCACTTTTTCAGCCCGGCCAATGTCATGAAGCTGCTCGAAGTGGTGCGCGGCGCCAGGACAGACAAGGACGTGCTGGCCACAGTGATGGCGCTGGCCAAAAAGATCAAAAAAACGGCGGTGGTGTCCGGCGTCTGCGACGGCTTTATTGGCAACCGCATGATCGAGCAATATATCCGCCAGGCCGGTTTTTTGCTCGACGAAGGCTGCACCCCGGCGCAGGTGGACAAGGCGCTGGAAAAATTCGGCTTTGCCATGGGCCCGTTTCGCATGAGCGATCTGGCCGGCAACGACATTGGCTGGGCCATTCGCAAGCGCCGCTACGCAGAAAAGTCCGGCATGAAGTACAGCCAGACCGCTGACTTGCTGTGCGAACAAGGCCGCTTCGGCCAGAAAACCGGCGCGGGCTGGTACGACTATGTGCCGGGCAAGCGTGACGCCATGCCCAGCGCCGAAGTGGTGGCGATGGTCGAGGCGCACCGCGCCAGTCTGGGCATCACGCCGCGCAAGATTGCCGACGAAGAAATCGTGCAGCGGCTGGTTTATGCGCTCATCAACGAGGCCGCGCATATTCTGGAAGAAGGCATTGCCAGCCGGGCCGGCGACATCGACATGGTGTACTTGATGGGTTATGGTTTCCCGGCCTGGCGCGGCGGACCGATGAACTACGCCAATGAGGTGGGATTGTTCAACGTGGTGCAAGCCATGCACCGCTTTGCCAAAAACCCGCTCGATGATGCCCGGTTCTGGCAACCCGCGCCGCTGCTGGCCAGGTTGACGACCGAAGGCAAAACCTTTGCCTGATCCACACCATCACAAGGAATTTTCATGACATCAGCCGTTGTCGTAGCCACCGCCCGCACACCCCTTGCCAAAAGCTGGAAGGGCTCTTTCAACATGACGCACGGCGCCACGCTGGGCGGCCACGCCGTGCAGCACGCCATCGCGCGCGCCGGCATTGACGCCGCTGAAATTGAAGACGTGATCATGGGCTGCGCCTTTCCGGAAGGCGCTGATGGCTCCAACATCGCCCGCCAGATTGCGCTGCGCGCCGGTTGCCCGGTGTCGGTGACGGGCATGACGGTGAACCGCTTTTGTTCCTCCGGCCTGCAGACCATTGCGCTGGCTGCGCAGCGCATCATGTGCCGTGAGGGCGACATTTATGTGGCCGGTGGCGTCGAGAGCATTTCTTGCGTGCAGCAGGAAATGAACACGCATATGTTGCAGGACTCGTGGCTGGCCCAGCACAAGCCCGCGATTTACATGAGCATGCTCGAAACCGCCGAAATCGTTGCCAAACGCTACGGCATCCCGCGCCAGGCGATGGACGAATTTGGCGCCGCCAGCCAGCAAAAAGCCGCCGCCGCTTTGGCTGCCGGCCGGTTCGCGCAGGAGATTGCACCGATCACCGTCACCATGGGCGTGGCGGACAAGGCGCTGGGCCTGATCACGCGCCAGGTCACTGTGAGCCAGGACGAGGGCATTCGCCCCGGCACCACCTATGATGGCATCAAGGACTTGCGCCCGGCCGTGCCGGGTGGCCTGGTCAGCGCCGGCAACGCCAGCCAGTTCTCGGACGGCGCCGGTGCCGTGGTGGTGATGGACGAGGTGGTGGCGCAGCGCAAGGGCCTGACGCCGCTGGGGCGCTTTCTGGGCTTTGCCGCCGCCGGTTGCGAGCCCGATGAGATGGGCATCGGCCCGGTGTTTGCCATCCCCAAAGCGCTGGGCCGACTGGGGCTCACGGTGGACGACATCGACCTGTGGGAAATCAACGAGGCCTTTGCGGTGCAGGTGATTTACTGCCGCGACCGGCTCGGCATCGACAACGCGCGCCTGAATGTCAACGGTGGTGCCATTGCCGTGGGTCATCCCTACGGTGTCAGTGGTCAGCGCCTCGCCGCCCACGCGCTGATCGAAGGCAAACGCCGCGGCGCCAAGCGCGTGGCCGTGACCATGTGCATTGGTGGTGGCATGGGCGCCTGCGGCGTGTTTGAGGTCTTGTAGGTTGCTTTGTCAGTCAACAACGTCAAGACGGCGGCCCGCTCCAGGGATGTGTCTTATCGGTGACGGATCAAGGTTTGTTTGCAGTCATGGCGGCATTGCCAAGGGTTGGGTGTTTGATGCGCCCTCATAATTGGTCTTATGACGCATTCCATGACCCCGCAAGACTTTATCAGCAAATGGGGCCCCGGTGGCCCGTCGTATGACCTGAACGAGCGCCAGGGCGCGCAAGCGCACTTCATCGACCTGTGCCAGTTGCTGGGTGTGCCCACGCCGGGCAGCGCGGGCGACTATATTTTTGAGCAGGACACACTGGTGCTGGGCGAGGCGCGTGGCTACGCCGACGTCTTCATGCGCAACCACTTCGCCTGGGAAAACAAGGCCCCCGGCAAAAACCTGGACACCGCCCTCAAGCAGTTGCTCACCTACAGCCTGGCGCTGAGCAACCCGCCGCTGCTGGTGGTGTGCGACCGCCTCACCATCCGCATCCACACCCAGTTCAACGGCCACCCGTCCGAGGTCCACACCGTGTTGCTGGGCGAGCTGGACCAGCCCGCCAAACAGGCGCTGTTGCGCCGCCTGTGGACCGATCCCGAAAGCTTTCGCCCGCAAAAAACCAGCCGCGACATCACCGAGGCTGCGGCCAGGAGCTTTGCCACGCTGGCCGATGGCCTGCGCAAACGTGACAACGACCCCGACGAAGTCGCCCACTTCCTGACCCAGTGCCTGTTCTGCTTTTTTGCCGAAGACGTGGGCCTGCTGCCCGAGCGCATGTTCGAGGGACTGCTCAACAACAAGCACCTCACCAGCGACAAACTCACCCAGGGCCTGGCCAACTTGTTCCGCGCCATGTGCGACGGCGGCCTGTACGGCAATGACGACATTCCCTGGTTCAACGGCGGCCTGTTCCAAAGGGTCAAAGTGCCCGCTTTGAGCATCATGGAAGTGACCGAGCTGCGCAATGCCGCCGCGCTGAACTGGCAGGCCATCGATGTGTCGATCTTCGGCACGCTGTTCGAGCGCGGCCTGGACCCGGCCAAACGCAGCCAGCTCGGCGCGCATTACACCGACCCGGCCACCATTTTGCGCATCATCGACCCTGTGTTGACCCGCCCGCTACTGCAAAAATGGGAACTGGTGGCGCAGGACATCCGGACGCTGCTGAGTAAGAGCAAGAAGAAAGGCGACAAGCACTACAACGCTGGCAAGGCCAGATTTGTGCTGTGGCTGGAAGACCTCAAAAACTACCGCGTGCTGGACCCGGCGTGTGGCAGTGGCAACTTTTTGTTCATGGGACTGAAGGCGCTCAAGGACATCGAGCACAAAAGCCACCTTGATGCCGCCGCCGTTGGGCTGGACCGCGAGGCCGATCTGGTCACCGGCCCGCACAACGTGCTGGGCATCGAGCTCAACGAATACGCCGCCGAGCTGGCGCGCGTCACGGTCTGGATTGGCGAACTGCAGTGGCGCATGGCGCACGGCTACGAGTTCAAGACCAACCCGGTGCTGGAGCCGCTGGACCACATTGAGTGCCGCGATGCGCTGCTCACGTTTCCCGTTGAATTGGGGTCGGATCCCGATTTCGCGCAGAGAAATTCGGGCTCTGACCCCAATTCAACAGCGATCGTCGAAAAGCTCTGCCATGAACCCGGTGCGCGGGCGGGGCAGACGCCGGGGGCTCATACGCTTCGCTTTTTAAAATCGCCCCCGACATCCGCCCCACCCACGCCCCTGGACCTGGGTTCACCAGTGGTGGAGGAAGAACCGGCGTCAGCAGAAATGGGGTCGGATCCCGATTTTGCGCAGCAAAACTCGGGCTCTGACCCCGGTTCTGCGGGTGTGCGTGAAGCCACCTGGCCCAAAGCCAACGTGGTCATCGGCAACCCGCCTTTTTTGGGTGGCAGCAAGAAGCGCCGAGAGTTGGGTGACGACTACTTTAAGGCGCTCGACACCGTGTTTGCCGGCCGCGTGCCGGGTGGGGCGGACCTGGTGTGTTACTGGTTTGACAAGGCGAGGGTAGCGATTGAAGGTCATGGGCTGGAGGCTGCTGGTTTGGTTGCCACCAACTCGATTCGCGGTGGTGCCAATCGCAAGGTGCTGGATGCCATCAGTCGAAGCAGCCGGATTTTTGAAGCCTGGAGCGATGAGAGCTGGGTCAACGATGGAGCAGCGGTGCGGGTGTCGCTGATTTGTTTTGGGCATGCCGATGGATCACATTTGGATGGTGTTGACGTGAACCTGATTCACGCCGACCTGACACCGGGTAGCAGCAGCGGAACAACGACAGACCTCACAATAGCGCATCGCTTGCCCGAGGCCGCATCCACGTGTTTCATGGGGGCCTCCAAAAAAGCGCCTTTTGACATTGATGGCCCAACGGCCCGAGGGTGGCTTGGACAACCCAACCCACACGGCAAGTCCAATGCCGAGGTATTGCGTCCTTTATGCAACGGCATTGACCTGACCCGTCGCTGGGGTGACCGCTGGATTGTGGACTTTGGCACCTGCTTGCCCGAGGATGAAGCTATGCTTTTCGAGGCGCCTTACTCATACGTTACTAGGGCTGTAAGACCAATTGCCTCAAAGAATTCAGACAAGCAAGTCGCCAGAAACTGGTGGCGTCACGCCCGACCGCGTGTTGATATGCGCATCGCACTTGCACCGCTGTCGCGCTACATCATCACCGCCGCAGTAGCCAAACACCGCACCTTCATCTGGATGCACAGTGCCGTGCTGCCCGATCAGGCCACACTGGCAACCGCTCGTGCCGACGACACCACGTTCGGTATCCTGCACAGCCGCTTCCACGAACTCTGGTCGCTGCGCATGTGCACGTGGCTTGGCGTGGGTAACGATCCACGCTACACCCCCACCACCTGTTTCGAAACCTTCCCGTTTCCAGCAGGTCTGACGCCAGCCGACGCCGCCCATCAGCAAACCGAGCCAATCGAAGGCGGTGCTCTGATCCCGGCCTGTTTGCAAGAACAATCGGTCGAGGCGG
>PHCO01000145.1:0-8020 GCA_002842265.1 Betaproteobacteria bacterium HGW-Betaproteobacteria-18 | reverse complement strand
AAAAGCGAAGCGTATGAGCCCCCGGCGTCCGAGCCAGCCCCGCCGGGTGCCACGTCACAAACTGAGAATGCTTCGACAAGCTCAGCACGAACGGAGCGTATATCTGTTCGCCAGGCGGCCATCGCCATCGCCGTCGCAGCCAAAAAGCTCAACGACCTGCGGGAGAACTGGCTCAACCCACCCGAGTGGACGCACAAGGTGCCCGAAGTCACGCCGCTGGGCATGGACAAGTCGCCTTACCCGGACCGCATCGAGCCCAAACCCGGCATCACCGAGGCCGATTTCAAGGCACTGCAAAAACGCACGCTCACCAACCTCTACAACGCCAAACCCGCCTGGCTCAGCATGGCGCACCAGCAGCTTGACCAGGCAGTGGCAGCGGCTTACAGCTGGGTGGATTACACGCCGGACATGCCCGACGACGAGATTCTCAAGCGCCTGCTGGCGCTGAATCTGGCGCGATCAGCTATGATTTCTGGCAGCAACGAACCTCAAACACCATGAAACCATCCGCCTCTTTGGAACAACAACGAAACGCTGTTCTTGAAGCAACGTTTCGCTATCGGACAGTCAATCCGCGTGTGTTCGGCTCGATCGTGCATGGCAATGACAAGGACGGAAGCGATCTGGATTTGCTGGTGGACCCGCTGCCTGGCACCACGCTGTTTGACTTGGGCGGTCTTCAGGTTGAACTCGAAACCTTGCTTGGGGTGCCGGTCGATGTCCTGACCCCAGGTGATTTGCCCATCAAATTCAGATCCCAAGTGCTTGCTGAGGCGCGGCCGATATGAATCAAGGTCGTGTTGCTGACTATCTGGATCACATGCTGGAAGCAGCTTCGCAAGCCTGCGCTTACGTTGAGGGTTTGTCAAAAGTTGATTTTTAAGATGACAAACGAACCCAGCAGGCCGTCATTCTTAACCTGATCCTGATCGGCGAAGAGGCGACCAAGTTGCTTAAAGACGATGAAGAGTTTGCCAATTTTCACCCTCAAATTCCGTGGCGTAGCATGAAAGGCATGCGCAACCGTATTGCTCATGGCTATTTTGAAATCAATCTGGACACAGTTTGGGAGACGCTTCAGACCGCCTTACCAGAGCTGATCAAACAGTTGCCACTCGTTCGACAATCTCTGTAGTCACTCCTGCTGCCTTTGTGTCTTCGTTGGGCAGTCAGTTATTTTTTCAAACCGAAAAAGTACGGACAGCCGTTTTGGGCCGCCACGCTTTGCACACCGCTTCATCGGCTTCCAGATACGGCCCGCCAATCAGGTCGATGCAGTAGGGCACGGCGGCAAAGATGCCGGGCACCACCGATTTACCATTGGCATCACGCAGACCTTCCAGTGTTTCGGCGATCGATTTGGGTTGACCCGGCAGGTTGATGATCAGCGTTTTGTCGCGGATCACGGCCACTTGTCGCGACAGAATGGCGGTGGGCACAAAGTGCAGGCTGACCTGGCGCATTTGCTCGCCAAAGCCTGGCATTTCCTTGTGCGCCACGGCCAGCGTGGCCTCGGGCGTGACGTCGCGCAGGGCCGGGCCGGTGCCGCCGGTGGTGAGCACCAGCGCGCAGTCGGCATCGACCAGCTCGATCAGCGCTGCTTGAATAGCAGCCTGCTCGTCGGGGATCAGGCGCGGCTCGAACTGCAGCGGGTTCCTGAGGGCGCGGCTGAGCCACTCTTGCAGCGCCGGCAGGCCTTTGTCCACATAAACACCGGCAGAGGCGCGGTCGCTGACCGACACGATGCCGATCTTGACGCTCGGGTAGGGGTTGGCAGCGACTGTGCTCATGAGGCTTCTCTGGAAGGGCTGAAAGGGATGTCGGTATGGTCGTGCGGCGGGATGACGCCGAGCTGTTCGCGCACCAGCTGGAATATCTCGCGGTAGGCGCGGCCATGGCGCGGCAGTGCGCCGGGTTTGGACGGTTTGGCGTCTTTGCGGGCCTGGCGGATCAGGGCGCGCAGTTGCTGGGTGTCGCAGCCAGGGTTCAGACCAATCCACTGGGCGGCAGCGTCTTCTTCGGCAATCAGGCGGTCGCGCCAGATCTCGGCCTGGTGCAGCACCAGGTTGTCAGCGGCCGAGCCGTTAGCTTCTTCATCGAGTGCTTTTTTGACAGCTTCGAGTACCTCGGGCTCCAGTTTGCGCATGAGCTTGCCGATGAACTGCATCTGGCGGCGTTTGCCCTCAAAGTTGGTGATGCGCTTGGCGTCGGCGATGGCATCCTTGAACTTGTCGGACAGGTCCAGCCGGGCCAGCAAATCGGCGCGCAGCTCCAGCAAATCCTCGCCCAGCTTTTGCAGCTCGGTGCTTTCGCGTTTGAGGTCGGTGCGGCTTTGGTCGTCGGTGCCTTTGAGCTCGGCTTTGAGCTCCAGGTCGCGTTCGCTGCCCTCGGCGACGAACTCACCGCGTACAAAATAGCCTTTTTTGAGTTTTCTTGACATAGACAAGTATCATAGCCGCGCTATGAACAAATCCAACACCTCCAGGCGCGCTTCCAGGTCAAGCCGCACCATCTCACTTTCCGCCGCCAAAACTGCGGATGTCCCGGCCAATGGCTTCAGTTACAGCCCCACTTTTTTTGAGGGGCTGGTGGATGCTGCCTTGGCGCATGCCAAAAAACTCGGTGCTACCGATGCCGCAGCACATGCCTCGGAAGGCTGCGGCCTGAGCGTGTCAGTGCGCAAGGGCGAACTGGAAAACGTCGAGCGCAACCGCGACAAGTCGCTCGGCATCACTGTGCACCTGGGCCAACGCCGCGGCAACGCCAGCACCTCTGATTTTTCACAGGCGGCCATCGAGCAAACCGTGCAGGCCGCGTTTGACATTGCCCGCTTCACCGCCGCAGACCCGTTTGCAGCCTTGCCCGATGAGGCCGACATTGCCCGGTCCGAGGAGCAGCGCACCGACCTGGAGCTATTTTTTCCGTGGGCCATCACCAGCGAGCAGGCGGCTCAAATCGCATTGCAGGCAGAAACTGCCGCCCTGAGTGTGGACAAACGCATTACCAACAGCGAAGGCGCGGGCGTGTCGGCCCAGCAGTCGCACTTTTTCAGCGCCCACACGCACGGTTTTCGCGGTGGTTATGCCAGCTCACGGCATTCGCTGTCGGTGTCGCCGATTGCCGGCCGGGGTGACGACATGCAGCGCGACGCCTGGTACAGCTCGCAACGTGACGCCTTGGAGCTGGCCTCTCCCGAGGCGGTGGGCCGCTATGCCGCCGAGCGCGCCTTGAGCCGCCTGCATGCCCGCAAAATTGCCACCACCGAGTGCCCGGTGCTGTTCGAGTCGCCGCTGGCCGCTGGCTTGCTGGGCAGCTTTGTGCAAGCCATCAGTGGCGGTGCGCTGTACCGCAAGAGCAGCTTTTTGCTCGATTCTTTGGGCAAGCAGGTGTTTCCAAAACACATTGATATTCTGGAAGACCCGTTCATCAAGCGCGGCAAAGGCAGCTCGCCGTTTGACGACGAAGGGGTGCGGGTGCAGGCCCGCAGCGTGGTCGAAGCGGGCAGGGTGCAGGGCTATTTTTTGGGCAGCTACTCGGCGCGCAAACTGGGCATGAAGACCACCGGCAATGCGGGTGGCTCGCACAACCTGATGTTCAGCTCGCGCCTGACCCGCCCGGGCGACGACCTGGAGGCCATGCTGCGGCGCCTGGGCACCGGGCTGTTTGTAACCGAGCTGATGGGCAGTGGCGTCAACTACGTGACCGGCGACTATTCACGCGGCGCCAGCGGCTTCTGGGTGGAAAAGGGAAGCATTGCCTACCCGGTGCACGAGATCACCATTGCCGGCAACATGAAAGCCATGCTCAAGGGCATCGAGGCGGTGGGTTCTGACGCCTACAACCACGGCGCCAAAACCGTGGGCTCGATCCTGATCAACAAGATGAAGGTGGCGGGGAGTTAGTGCCCCAGGATTTTTGACAAAAAGTCTTTGCTGCGCTCGCTTTGCGGGTTGTTGAAGAAGTCGTGCGGGTTGTTTTGCTCGACGATCTGGCCCTGGTCCATAAAGATGACGCGGTCGGCCACGGCCTTGGCAAAGCCCATTTCGTGGGTGACACAGAGCATGGTGATGCCTTCGTCGGCCATGGCGATCATCACGTCCAGCACTTCCTTGATCATCTCGGGGTCGAGCGCGCTGGTGGGCTCGTCGAACAGCATGATTTTTGGTTTCAAACATAAAGCGCGGGCAATCGCCACGCGCTGTTGCTGGCCGCCCGAGAGCTGCAAGGGGTATTTGTTGGCCTGCTCGGCAATGCGCACCCGGTTGAGTTGCACCATGGCCTTTTCCTCGGCCTCTTTCTTGGGCAATTTGCCGACCCACATGGGCGACAGCGTCAGGTTTTCCAGCACCGTGAGGTGCGGGAACAGGTTGAACTGCTGGAACACCATGCCGACTTCCTTGCGCACCTTGTCGATGGCCTTGACATCGTCGGTGAGCTCGGTGCCATCGACTGTCAGGTGACCCTGCTGGTGCTCTTCGAGCCGGTTGATGCAGCGGATCAGGGTGGATTTGCCCGAGCCGGACGGGCCGCAGATGACGATGCGCTCGCCTTTGGCGACCGACAGATCAATGTCGCGCAGCACGTGAAAGTTGTTGCCGTACCACTTGTTGACTTTGTCGAAAATGATGATGGGGGAGGGGGTGGTTTCTGCCATGATTGATCTCGATTGATTTATTTAAATTTATTGGGGACAGCGCAAATCTCAAAATGTTGAGGACAGAGCAAATTTGCTTTGCAAATGTTGGTCTGTCCCGCAAATTCATAGATTCTTGGTCTGTCCCGCAAGTTATCTCAATTTGCTCTTGTTGACCTGCGTCTCGACCCAGTGGCTGTAGCGCGACATGGAGAAGCAGAACACAAAGTAAATCAGGGCGATGAAGATGTAGCCTTCAATGGTGAAGGGCCGCCAGTCGGCATCGGAGTTGAGCGCCAGGCTCATCGCGCCAGTGAGCTCGTACAGGCTCACGATGGTCACCAGTGAGGTGTCCTTGAAGGTGGAAATAAAGTTGTTCATGATGCCTGGCACCACCATGGCGAGGGCTTGCGGCAACACAATCTTGCGCTGGGTTTGCCAGTAGGAAAGGCCCAGCGTGGCGGCAGCCTCCACCTGACCTTTGGGTACCGCCTGCAAGCCACCACGAATCACTTCGGCCGAATAAGCCGCAGCAAACAGCGTGATGCCCACCAGCACGCGCACCAGCACATCAATCTTGACATCGGGCGGCATGAACAACGGGAACATGAACGAGGCCATGAACAGCACCGAGATCAGTGGCACGCCGCGAATCAGCTCGACATAAATGGTGCAAAAACTGCGAATGGCGGGCAGGTTGGAGCGCCGACCCAAAGCGATCAGCAGGGCCAGCGGAAACGACATCACCAGCGAGAGCGAGGCCAGCAAAATGGTCAGTGGCAGGCCGCCCCAGCGGTCAGTTTCCACTTGGCTCAAGCCCAGGGTGTTGCCGTACATCAATGCAAAAAAGACGGCCAGCACCGCCACCCACAGCAGCGGCAGCCAGGCTTTCCAGAACATGCGCATGCAGCTGGCCACCAGCAAGCCGGTCAGCAGCGTGGTGGCGACCAGCGGGCGCCATTGTTCTTCGAATGGGTAGCGGCCAAAGATGATGACGCGGTATTTCTCGGTGATCACACCCCAGCAGGCACCCGCGCCCTCGGCGCGGCAGGCCTCAAAGCTGGGCACCCAGACGGCTTTGACCAGGGCCCAGTTCAGAATTTGGGGCACCAGCCACAGTAGCACGCCGCCAATGATCAGGGTGGCCAGCGAGGTTTTCCAGTCGGCCAGCAAGTTGGTCTTGACCCAGGCCACCGGGCCTTCGGTGTTGACGGGAGCCGGGCGCGCTGCAATCGGTTGAAACGTTGTGGTATTCATGGTGTCGCTCATTTCAACGCTCCTTGATCGCGGCACGGCTGTTGTACCAGTTCATCAGCAGCGAGGTACCCAGCGAGGTCGCCAGATAGACCAGCATCACCAGCGAAATACACTCCACCGCACGGCCGGTCTGGTTGAGCGCGGTGTTGGCAATCGAGACCACGTCGGGGTAGCCAATGGCTACAGCCAAGGATGAGTTTTTGGTCAGGTTCAGGTACTGGTTGGTCAGTGGCGGGATGATCACGCGCAGCGCTTGGGGCAGCATGACCAGGCGCATTTCCTGGTTTTGATTGAGCCCCAAAGCCGAAGCCGCTTCACCCTGGCCGCGCGCCACGGAGGCAATGCCACCGCGCACCACTTCGGCGATGAAAGAGGCGGTGTACAGCGTCAGGCCCATCAGCACCGCTAAAAATTCGGGGGTCAAGGCACCGCCGTGTTCAATGGAAAAGTCGCCTTTGAAAGGGCGGTTGAACTCGGTGGGTGCGCCCCCCAGCGCCCAACCCGCCAGGCTGGTCAGCAGCACGATCAGCGCTGGCAGCAACACCGTGCTGCGGGGCTTGCCCGTGGCTTCAAATTGCCCGATGGCCCAGCGGCGATAAGTCCAACCCAGCAACAAACCGGGCAGCAAGCCGTAGGCGGCCCAAAGTTGCCCGGTGGCCCACACCGGAATCGGAAAGTTCAGACCGCCCTTGCTCAAAAACAGCGGCCCAAGCACCCAGGCATCGGCCGATGAGGGCAGCACCTCGGTCAGGATCACGTACCACATCAAGAGCTGCAGCAGCACCGGGATGTTGCGGAAAAATTCGACGTAGGACAGGCACAGGCCGCGCACCAGCGCGTTGCGCGAGAAACGGCCCACGCCCAACAAGGTGCCCAGGAGGGTGGCCAGAATGATGCCGAGCACGGCCACGCGCAGGGTGTTGGTGACACCGACCAGAAAGGCGCGCCAATAGGCTTCGCCCGAGTCAAAGGGGTACAGGCTTTCGCCAATGTCAAAGCCGGCGGCTTGTGACAAAAAATCAAAACCGCTCTTGATGCCACGCGCCTGCATGTTGATGAGCGTGTTGTGGATCAGGAACCAAGCCACGGCGGCGATGGCTGCCGCTGCAAACAGCTGGTAAATAATGCCCCGGAAGGCCTGGCTGCGCCAGGACCAGTTATTTTTTTTGGGAGGAGATGATGGGTTCATGGTGCTTGCCGTCCATTAATAAAAAGCGCCGCATGAATCGCTTGTGGCGACATCAGGCGGCGCTTTGTGCGCTGTGCGCGCCAGGAATTAACGAACCGGGTAGGCGTACATCAGGCCGCCCTTGTTCCACTGGTTGTTGACACCACGGGGCAAGCCCAAGGCTGATTTTGGACCGACATTGCGCTCAAAAATTTCACCGTAATTGCCGGTGGCCTTGATGGCGTTGGCCATCCAGTCTTTGTTCAAGCCCAACAGCTTGCCGGTGTCCTCAGAGGTGCCCAAAATGCGTTGCACCACAGGGTCTTTGCTGGTGGCTTTGAGTGCATCGACATTGGCTTGGGTAATGCCGTACTCTTCAGCTTCCAGCAGGCCATAAATGGTCCATTTGGCAATGGCAAACCACTCGTCGTCACCACGGCGCACCATCGGGCCCAAGGGTTCTTTGGAGATCAGCTCGGGCAGAATGATGTGGTCAGCCGGGTTCTTGGCCACTTTGTTGCGGGTCGAGGCCAGGCCGGATGCGTCAGTGGTGTAGGCAATGCAACGGCCGGTAAAGTAAGCGTTTTCAGCGGCTTCAAGCTTTTCGAACACCACGGGCTTGATGTTCAGGCCGCTGGCTTTGGAGAAGTCGGTCAGGTTTTTCTCGGTGGTGGTGCCGGACTGCACGCACACGGTTTGGCCCTTGAGCTGCTTGGCGCTCTTGATCTTGCTCTTGACCGGTACCATGAAACCCTGGCCGTCGTAGTAGGTGACTGCCGTGAGGTTCATGCCCAAAGACGCATCACGGGTCAGGGTGAAGGTGGTGTTGCGTGAGAGCACATCGACTTCACCAGATTGCAAAGCAGTAAAACGCTGCTGTGCGTTCAGAGGCACGTATTTGACCTTTTCAGCGTCGCCCAAGGTGGCGGCTGCCATGGCGCGGCACACATCCACGTCCA
>PHCO01000144.1 GCA_002842265.1 Betaproteobacteria bacterium HGW-Betaproteobacteria-18 | reverse complement strand
CCTGGGCGACTTTGCCAGCAAATACAAGGTGAGCATGTTCGAGGCGCTGTTCTCCAGCAGCCTTGGGGCAGTGATTTCGGGCAAGGCGCTGGGCAGCCTGCATGAATTTGGCCGCGAGATCAACGACCTCGAATTTCGCGCCCGCCACACACTGGGCGCCGAGGCTGCCAAAACTTTCTTGCTCGACTGGCTCAAAGCCATCGGCTTCGAGAAGTACCTGTACGACGGCGAAGACAGCGAGCAAGTGGCCGCCGCGCGCTGGAGCAATGTGCTGGATTTTTGCGACTGGATGAGCGGGCGCTGCGGTGGCCAGATTGCCGACGCGGCAGGCGTGAGCACGGCGGGCGAGGTCAAGTCGCTGCTCGAGGTGGCGCAAACCGTGTCGCTGCTGTCCACCATCAACGAGCGCGAGACCGATCAGAACGTGGTGACGCTCTCGACCCTGCACGCGGCCAAGGGGCTGGAGTGGTCGCATGTGATGCTGGTGGGTGTGACCGAGGGCATGCTGCCGTTCAAGCTGCGCGACAACCCTGACGAAGTACCCGCAGGCCAGGCATCGAGCGCTCAGCGCGCCCAGGCGCAGGAGGCCGCCAGCGCAACCCTGACCACGCATCTGCAGGAAGAGCGCCGCCTGATGTACGTGGGCATCACCCGCGCCCAACGCAGCCTGGCCGTGAGTTGGACGCGCAAGCGCAAAAAAGGCCGCGAAATGATCGCCGCCCAGCCCAGCCGCTTCATTGCCGAAATGGGGCTGGATCAGAATACGGTCAAGGAAGACCCGCGCGAAAAGCTCAAGGCCCTGCGCGCCGAATTTGCCCAGAAGGCACTTGACGGCGCGGCGGCGCGGGCGCTGGTGCGCTGACAGGGAAAGGCCATATGACCCCATGAACTTCACATCCAGATTTTCCGCACCTGCCTGGCGACCAATCTCTGCCGCCACGACGGCTTTCGTGCTTGGTTTCGCAGCCACACCACCCGCGGCTTTCGCCCGAAGCAACGCCGAGGCCACCGCCTCCCCCGAAGCCCCGGGCTGGCAACAGTGCAGCGCCCTGCGCAGCGACAGCGTGGCCCGCTTGCAATGCTTTGACCAGTGGGCGGCGCAACAAGCCGAGCCTGACGCCCCGGAACCCTCTGTCCAGAAAGCCCAGCCAACCCCGCCAGCCACGGCACCGGTCGTCATCACCATGACCGCCCCGCCGGCCCACAACTGCAAGAACCCCAGGTTTTCCGAACTCTCGCGCTTTTGGGAGCTGGAGGCCGGTAGCGACTGCGGCACCTTCGGCATTCGCGGCTACCAGCCCATCAGCCTGTCGTGGATCGGCTCGGACAGCGTCAACACCCAGCCCACCTCGCCATCGCCCGGACATACAGCGGCATCCGCCCTGCCTTTTGGGACCAACGAGATGCGCATCGGTCTGTCCATCCGCACCAAAATAGCCCAAGGCTTGCTGACGCAAAACGAGCCGAGCAAACGCGACTCGATCTGGTTTGCCTACTCGCAGCAATCCAACTGGCAACTCTTCAGCGGCGACCTGTCGCGCCCGTTTCGAACCACCGACCACGAACCCGAGCTGATCTACATCTATCCCCTGGAGGCCGAGTTGCCCTGGGGCTGGCAACTGCGCTACGCCGGCCTCAGCCTGAACCACCAGTCCAACGGCCAGCCGCTGCCGCTGTCACGCAGCTGGAACCGCACCATGCTGATGGCCGGCATGGAAAAAGGCCAGCAGTTCCACCTGCTGGGCAAGCTCTGGTATCGCCAGTCAGAAAACCCTGATGACGATGACAACCCGGACATCAGCGACCTGATCGGCCGCGCCGAATTGTCGGGCTATTGGAACGTCAACCCCGACCATACGCTGGGCGTGACCCTGCGCCACTCGCTGCGCGCCGACAGCAATGGCTCGGTGCGCCTGGAATGGCTGCGCAAACTCGGCGACAGCGGTTTTGCCGGCAACAACAGCGGCCTGCGCTTGCATACGCAACTGTTCAGTGGCTATGGCGATTCACTGGTGGACTACAACCGCCGCCGCACGGTACTGAGTGTGGGGCTGAGTCTGGTGGACTGGTAGTCGCGCCCTGATGTCAAGTCATGTTTCACGTCGCCAGAAGTGATTGACGATGCGCTCGGGTGATTGATGACTCTTTTTAAGTGACTTGCAGGTTTTTCGATGTCCGCAAGAGAAAGCCGGAATTCAACTATCGACCCTTGATTCCTGAAGCCGACCATTTCGTCGACCGACGCAACATTTGATTATTCGCAACGACGACGTTTTCTTGCTTCTTAATATCCGATTCATCGAAGAAGTAGAGGTTCATCATGAAGCGTTTTTCAACCTGCATTTTGATCGCGTTGCTTGCTGGGTGTGGTGGTGGCGGTGGTAGCGCACCTCCACCTGAACGCACAGGGATCCCTGAGTCCTACTACCCGGTAAGCATTGGGGCCAGATGGGCCTACGACGTGACGCCGAGCGAGTCGGCATCGTTCATTGATGAAATGGTGATCACGGGTACCCGTATGATTTCAGGGGTGAGCGCCTGGGTCTTCAACGAAAGTAATCCCGTTGGGGATGGCATCGCCGTAGAAAGCTACTACACGAAGGACGATCGAGCATTCACTTATCTGGGCAGCAAATTTCCATCGGGTTGGCTGGACTCACTCGTCAATTCATTCGACCTGATGCGCTTCGACGGTACGTTCAGCGCCTCACCGCTGCTGAATAAAACGAATGTTGACATGGGGGTGGACCTTGACGGGGACGGTATCAATGAGCGGGTGGATGTGCAGGTCAACGGGGCTGTCGAAGGCTATGAAACACTGGTGACGAACCTGGGGAGTTTTTCCAATACCGCCCGTCTGCGCTACGACATCACAGGAACGGTCAGGGCATCCACAGGCCCTACGGCGACCTTCACCGAGATCCTGCACGAGTGGCGCGCACCTGAAGTGGGTTCGCTGCGTCAGGTCATCAGCATGAGCGCAGATGGCACGACGCAATACGAGACTTTGGAAGCCAGGGGGCTGTCGGTCAACGGTGTGGTGGCGGGGGTTCTTGCGCCGAAGGAGTTGCTCGGCGCTCTAGCCAGTGCCGACTCCGATACCACACGCCCGGGTGCGCCCGGATTGGCGAGTGACGGCACGCATTATCTTCTCGTGAGCAACCGACTGACCGCTTCAGGCAGGCAGTGGATAGGGCAATTCGTTGGTGCCGACGGGCAAGCCCAGGATAATTTCGAGATTTCACCCGTGTCCGACCTTTGGGGATCGCCCAGCGTGGCCTGGAACGGATCAAGCTATCTTGTCATTACCGGAGGTGAAAATGCCTTTGGCATGTACGCCCAGCGTGTGAGTGCCACGGGTTTGGTGCTTGACGCGTATCCGGGCACCAATCTCGCGCCGGATGGCTACAACCGGGCACTGGCCGCCGCGGGGGACAAGTGGCTTGCCGTGTACGGGCGCACATCATCGCCAGGCACCCTCTTCGGCAGATTCATTTCAAGTTCGGGCGCAGCCGACGCCGAATTTACGATAGCCACAGGATACGCCGGCTATGAGGCACCCGCTGTCGCCTTCAATGGCGAAAATTTCGTCGTGGTTTGGGAGACCAGTGTCACATCTGGCGATCCTTCGAGCACCAACTTGCATGCGATACGCATTTCGCCGCAAGGGATGAGCGTCGATGCCGCACCCTTTGCCATCAGCACAGCGCCGGAGGCGCAGTTGTGGCCCCAGATCGCCTGCGACCCAACAAACTGCCTGGTGACCTGGGTCGATCGTCGCAACTATCCCGGGGCGTCCTATAACTTCTCACCAGGACCGGGCGACATGTATGGTGCTTTTGTGACCCGTGCCGGAACTGTGCTCAATGGCCCGCCTGCGACGGGCGGTATCCCGATCGCGACCGGCGTGACAGCCAATGCGGGCTATCCAGGACTGGCCTTTACGGGGAGTGAATACGTTGCGGCCTGGTCACGCGGTGCTTTTGTGAACAACCCGGGTGGTCCGACCGGCATCTATGCGGTCCGGATCAGCACCGATGGCACCGCGATAACCAGCGCACCCGGTATTGCAGTCAGTTGGACACCCGAGTGGGCAACACGGTATGTTTATCCGACTTTGGCGGCATCTTCTTCTGGCGTACTGGCTGTCTGGCTGAAAAACACAGAACAAGGGGGAACGTCCAAGAGCATCGCAGGGACTGTCATCTGGCCCAAGGTAACGCGTTGATGTTTGCTTGCGCCCTACTTCACCAGCTGATTGAGCTGGATGATCGGCATCAGCACCGCCAGCACGATCAGCATCACCACCAGACCCATGGCCACGATCAGTAGCGGCTCCAGCAGCGTGGCGAGTTGCATGGCGCGGCGCTGCACCTCGGTGCTGAGCTGTTTGGCGGCGCGCTGCAACATCAGCGGCAGCGTGCCGGTTTGCTCACCCAGGCGCGCAAACATGGCCAGCAGCCCCGGAAAGCGCTTTTTTTGTGCCAGCGCCGAGGCCAGCGGCGCGCCTTCGCGCACCAGCACCAGGGCGTCGAGCGCGTCGGTGCGCATGGCCCGGTTGGACAGGGTTTGCGCGGCGGCCTGCAAGGCTTTCAAAATAGGCACGCCAGCGGATGCCAGCATGGCCAGGGTGCTGGCGAAACGCGCCGAGTTGTAGCTGCGCGACATCTTGCCGAGCAGCGGCAGATTGAGCCAGGCGGCGTCGAATTGCTCACGGAACGGGTCATTGGCCAGGGCCAGACGCATGGCGAAGACGCCACCTGCCAGTGCCAGCAACAGCAGCCAGCCGTAGCTTCTGAGGAACGCACTGGTATTGATCATGATGACCGTGAGCAAGGGCAGCGCGCGCTTGCTACCGGCAAATACGTTGGCCACCTGCGGCACCACGTAGGTCACCAGAAACAGCACGATCACGATCGCCACCAGCGACACGATAGCCGGGTACAGGGCGGCACCGATCAGCTTGGCTTTGAGCGCGTGCTGTTCTTCGAGGTCGTCGGCCAGACGCTCCAGCACCAGGCCCAAATTGCCGCTTTGCTCGCCGGCGCCGATCACCGCGACAAAAATATCCGAAAACTCGCGTGGGTGGTGTGCCAGCGCCTTGGCAAACGACGTGCCGCCGTTGACCTCGGCGCGCAGCGTGGCCACCAGCTCGCGCTCGGGCGCTTTTTCGGCTTCGTCAGACAAGGATGTGAGCGCGCGCTCCAGTGGCAGGCCCGAGGACACCAGGCCGGCGAGCTGGCGCGTCCAGATGGCCAGGGCAGTGGCACTGAAAACGCGGCGTAGCCCCCATGCGCTGCCCGTATTCGCCTTGCCCGCCGCATCCGTTTGGGTGCTCACCGGCTCCACCTTGAGCGGCACCAGCGCCTGGGCGCGCAGCAGGCCTCGCGCAGCCTTGGCCGAGTCGGCCTCGATCACACCCTTGCGGGTGTCACCGGCGGCGCTGATGGCTTCAAAGGAATAAACCGGCATGGCGCTGTAAGGACTAATCGCGCGTGACGCGCAGCAGCTCTTCGCGCGAAGTGAGCCCCATGCGCACCAGGCGCTCGCCGTCTTCGCGCATCAGCACCATGCCAGCGGCAATGGCCGCCGCGCGGATGTCGGCCTCGGAGGCGCGGCTGTGAATCTGGGCGCGAATGGCGTCGTCGGTGACCAGCAGTTCGAAGACACCGCTGCGGCCGCTGTAGCCGGTCTGGGCGCACTGGGCACAGCCAACAGGGTGGAAATTGGGGTCAGAGCCCGAGTTTCTCTTCGCGAAATCGGGATCTGACCCCAATTTGGTGACCAGCTTGCAATGCGGGCACAGTTTGCGCACCAGGCGCTGGGCCAGCACACCCAGCAACGATGAACTCAACAAAAACTGCTCAACACCCATGTCGGTCAGGCGCGTGACGGCGCTGGCGGCATCGTTGGTGTGCAGCGTGGCCAGCACCAGGTGGCCCGTGAGCGAGGCCTGAATGGCGATTTGCGCGGTCTCGAAGTCGCGGATTTCGCCGATCATGATCACGTCCGGGTCTTGCCGCAGGATGGCGCGCAGGGCCTTGGCAAAGGTCAGGTCGATCTTGGCGTTGACCTGGGTTTGTCCGACGCCCGAGAGTTCGTATTCAATCGGGTCTTCCACCGTCATGATGTTGCTGCTGGCCGCATCCAGCCGTTGCAGCGCGGCGTACAGCGTGGTGGTTTTGCCAGAACCGGTGGGGCCTGTCACCAACACAATGCCGTGCGGCTGCGTCACCAGTTGCTCAAAACGGCGCAGCACCTCGCCCTGCATGCCCAAAGCTTCCAGGCTCAGACGGCCTTCGGATTTGTCCAGCAAGCGCAACACCGCGCGTTCGCCATGGGCACTGGGCAGCGTACTGACGCGCACGTCCACGGCACGGGTGCCGATGCGCAGGCTGATGCGGCCGTCTTGCGGCAGGCGGCGCTCGGCAATGTCGAGCTCGGCCATGATTTTCAGGCGGCTGATCAGCGCCGCGTGCAGCGCCCGGTTGGGTTGCACCACCTCGCGCAGCGTGCCATCGACGCGAAAACGCACGGAGGAATGGCGCTCGTAAGGCTCGATGTGGATGTCGCTGGCACCATCGCGCGCGGCTTGCGTCAGCAGTGCGTTGAGCATGCGGATGATGGGCGCATCGTCCGAGGTTTCCAGCAGGTCTTCGATAGCCGGCAACTCCTGCATCATGCGGCTCAGGTCGGCGTCGCTCTCGACCTCGTTGACCACCGCTGCAGCGCTCGATTCACCCTGGGCATAGGCAGCGCTGATGCGCTGGATCAGTGCCGCAGCAGTGTGCGTTTGCAACTGGCTGTGCGGGTATTTGCGCAGCACCTCGCCCACGGCGCTGGGCGCGGACTCGAGGTGTACCAGCAGGGTGAAGGCCCCCGCGTCTTCTTCCAGCAAGAGCTGGTGGCTGCGGGCAAAAGCATAAGGCAGGGGGTAACGCATGGGCCAGATCGTTTGTTCAGACTTATTTGCCAGGCGCTGGCGGCAACAGCGGTGCCTCGTTGATGGGCACCAGATTGCTGGGAACAGGCTGGGCAGCCTGCAGACCGGAGCGCATCAGGTCGTAGCGGTCCAGCGACAACTTGTCGGTGGCCTGCGCATCACGCACCACCACCGGGCGCAAAAACACCATCAGGTTGGTTTTCTTGCGGGTGCGGGCCTCGCTCTTGAACAAGTTGCCAAACAGCGGCACGTCGCCCAGGCCGGGTACTTTTTCCTGGTTGCCCGAGTATTCGTCCTGCAACAGACCGCCCAGCACCACAATGGCGCCGTCTTCGACCAGCACGTTGGACTCGATGGTGCGCTTGTTGGTGGTGGGGCCATTGCTGGCGTTCACGGTGGAGGCCAGCACGCTGGAGACCTCCTGGTAGATGGCCAGCTTGACGGTGCCGTTTTCGCTGATTTGCGGCTTGACCTTGAGCGTCAGCCCGACGTCCTTGCGCTCGATGGTCTGAAACGGGTTGACCGAACTGCCACTGCTGCTGCCGGTGTTGGTGAACTGGCCGGTGACAAACGGCACATTCTGACCGATCACAATCTTGGCCTCTTCATTGTCCAGTGTCAGCAAATTGGGGGTGGAAAGCACATTGCCGCTGCCTGACTCTTCGAGAAAGCGCGCCAGAAAACCCAGCACATAAACGCCATTGGTCTTGTGCGCAAGACCAAAATTGGCGCCGCTGCCGATGGCCGGATTGCCGGTAGCGACCGAGGTCGAAATGTCGATGATATTGCCGCTGATCTTGCTGATCGAGTTGCGCAGGAAATTGGTGCCCAGCAAGCCAATGTTGTTGTCGCCACTGCCGCCCAGTGCGCCTTGCCACTGGATGCCAAATTCAGCCGCCCGGTCGGCACTGACCTCGGCAATCAGGCTCTCCACATACACCTGGGCGCGCCGACCATCAAGTTTGTCGATGACCGCGCGCAACTGGCGGTATTGCGGCTCGGGCGCGGTGATGATGAGCGAGTTGGTGGCCACATCAGCCTGAATCTGACCGCCGGTGGTGGCTTGCGCCCCAGCGGCAGCCGCTGCTGCGGGGGCAGCACCGCCACTGACCGCAGCGCGCAGGGTGGCCGCTATTTTGGTGGCATCGGCATTTTTCAGATAAACCACATGAATATTGCCAGCCGCGCCATTGCTGCTGTCCGCGTCGGGTTGATCGAGCCGGGCCACCAGCGAGCGCACCAGCGCCAGTTGCGCGCCGTTGGCGGCACGCAAAATCAGCGCGTTGGAGCGTGGCTCGGCCATCAGCGTGGTTTTGAACGAGGTGTCGGCCTGCCCTGGCGGCGCTGCGCTGGCACTTGCTCCAACCAGCCGCAGTACCAGCGGCGCCAGATCGGAGGCAATGGCGTGCTGCAGCGGGATCACCTCGACATCGGTGGCGTTGGCCACGTCCATGGCAGCAATGATGCGCCCCATGCGGCGCAGGTTGTCGGCGTAGTCGGTGATCACCAGCGAGTTGCTGCCGGGGTTGGCGTTGATGGTGTTGTTGGGGCTGATCAAGGGCCGCAACACGGGCACCAGATTGTTGGCCGACTCGAAATTGAGCTTGAATATCTGCGTGGCAATCTGGTTGCCCGACGGCAGACGGCCGTCCTCGCCGTCCAGCACCGTGACGCCGGCACTTTGCAGCTTGGCATCGGCCTCGGGCACCACCTTGTACAAGCCATCTGCCTCCACCAGGGTGTAGCCCTGCAAGCGCAGCGCCGCCACAAATTGGCCCATGGCGGCGGCGCGGCTCACCGGTTTGTCTGTCACCAGGGTCAAGGTGCCCTTGACGCGCGGATCCACCACCACATTGCGCCCGGTGATGCTGGCAAAGGTGCGCGCCACCGCGTCGATCTCGGCGTTGTTGAAGTTGAGCGTGACCGGATCAGCCGGGCGCGCCGACCTGGCCGCTGTCTGCGCCATGGAATTCAGGGGGAACATCGCCATGGCACTGGCCAGCAAGGCGCCAGCAGCGACTGAATAAAGGGCGCGATGGGTTCTTGAAAAGTTCAATTTGGTCATGCTGGTTCAACCCACTTTGATGATGGACCGCGCGCCATTGCGCCGCCCGATGAGGTTCAAGAGATTGGACAGGGCCGCCTGGTGCTCGGGGACAGCACTGGCCTCGCCATTAAAGCGCAGTTGGCCACCCACCCATTGGCCGTTGCCAGAAATTTGCAAGCTGCCTTGCAGCGTGGTCAGCGCCAGCGTGACCGGCGTGCCGCCCTGCACGCTGAAACGGTAGCTGCCCATGGGGCGCAGCGTGGACAGGTGCGAGGACAGGTTGATGGCATCGAGTTGCGCTGCGCCCGTCAGCAGCAACCGCCCGGCCGCCCAAACCAGCGTCAGGCCCTGCGTGCTCAGGTGCAGGTCGCCCTGCGGCTGGATGGTGTTCCAGGGCGTGCCCAGGCCTGCCAACAAGCTGGCCGGCCACTGCGACCGGGCGTCTGACAGCAACACCTGCAAACCGTTCCAGCGCGGCTGCAAGCGCATCGACCAGGCTTGTTGCATGCAGCAATCGGCGTTCAGCAGCAGCCTGGCACCAGTCAGAGCGGGGGTCAAGTTCCAGTCCAGCCGGCCCGGCAGCGTGGCCACTTCCTGACTGCCGGCACCGCCCGTCAGCGTGACGCGGGCCGAGCCCGTCCACACCGTACCGCGTGCTTCCATCAGCAGCACCTGGCCCCGGCTGGCCTGCTGCACCAGCGTAGCCAGCCAGCGCGCCGGCGCAAAGATCAAGGTGCTCAGCGTCAAGCCCAACAACGCACCGGCCAGCGCCCAATACCAAGGCGTGGTTTTTTGCAACGGCTTCATGGTCGTGCACCCAGGTTCAGCACCAGCGTGCCGTCCCAACTGCCATCCGGATTGCGCAGCAGGTGCGCCTCAACCGGCGCGGTATGGGCATTTTGCCGGGCGGTGGCCAGCCACTGCGCCAAAGCGCTGGCACTGACCGCCTTGAGCGTGACCGTGGCACGGTCGATTTGCACGTTCATCTGCGCGCCGCTTCCCAGCGGCGCCAGTGCGGCCTCGAGCGTCTGGCGCGTCTCATCGCTGGAGAGCACCGGCTGCGCCTGCAAGGCTTTGGCCTGGGCTTGCAAACGCTGCATGTGCTGCAGTTGGGCGTCAAGCGCCTGATGCTGCAGCGGTGCTGCCTTGAGCACCTTCAGCGCCGGCGCCAGCGCCAGCCACCACAGCAGGGCCAGGCTGATCACAACCCCTGCCAGCAAGACCAAACGCTGTTCGCGTGGCGACACATTGCGCCAGCGCGTTTGCAAAGGCGTCATCAGGCTCATGGTGTCAACCCCGGCCTGATGACCCATTGCGCACCTTCCCAACGGGCGGCCAGGCCATGCTGCTTGAGCGCCAGCGCCACCCGCGCCTGATCTGCTTCAGAAACGGCTGGCGCCTTGGCGCGCAATTCCTGCGCCGCATAGTCAAGCGTTGTGAGTGTTTGCGTGGCAGGCAGCACAGCACCCAAAGAAGCCAGCATGGCTTCCATGTCAGCGCCTGACGCAGCACCGCTGGCGCGTTGCAAAACTGCCACTTCGCGCGCCATTTGCAGCGGCGCATCGACTACCACGGGTATCTTGGGGAAGGTGCTGTTCAGCACCGCGCGCACGGCCAGGCGCTTGGCTTGCAGCGCCGCTTGTTCGCGCAAGGCCCAGGCATTCAAAGCCACCAGGTTCACCAGCACCAGCGCCACCAGGGCCAGCCGTGCCGCGCGCCATTGTGGCGCCCGCAGCAAACTTTTCGCCCCATGCGCCAACTGTGCCCAGGCCCGATCCCGGTTGGCGTTGACCAGCTCGAACTGGGCAATATCCCAGGGAGTTTGCGTCGCCTGCAGCAGCCGCTGGGGCCGCTGTTGCAGCGTGACCGGGCGCCTGAACAGGCTTTCAGCCAGCGCAGCGACGGCGGGCTCGGCCACCACCTCCGGCGACGAACCCGCTGCTGATGCGTCACCCAGCCAGGCCACGGTGGCGGCTGACAAAGGGCAGTGCAGCATATTGCCACCGACCAGCATGGGGCGCGCTTCGTCACCCACCACATAGAGCGTCTGCGCCAGCGCCTCGGGGGTGAACTCGGGCACGATGCGGCTGGCCGCAAAACCGGCCTGGGCCAAGGCCTGCAGGTGCGCGGCGAGCCAGGCCCGGTCGCAGGCCACCACCCATACCGGGGCATCCGCCACCGGCTGCGGCTGCAGCGCCAGGTGCAACTGCGCTGGTTCGTCGAGCAGCTGCTCTTCCAGCAAACCATCCAGGATGGCGCGCAGGCGGCTGGCGCCACGTTCGGCCATCAGGCCACGCGCCAGGCTGCCCTTTGGCAACTGCAGCTGATGCCATGACAAGGCCGACATGGGTAGCAGCACGACCACCTCGGTCTGGCGGTCGGAGGGCAAGGGCAGCAGCGCCAGCGGCACACTGGCGTAGCCGACCGGCGCGCTGCCGTCCGGGCTCAGCACGTAGTCATACAGCGCAGACGCATCCGCGCTGGCAGTGGGCAGGGTAATGATCAGGGAAGTCATGGTGAGCAGGGTCGGATCATTGTAGGAGTGGCCGGCTCGGCTGGACCATCTCGCGTGTGCGGCTCAGAACTTTCACGTCCATGCCATCGCGCTGCAGCACCGAAGTCTCCTGCAAGGTGGTCTGGCCCACCCGCAATTGCCCTGTGACGCTGAAAAACCGCGTGGCCACGGCGTGCAGGCCGGCATCGAGTTTGATTTCTGCATCGCCAACGCGCTTTTCAGCGTCTGGCAGTGTGGCCAGATGTTGCAGGTCGCGCGCTGCCACCAGTGAACGCGCCTGCGCCATGTTCAGCTTGGGGATGCATGCCATCAGCACCTCGGGTGTTGCCGTGTTGAGATTGACCGGGGTACGCACCGGCAGCAGCGTCACAAACGGGCGCAGGGCCTGCAGGGTGGCGGGCGACAGCCCCAGCCAGACCAGATCGGACACCGCCTGCGGGCGCAACGGTGCGCTTGCCGCAGTCTGCGCCTCTGCGGCCGGGGCGTAGGCCAGCAACAGTTGCTGCGTCAACGTCATCAGTTCGGACTCAGGCAGGTTCAATTGCGTAAACAAGCGCTCCCAGGCTGCCACGCTGGGCTCGTGCAGCTTGCCGTTGTCCATCAGGTTGGTCACATTCAGGCGCGCCTGTAGATCCTGAATATTGCCAGCCAGGAAAGCATCTTGCACGCCATCGGCGCCATCGGCGTCATCACCCACCAGGGCCTCACCCTGCTGAGCTGCCAAAAAGGTGGTCAGGCGCGCCGGTGCCAGCGCCACCGCCCAGGGTTCGGCCAAATGGTCGGGGCCGCCCTGGCGCGCATCTTCACGCAATATCAGGCGCGCCCAGTCGAGCGCCCCGGTCAGTATCCAGGCCGACTGCACGCGGGTGCGCTGCGCTGTTTCCACCTCGACACCACGCCATTGCTGCCACAGCATGGCGGACGCCAGCGTGGCCACCAGCACCACGGTGAGCATGGCCGTCAAAATGGCCGCGCCGCGCTGCGCCTTCATTTGCCACCCCCGATCAGCCCGCGCACCCAGTCACGCGTCAGGGTGCCATGGATGGCCTGGCCGGGTGACAGCGTCAGCACCAGCCGCACGCCATCGGGCACGGTGGCGACGGCGCCGCTGCCGGGCGGACTCTGCGCGCTGGCAGCGCTTGCGGGGCTTGTACCTTCAGCCGTGCCCGCACTGGACAGCGGGTTGCTCCAGGCGTTGCCCCGGTAATAAAAAATTTGCCACTGATCCAGCGCCACGGTGCGCACTTCACGCGCCAGGTCATCATCACTGGGGGATTGTGCCCAGCCCTGCGCTTTTTGCCAGGCCAATTCCAGCGCGCCGCGCGTCAGCAGCGGCGGCGACTGCCAGCGCAGCCACTGGCCCTGGCCAGCCACGTTGCGCCGGGTCCAGGCCACCACCCGCAAACCCTCGCCCGGCCCGGCGCTGCTGCGCCGCACGATGCGCAGCGCCCGGCCGTCCCAGTCCAGGCTGGGCGTGCCGGGCTGTTCGGCCATGGCATCCAGGTCGGCGCCCCATTGCGCCAGCGTGGCCTGCAGCGCCAGCACGTCATCGGATTGCTGTTGCAAGCGGATTTGCGCACGGCTGACACCGTCGAGACCGCGCCAGCTCAATACCGTCATCAAGGCCATCAGACTGATCGTCACCAGCAGTTCGATCAGGGTGAAGCCCCGGCAGCAAGGTTTGCACCGCATCAGTAGCGCCCCACCACGGTGGTCAGGCGCCAGATCGGCACCTCGCCGTCCAGCACCCTGGCATCGACCCGCCTGAAGTTGGGGTTGGGCGTGGGGCGCACCCCCAGCGCCACCGTCAGACTGCGGCCGGCCTGTTCGCAAGCCACACGGGTGTCGCCGACGTCGGGCATCTGTTTGAGCAGGCGGGCTCTGACCAATTCGTTTTCAGCGCACAACTGCGCCAGCACCATATCGGACTGGCGTTGCGCATGCTTGGTCAGCGCAGCAGTGGCCTGCAAACCCGCCATCAGGGCAATGGCCACAATGCCCAGCGCCACCAGCACTTCGACCAGTGTGAAACCGCGCTCCCGCTGCTTCATGGTGCGTTGGCCTGCACGGCAAACGGCCGCACGCCATCGGTGACCAGGCGAAGATTTTTGGCCGGCGCGCTGCTTGAGAACAGCGTCACGCTTTGCGGCTCGATGATGGGTTCGGGGCCCAGCAAGAGAGTATCGGACTGTGCTGGCACAGGGGACATGGATGGCCGCGCTGCAGCCTGTCCTGAGCCGGCCGAAGGGTTCGCCATGACGGGCATATCGACGCTGGCCGAGGTGTCCGGGTCAAGCCAGGCCCGCGGCAACGCATCCTCAGGGAGATCAGTCGGTGGCAAACCCTCAAAGCGAAAACCTTGCGAGGTGGCGCGCCAGCGCACCGGCACGCCGCTGACCTGCGAACGCGCCCGCGCCGACTCGAACAAGGCAGACAGGCGCTGCGCCTCGCGCTCGAGCCGTGTCTGGGTGCCGTCGCGCATGGCAAAACCGACGCCCGCCGAGGCCATCGCCACGATCGCCAGCACCACCAGCAACTCCAGCAGGGTAAAGCCCGCCGCGGACCGGCGACGACAGCGTGGCAACTCAGGGCTGCCAGCTGCCAATATCGGCATCACGGCCTTCACCACCGGCCTGTCCATCGGCGCCATACGACATCACATCGACCTCGCCCTTGATGCCGGGATTAAGGTAAATGTAGGATTGGCCCCAGGGGTCTTGCGGCAGCTTGTCGAGGTAGTTTTTCCAGTTGGCCGGCAC
>PHCO01000003.1 GCA_002842265.1 Betaproteobacteria bacterium HGW-Betaproteobacteria-18 | reverse complement strand
GCACTAGTCAGTTGCCACCCTCAAAAAATGCATACTTAGGTAACTACTTTTTATGATTAATCATCATTAAAAGTAATTCAATAATATACATCGTGGAATGTCACTAAGTTCTAAAAAAGCAGGCCATGAGCCTGCTAGAACTTTCCACGAGATACCTAAAAGCCGTCAACCGATGCCGATCCCGCCTGATGCACGGTTTCAATGTACCCATACTGTTGTCAACTGTCAAACTTCGATGCGCTTCACCTGTCAAGTCATGCAATCTGGAGAACCGGGTTGCTGGGGGGCACCGGCATCACCCAGCGCTCCGGCCGGATCAGGACGACGGCGCTGAGCTTTCCGACCGGCACGCCACCGCGTCCGAGCACCTGGTACCTGAGGATGTTGGTCTTGCCTGGGCCCATGAGGTGCCAGCCCGCCTTGATGACTTCGCGTTGTACCTGAAGCGCTTGTGCTTCGGACTCGGCGTCGTTCACCGACTCCTCATCAGCCACATAGGCCTTGAACACCAGCGGTGACACCAGCGCCATACCTTCGGCCGTGAAGTGGATCATGGCGCCAGTCTCGTTGTACTTCAGGGAACGGCTGGCCAGACCCTGCTGCAGCCAGGTCAAGAACGCCATGGCCATGAAAGTGGGTTCAACCTGTTTGCCCGCCGTTTCATGAGGGAGTTCGGGCAAAAACGGTGTGAGAACCACTGGCGCATGTTGCATGCGCGGTGTGTGTGCCGGTTCGCTCCTGGCCGCCATGGATGGATGTCTTGCTCGTACCAGCAGCGGACGGCGTTCGGGTGTCTCGGGGATGGCGGGCAGTTCGACTCGCGCGCGATCCGCAGGCGCACTCGGTGCCGGGGATGGTTTTGTCGCAGTTTTGGGTGCCTTTGCCGCAACTGGCGCAGGTGTTTGAGCGGATGCATGGGTCTTGCTCGCGGGCTGGTCCACGGGTCGTTGAACCGCCTTGGGAGGCGCCTCGAACAGCGCAGCGTCATCCTCGAAGTCCAGCCACTTGCCGAAGCCATCGGGTCCACCCACCTGCAAAGGTTCCACATCTGAGGCAGCAGGTTTTGATGAATCGGTTGGTGCAACCGTGGGCTTGTCCGGCAGATTCTTGTCACCGGTCACCTTGGCGGCCTTTACCGGCGTGGATGGTGCAGACCTGGGTCGACTGAAGTTGGGAGCCCGAAGTGCTGGGGCAGCTTTCTCCCGAAAGCTCTTGCTTGTGCCCGCAGTTGAAGTGGGCGCTGCGGCAGCGCTAGGATCGCTGGGGAGAGGCTCCGCTGTTGGTTTGCTGTCATCGCTGTCATCGCAGTCGCGCGTGGACGGGGTGGCCGCACCGGCGCCATCGTTCGTCTGCGCATGCTGATTTGCGCCAACAGTCGGTTCGGCTGAGGTTGCGACACGCTTTTGCTGGACCTCGATCCGTCCGACCATAGAGGGTGGATACTGCGCCGGGTCGCCAAAGAGCTTGTCCAACGGAAACCGCAGCATGGTGAGCGTGTGGGAGTAGGTTGCCCCACCCTCCTCCAGCCTCTCCGGATCAGGCTGGTCGTGTTCCTGCAGAGGAACAGAAGCTGCGCCAGATGTGGACTCGCCTCCGTGCACCTGCACGTACCACACCGCCTGGCCGGTTTGCGGGTTGAGCTGGATACAGCCGTTTTCCTGCCAGGTGTCAAACAGGCGGTCGTTCTTGTTCTCACCGGGAATGGCCTCTTCAGGATGGTGTTGCTTGATGTGTTGCCGCACGCCATCGGCCAGTCGCTTGGCCACGAACCAGATGGCGCTGTCGAATACCCAGCCCGCTGCGCCGCTGCGGTTCAAAGGAAGCGCCGTGCCGCTTCTGAGCATGTCCTTGATGGACTGCATCAGCAAGTCGATCAATGGCACGCTGGTGGATGTTGCGAATCGTGCACGGCTTCCACTGGTCAGGGCCTGCTGGGTCGAGGTCTGATCCGCCTTGCGGATGATGGTGGCCAAGAGGCTGGACTTGTCCCCGCCGGACAGGTACTGCGCCAGCGATTCAAATGCCTGAGGGCGGCGTGCCAGGAAACTCAGGGCAGAAGGCGGTGCAATCTGCTGCAGCAGGATCATGGACAGCTTGGAGTGCGCCTGATACTCGCGCGCTGACTTTGGGGTGAACTCCACCAGGTATTCACCGCCAGGCCGTTGCTGAGCCATCTCGGTCAGTGGACCCGACATGGGCACCCACCGCAGCGGTGCATCCATGTCAAAGCAGGACCAGGACACCCGCAGATCGGTCATGATCTTGCCAACGTCGTGTAGCAGGGCCGCGAAGAAGACCACATAGGTCCATTCGTCGCGCTGCGCGTCCATCTCCTCCACTGCCGCACCCTCGGGAAAGAAATGACCGTTGCGCCAGGTCATGGCCGCGAGCGTCATCTCCATCGTGTGAGCCAGCAGTCCGCCCACGTGGGCGTGGTGATGGCTTTCTGAGGCAGGCATGAGTTGCACGTATTCAGCGTAGCGATGCAATGCCGGCAGCAGATCGCGCCGCCAGACCAGTGAGGACAGGCGCGACTGACGCCACATCGCTTCCGTCGCCCTGGCGCTCTGCACCAGCTCCAACAGCTCTCCTGCGCGCAAGATGCGCAACCAGCCGTCGGCATGCCCACGAAAGTCGACAGGCTTCCTGCTGACGCCTTCCAGCGAGCCGATCGCATTCGCCACAGCCGCAGGACTTGTCGGCGCCGCTTGCGGGGCAGGCCGGGGCGATCTGGGATCCCATCGTTTGATCCATCGAATGCACTGGCGGAACATGGGTGTCTCAGCGCTCCATCAGGTATTCGATCAAGCTCTGCGCGGGGGCGCGGTATTCGCATGGCCCGGAAAGGTACAGGCGCGTGTAGTCCGGCAGCGACTCGCGCTGCGCAAGAAAGGCCAGCCAGGACTGCTCCAGCGGGTTCCACCAGATCGACTTCATCGGGTCTTCCAGATTGCGCTGGATTTTGAAGGCCGCGCCATAGCTGGCGACCGGTGCATTGGCCATGGACACCGCCAGTCGAAAGCGCAGAGCGCTGACATCATCCTTGGGATTGCGCTGGACCTCTTTGAACAGCAGTTGCCGAACGAAATCAACGGCCTCGATGTCGCCAGGTTCGAGCCATGAGTCGATACCGTCATACATGCGCAGGTAGCCCATCACGCGACAAGTCCAGTCGGCCAGCCCAAGCTGCTCCAAATAGGTGGCCACCAGGTACGGCCCGTGCTGCTGGTCCAGGATGTGCCTGCCATACGCCAGCTCCAGGCTTGATGGCAGGAGATCCCGTGGTGGATACGGATGTGACATGGGTCTCCCTGGTGTGTTGAGCCTCGCGACTCTAGGCAGGCGCACCCTTTCACACAACCGAAAACCGGTTTTCGATCAGGCAGGTTTCTGCTTGACGCCACTTTGCTGATTTGCTAGCGCCTTGCGGGAGACCCAATGCCCCGACATTGGGGCTCCCGCCCCCTACCCGTATCTCCCGAATGGCCCGTTCCAGTAGGCCCTTTGCCCCCGGAACCTTGGAGGGGGCGCCCTTTGGATAAGGCCATTACCCAGTAGAAAGCCGTTTCCCCGTCGTTGCCCGGCCCCCCGGGCAACCCCCTCCTCCGCGGCAGCAAGGAACTGAGTAGGAATGTTTCTGACAGACCGTGCATATTTCTGCCAAGTACACCATTTCAATTACACCGTCAAGCCGAAACCTGCCTGAGAAATGGCAGGTTTCGGGTGGAGTTCTGCAAGCCCGAATCTGACACTGCATGCACTGGCGGCGCATCTCTGGAGGCGTCACTTTTGCCCTAAACCTCGTCGGCCAAGACGAAGCCCAGGGCGTTTTTTATGCAAGGTGTCTCGATGAAACAGGGCTTCTTCTTCGGCTTGATCGCCGTGATGCTGATGGTGCCGACAGCCTGGGCGCAGACACGCCTGGTGGCGGGAGGGGATCAAGTGCAGGTCGGTCGATACACCACCCAGTCGGCACAGCCCGCCGCCGAACTGGCCGAGCCATTGTCCGTCTACGCGCAGCTCAATTTCCCACGGCAGACCGTTGCCACCGTCGGCCAGGCCCTGGACTACACGCTGATTCGCACGGGATACCGAATGGTGGACCCCGAAGCCCTGAGCGACCAGGCGCGCAGCTTCCTCAGCCTGCCGCTGCCGGAGTCTCAACGACGCATGGGGCCGTATTCGGTCAAGACCCTCCTGCAGGTGTTGCTGGGCAATGCATGGACCCTCAGGTCGGACCCGATCAGCCGACAGGTGTGGTTTGAGCTGGAAGGCTCGGACAGCGCGAATGCATCACCAGTTGCTCCGATTCCCGAGCAGACGGTCCAGCCTGCGCAACCGGTGGTTCCTCAGCAATCCGTGGCGAACAGCGATGCGCAAGCCATGCCTGCGAACTGAGCTGAAGCACCCCGATGGATGACCTGCTGGAACACCAACGTCGCCAGGAAGAAGACGAGTTCTGGGACGAAAAGCAACGAGATGCCGCACGCCCGAAGAACGGACGTTCGCGCGACCTTTCTACCTTCTTCGACGAAGCACCCCCCGCCATGAAATCAACGCCAGTACAAGAAGACGTCCGTGACGAAGCGCGTGATCGCGTGGACGGTGCACCCGTTTTCCGGGACCCTGCGCCGCAACGGCCAGCGGACAAGAAGCGCAGCATGGGCCTACTGTGGGTCGTTGCCTTGCTGGTGCTCGGTGCGCTGGGCTACCAGGGCTACCGGATGTGGCAGAAGCGCGAAGCGGCTGCGCAGACCACGGGCGCGATGGAGGTGGCATCGCAAGCCGCGCCTGCTCTGCCTGCGGTGCTCGGCTCGTCCCCGCTGCCGTTGCCTGCGGTGGCGCCCATCCAGCCCGTGGTGCCTGAGCCGCCTGCAGGACCCACCTCCGAGCAGATCGAGCTCAATGCTCGGCTGGATCACATGGAAACCCGGTTGAACCAGGTGATCGAAGGACTGCGCGCGCAGGGCTACATCATCGGGGAAGCCGGAGCGAATGGTGAGCCGTTGCTCCCCACGGCATTTGCACCGCACCAGGTCACGCCACCGGTCCCTGCACGACCTGCGCCCGTGCGCCGACCCGCACCGAAGGCACCGGTGGTCAAGGCGCCTGCGGTCACGCGGCAGCAACTGTTGTCGGTGGACATGTGGGATGGCCGCCCTTCGGTGGTGGTGGGCAATGGTGACCAGGAGAACCCGCAGGTCAAGGTTCTCCAGCAGGGCGACAGCTTCAACGGCATCACCCTGAACTCGGTGGATGTGGCCGGGCAGCGCGCGACCTTCACCGATGGTGCGCGTTCCATTTCTTTGAATGTTTCCAACTGAGCTGGCCATGTTCATCCAGAACCTTCGCATGTCCAGGGCCGTGGCGATCAGCCTGCTCAGCGTAGCGCTGAGCAGTGGCGTGCTCGCGCAGTCGCGCGTGATCAATCAGACGCGGGAGCAACAGACGCAAACGGGGGAATCGACACAGCAACGTGTGGCCCGTATCCACTCCCAACTGGATACCAACGATCTGTTGGTGGCGCAAATCTGGGGTATGAGCAACGAGGAAATGGTTCGGGCCAAGGTGCTGCTCAAAGGGCCGCGGGCATCGTTTTCCGTCGAGAACCTTTCCCCTGTCGAGGCGCTGGGCATCCATGCGCGCGACGAGAAGGAGCGCGTGAAGTACGCGGAGATGTTCGCGCGCGCCCTGCAGGCCGATGTGGAACGCAGCCTGGCATGGAGCCGAACGTTTCAAGAGGTTCAGGCACGCCTGTTCCCGAACCAGGTGGTGGTGGACTACTCGGGGCAGGCTCCCGTGGCCGTGCCGACCGCCACTGCCGACATGCTGGGGGTGCCGCGCACGCTGGTGCAAGACCCCGCACCGTCCGCCCGCCGCTCAGCGAACGCCAAAAAGCGCTGATCCAGTCATGACGCGCCAGCCGCACGCTTCAGAACACTGCCGGTCGCAGCGCCTGCGGCAGATAGCCTGCACGTTGGTCGCGCTGTTCGCTGGTGCGGTTCATGCCCAGGAGGGTGGTTCTGCCTGGATAGATCCGGGCCAGCTCACCAAGACCATCTACCCCGCTGCGGCCGGCACGGCGCGTCACACCCCCACACCGGTGATGGCAGCTGTTTCCGAAGCGGGTGCCGACACCAAGGTCATCTGGCCCAAGGCACTGAGTGAGAGCGAAACAGCCACGGTCGCCCGCAGCTTGCTGCCTGAGGCTTTCGAGGCTTTGCCCATTGCGAGGCGGGAGGCCGGCACCGGTCCGGCCAGGGCCACCCCATTGATGCTCAAGACCCTGGCTCAAGCCGCTGAGCGGTTCCAGGTCGATGCCTATCTGATCAAGGCGGTGATTCACGCTGAGTCAGCCTTCAACCCGCGTGCCCGCAGTCCCAAGAACGCCATCGGTCTGATGCAGGTGTTGCCGGGTACGGCGCGCGATCTGGGCTTGTCGGCGCAACCCACAGCAACGGTTGAGCAGCTGTTGACCGATCCGCGCGTGAGCATCGCGGTGGGTACCAAATACCTGGCCGAGCAGCTGGCGCGTTTCGGCGGCAATGTCGAGCTGGCCATCGCCGCCTACAACGCCGGCCCGGGCGCCGTGATCAAGGCGGGTAACAAGGTGCCGCCGTTCGCCGAGACGAGGGCCTACGTCCAGCGTGTGATGGCGCTGGCCCGCAGCTACCGGCAGCGCCAGACATTGCAGGAGTTGCGTTCATGAACTCCCTGCACTTGCTGTCGACCATCACGCTGGCCGCCCTGCCCTTGGCTGCTCGGTGTGCCGATCTGGTCGTGATCCATGACGGCGCGGGCAGCGTGCCGCTGGGCACCTACTACGGCCACCTGGTCGCCGGGGTGGACCAGCCCGGCGTGCTGCCCGGCACGACGTTTCCTCTGGCTTCCCGGCTCAAGCCAGGCCGTCTGATGGATTCCCAGCTGGGACAGGGCCTGTTTGACGCCCACTGGCTGGCGCATCCGATCTTTGTGCTGGGCACCGATCCTGGGAGTTTTCAGTGGCTGCAGTTGCACCGCCAGACGCTGACCGAGCTCGGAGCCTCCGGTCTGGTGATCGCGGCCAGCACAGAGTACGTCTTCAAGGACCTGCAGGCGTTTGCCGGTGGCTTGTCGCTGGCACCGGTGCGCGGTGATTGGCTGGAGCAAAAGCTCCTGTCCGCTGGCATCTCCACCTACCCGCTGGTTGTCATGTCCGACGGCCGCATCACCGAGTCCCCTGAGAGCCCGACCACGAAGGGTGTGCGATGAAGAGCGACAACGCCCTCGAAGCGCTCTTGCGCCCCCCGGTCGAGCTGTGGAGCACGGCCATGACATGGGGTGTGGCCCTGGTGGCCATCGCCGCGCCATGGGCCTTGATGATGCCGCCCATGCTGGGCTGGGCCATTGCCATTCTGGCGGGCTACTTCGGTTGGGTCCGTTGCCGACAGGCCATCGAGATCCTGCGCTACCAGCACGGGATGAAGTACTACAAGGTCACCAAGGTGGCCCCCCACAAGATTCCCGTGGACGCGGGCGAGTACTACCTGGGTCAGGGGTTCGAGTGGACCCAGCAGCACACGCAGCGCAAGCGCGACGCGACCCGCACGGATGCGGAACCTTATGTGAAGCCACAGCCGCGCGAGTTGGCCTTGCGCAAGATGGGGGTGAAGCTTCGAGAGTGGTCCAGCTCAGAACCTGGGCTTCCTTCGAAGCTGCGGTCGGTGAAGCAGGTTGCGGGCGTGATCGCGAACTACGACAGCTGGATCAATCCGTTCCAGGCCCACGCCGACCTGGGCGGCTCGCCCATCCTGCATGGCGTGGGCGCACTGGCCGAGAAACCCATCACCATGCGTCAGTCCTCGCGCAACGGACACATGATCGTGCTGGGCACCACGCGGGTGGGCAAGACGCGCATGCTGGAGATGCTGGCCACGCAGGACATCCACGCCGGGCATGTGACCATCGTCATCGACCCCAAGGGGGACGCCGACCTGATGCTGCGTCTGTACGCCGAGGCGCAGCGCGCCGGTCGAGGTGATCAGTTCTACCTGTTCCACCTGGGCTACCCGGACATCTCTGCGCGCTACAACGGCATCGGCAACTTCAGCCGGATCACCGAGGTGGCCGGCCGCGCCACCAACGCCCTGCCCTCGTCGGGCAACAGCGCCGCTTTCAAGGAGTTCTCCTGGCGCTTCACGAACATCGTGGCGCAGGCCCAGGTCGCGCTCGGCCGGGTGCCCACCTATGAGACGCTGCTGGCAGACGTGACGGGCATCGACCCCCTGTTCATGGACTACGCCATGATGGTTTTCAGGGCCAAGGCCGCGGAGGGCCAGTTCACCGACTTCCAGGACCGGCTGGAGCAACTCGCCGGCCTGATTGAGAAGAAAAAAGCGCCCGTCCCGCGCAGCCTGGCCGACCGCCCCGTCGAGCCGGTCGCCATGTTCCTGCTCATCAAGGAATCCCGGATCGTCGACAAGGTGTTGACGGGCCTGGCCGCAGCATTCAGCTATGAGCGCAGCTTCTACGAGAAGATCATCGCCAGCCTGGGCCCGTTCCTGGAGAAGCTGACCTCTGGCGCTGCGGGCAAGCTCATTTCGCCCGACTACTTCGATCCCAACGACAAGCGACCGATCTTCGACTGGATGACGGTTATCCGGCAAGGCGGCATTGTGCTCGCCGGACTCGATGCCCTGTCCGATGCGGTGGTGTCCTCTGCGGTGGGCAACAGCATGCTGGCCGACCTGGTGTCCGTGGGCGGCAAGCTCTACAAGTCCGGGCTCGATCCGCACCACCCCGAGGGCAAGGTCATCTTGCCGACGGTGTGCTGCCATTTCGACGAGGTGAACGAAATCTGCGGCCCCGAGTTCGTGCCCATGGTCAACAAGCTGGGCGGCTCCGGGTTTCGGATCACGGCCTACACCCAGTCGATGTTCGACATCGAGGCCAAAGTCGGCGACAAGGCCAAGGCTGGCCAGATTCTGGACAACTTCAACCACCTGGTGATGCTGCGGGTGCGCTCGGTTACCACCGCCAACCTGCTGGCCGAGCAGGTGCCCCAGGTGGACGTGGTGCACCTGACTCCCATGAGCGGCGTGAGCGATACCGCGGCCGAGGGGACCGGGGTGGACTTCACCAGCCGCAACAACGACATCGTGACCACCACCAAGGTGGCCATGATCGAAGCGGCCGACGTGCTGGAGCTGCCCCAGGGCCAGGCGTTCGCGTTGCTGGAGGGCAACCGCCGTTTCAAGCTGCGCATTCCATTGGCCGACACCGCCAACGATCCGTTCGTGCCCGAGTCGCTCAAGAAGGTCGCGACGGACATGAAGGCGCGCTACCGGACTTCTGAGCAGTGGGCGCGGGAAACCGATTGGCTGGGCAACCAGCCGCTGGGAGCCAACGTCGCAGGCGTGATCGACACCACCCTGGCTTTCGCGGATGACGATGCCGCAACGGACGCCGACAGTGAGGCTGCACAGGCCGGTGCTGGCACACCCAATGCCTCGCAGGCTGTTGAGTCCAATACCTCCTTCACCGAGATGGCCGGGGGTCTGGGGTGAACGCGGCGCCGAGCAAAGGGCCTGCGCGCGCCCGCACACGGGGGCCGGTGGAGCTGGGTTTGGAAGTGACCTTCGGCTTGCTGTTCGTCACCCTCTTCGCCTGGTTCGTCGGTGTGCTGATCGAGATCGTGGGTTCGTACACGCTCTGGCGCGACAAGGGCGAGTTCCACTCGCAGGAGATCGTGGCACAGGATCTGGAATACATCGCCATGGCACCGCGCAGCCTGCTGGTGCGCGACACGGTGGAATGGTCCAACCGTGTGGTGGGTTGGGTCGAACTACCCTACGAGCGCGTGGGCCTCAAGCGCTGGTATGCCCGTCTGCATGGTGAGGGTGAGCAGCGCACCCAGCCGACCGCGCAGCAATCGATCCTGAGCCAGCGCGTGGGCAAGGCCAACGCATCCATGCAGCACACCCTGAGCAGCTGGGTGCTGATGTCCATGTACGTGGGGCAAGACGTGTTGCTGCGCCTGAGCGTGGCCGCATTCGCCCTGCCCGCGTTCGTGCTGGCCTGCATGGTCGGCATTGTCGATGGCCTGGTGCGCCGCGATCTGCGGCGCTGGGGTGGTGGCCGCGAAAGCTCCTTCGTCTACCACCACGCCAAACGCTACACGCACTGGGCTTTGACGGGCGGTTTCGGCCTGTACCTCGCCTGGCCCTTCGGTGGTTTCAACCCGGCCTACATGGTGTTCGTTTTCACGATGCTGGTGGCTTTCACGATGTCCACCGCCGTCGCCGCCTTCAAGAAGTATGTCTGACCCCACCCACCAACCCTCTGGAGCCTCTATGTCACACAAGCAAGTCCAGGCCGAGCCGCAGGTGGCGCAGGCCACCAAGCAGCCCAAGGCGCACCGCGCCTGGCTGATTGCCATGCTCATCGCATGCGCGAGCGCGTCCCAGATGGCGCAGGCCGCAGGAGGCGACGCAGACACCGAACGCGAGAACCTGGCGCGCATCGACGCCGAGCTGGAGCGGGTTCAGGTGATGGTCAAGGAAGCCGCCGAGCGCGCACCGAGCGGCCAGCGCGTGAAGTTCCGCTACGACTGGTTGCTGCAGGACCTGCAGCTGCTGCGCAAAGGCGTGGCCGATCACGTTGACGCGCCGCGCCAGCCGCGTCCGGTGCCGCTCCTGCGTGGTGACTACCGCCAGTAACGCACGCCGGAGATCACGCAATGAATTCGAGCATGGCCGCGGCTTTTGAAGCGGGCTCGGGGGTGGACCCCAGCTTGCTGAAAGTCACGATCCAACTCCTCGCCACGGGCGTGGTGCTGATCGTGTTCGCCTGGGTCATGGTGCAGATATTCGCCGCCTACCAGAGCAACCGGGCCACGGTGTCCGAGGCGGTAACCAGTTCCCTCAAGGCCACCGTGATTTTGTGCTTGTTGGTCACGGTGGTCTTCTGGTGACGAGAGGTCGCCATCTCTTCGCATCTGTTCCACAACTCGCATTTTTTGTTTTTCAACCAGGAGAAAAGTCCATGTCACCTCGCCCTCTCATCAACAAGGTGCGTGCCGCGCGCAGCAAGCTCAGCCATTGGGCGCTTGTCCCGGGCGTTGTCCTCATGAGCAACCCGGTTTTCGCGGCGCTGCCCACCATGCCGACCCCCGGCACCGACATGAAAGGCAATGCCGTCGCGGCCGGCGACTGGATGGGCTCCATGAGCGCCTGGTTCAAGGCCGGCCTGGCGATTCTGGGTCTGGTCATCCTCGCCTTCATGTTCTTCAAGGTCGTTGGCGGCGCCGTGACCAAATGGGGCGAGTACACCAAGGGACGAGCGGACATCGCTGACCTGAAGGAGTACCTGATCATGGGCATCATCATCGTTGGCTTCGCCATCCTGATGGTGACCTATGCGTTCCAGGTGATCGGTGAGACCTGATCCTCACTGAGCGAGCACCAGCATGAACGCAGAAGCTGAATCCTCAGGGCGCAACGCTCAGCCAGAGGCGGACTCCACGCGCTTTCGCGCACCGGTGACCGACCGCGTGAACGTCGAGCCCGCGATCATTCGCGGCATGACCGTGACCGAGGCCAAGGTCATCTCCTTGGTGACCGTTCCGATGTTCCTCCTGCTGGGGGGCATCTTGCTGCTGATCACCGGCTTCTGGCAGTTCATCCTGGTCCTCGGCGTCGCAGGACCGCTGATCGCCCTGTGGTACGCCTCGGCGTACCTGCAGAAGGTCAAACGCGGTAGACCCGACGGCTACTACACGCAAGCCATCCACCTCTGGCTGGCTCGGCGCGGACTGGTCGCCAACAAGTTTCTGTCCCACCACGGTCAGTGGGACCTCGGACGCTCCTTGGACCTCAACCTCGCTCACCCATATGAGCTGAAAGAGAAGGCCGCCAAGGCACAACCCCTCCCCCAACGCAAGACACCATGAGCACCCAATCCTCCCTGGACGCCCTCGCCAACGAGCGCGCAAGCCACGCCAACACCCGGCGCTTGTTTCTGGGTCTGACCATTGTTTCCGTGGTCGGCATGGCGCTCCTGTGGGCCAAACCCAAGCAGATCGACCTGCACATCAATCCGGATCTGCGCGCCGGTGACCAGGTGACCGTAGCCAACGGCACGGCACCCGTGCCCAACCCCAACGTGTACAGCTTCGCCTACTACGTGTGGCAGCAGATCAACCGCTGGCAGGCCGATGGCGGCGCCGACTACGGTACCCAGATCTACAACTTCCAGTCCTACCTGACACCGCGTTGCCAGGCCCAGCTGCAGGGCGACATGGAGGCACGCAGCCGCAGTGGCGAGCTGCGTCTGCGCACGCGCCAGATCACGGAAATCCCGGGTCTGGGTTTTCAGGACAACCGCGTGCTTGGCGAAGGCCCGGCCGCGTGGAACGTGCTGCTGGACATGCAAGTGATGGAGACGTTCCGGGGCCAGGCCGTCAAGGACACCTACGTCCGTTACCCCATTCGTGTGGTCCGCTTCGATGTGGACCGCGAGCGCAACCCATTCCGCCTGGCGGTGGATTGCTTTGGCAGCAACAAACCGGCCCGCATCGACGTGAAGGACAGCGCCGTCAACGGTGCGACCGCTGCCGGCGTCGCTCCAGCGGCCTTGCCAGGCCTGAGCGATCAGCCCGCCTCGGCCCTGGTGCCGCAGCGCTCCGAAGCGCCGGCCGTGCCCGTTGCGTCGCCAATCGCTGATGCAGCCTTGAAACCCTGATCAAGGAATCCGAACATGTCCCACCCTCTTCCCCTGCGGCCGATCTTGCGCCCGCTCATGCCTGCTTTGGGCCTGATGGCCTGCCTGGCAACGGGCTACTCCCTCTCCGCGTTCGCCCAGGTTCAGGAACTCACCGGCGTCGGCGCCGCGCCCGAGTTGCTGGGAGCGGCGCCAGCGACCGCGGCAACAGGCCCGGAGAACAGTCCCGTGGCTACACCCGTCGTGGCGCCTGCTGCGGTCAAGGCCGCGCCCATGGTGGGCGATGTCGACCTTGGGCAGGACATGGATGAGGCCGCTGCCGGGCAGGCGGCCTCAGCAACCGTCCTGGGAGTTGCCCAGAAGGCCGCACGTGAGGCCGCCCTAGAGGGCGCCGTACCCTCAACCCGCAAGAATGCCGCAGACCATGCCATGCCCGCCCACCGCGAAGGCGTCGAACGGGCGGTGTTCGCTCGCCTGCCGGTGCGGGTGGGCCTGCCAGTCAAGCGCGAGCGTTTGATCACCCTGCCCTCCCCGGCCGTGCTGCACGTGCCCAGCGACATCGAGGCCGTGGCCCGCGTGGAGGCCATCGACCGGACGATCTACGTCACGGCCCTGGTTCCATTCGCGCCGATCCGCATCGTGGCCGAACTGATTGAAGGCGGGCAGCAGATCCCGCTGGACCTGGTGGCCAACACCCAGACCGCCGCCGCCAGCCAGGAACTGGAGGTGTTTATCGAGCGCGGTCGAGGCGCACAGGCCGCCTCCCAGGCGTCGTCGGCCGCCGACGAAGCGCCTGCGGCCGACATGGTGGAGCTGACCCGGTTTGCCTCGCGCATGCTGTACGCTCCCCGCCGCCTCGCGGTGGGGCAACCCGGTATCAGCCAGGTGCAGGTGAGCCACCGTCCCGTCCTGGGCCTGGTGCGCGGCGCGCTGGTGGAGACCGTTCCGATGGGGCAGTGGCGCTCAGCGGGTCTGTATGTCACAGCCGTCCGGATCACGAACAAGTCCAGCCAGCCCTTGGACATCCCGCTGGACAACCTGCGCGGCAAGTGGCTCGCCGTTACGGCCCAGCAAGGGCGCCTGGGTGCGGCCGGCAGCGAGGCCGACACCAGCGCGCTCTACCTGATCTGCGACCGGGCGTTTGACGCCTGCCTCTGAGGAGCACACACATGGCGGTCAAACAAAACACGTTGCTTCCGGTGCTTGGCGTCCTGGGTCTGGTGATCGTGGGCACGATCCTGTACCAGCAGTTCACCTCTGACGGCTCGGTGAAGCCGGGTGACCCGATCACGCGGGTTCCCAGGCCCGAGCCTTTGCCCGCAGAGACCGGTGCCGATGGTGACAACCCCACCGAAACCCTCAAGTCGGTGGTGGCCAGCAACGAGGCCCTGCGCAAGCAGGTTCAGGAGGTTCTCAAGCGCAACGAAGAGCTGGAGAAGGGGCGTATCGGTACCGGGCAGCAGCCCGCCCAGGTCGTTGCAGAACCCGGCACGGGAGGCTCCACGCTCGATGCCGCAGGGCGTGCCGCCGATACCTTGCTCAACGGCCTGCCGACCATCTCATCCCCCACCTCAAGGAACCTGCCGGACTCCCAGGTCGGCAGGGTGGTCAACGCCGCGCCCATCGTGGGCGACATGGCACTTGATCCCAGCGAGGGCCTACCCGGCGCTGTCGCCTACCAGAAGAAGATCCCGTTGGGCTTCGCGGCCTTCGAGGACACCCGAAACCGCAGTCAGGGACCGGTTCAGACCCAATACGTTCGCACGACGGCCTCCGCGGTTGGCTCAGTGGGTGGCTCGGCTCAGGCCGGGCCAGGCCGCTCGGCTGCGCAGAAGAGTGCCAGCGGCCCGGTGGACGAGGCGTACTTCACCATCCCCGAGAACGCCACCCTGGTGGGCGTCAAGGCCATGACCAGCATCATCGGACGGGTGCCCATTGATGGGCGCGTCACCGATCCGATGCAGTTCAAGGCCGTGATTGGCCGCGAGAACCTCGCCGCCAACGGCTGGGAACTGCCCGACGACCTGGCCGGCATGATCGTTACCGGCGTGGCCATCGGCGACATGGCGTTGTCCTGTTCGGAGGGCAAGGTCCGCTCGGCCACCTTTGTCTTCAACGACGGCACGATCCGCACCGTGTCCTCGCGTGCCAGAGCCGGCGCGGGTGGTGGTGCCGGTATCTCAGGGGACTTGGGCTTCATCAGCGACCCGCACGGCAACCCCTGCATCGCCGGCAAGTTCGTGACCAACGCCCCGGCCTACCTCTCCGACATCGTTGGCGCCAAGACCCTGGGCGTGGCCGCCTCCGCCTTTGCCGACGCGGCCAAGCTGGTCACGCAGAACAGCACCACGGGCTCCACCACCACCCAGATCACCGACACCAACAAATACGTCCTGGGCCAGGCCGTATCGGGCGCCAGCGACGAGTTCACGACCTGGCTGCTCAGCCGCCTGAAGAACAGCTTCGACGCCGTGGTCACGCCATCGGGCCACGAGCTGGTCGTGCACCTGGATCAGGAGCTGCGCCTTGACAAGCTGGCCAACGCCCGCAAATTGACCCACCGTCAGCAAGCCTCTCAAACGTCTACCCGTGGAGCACTCTATGGCCTTGAATAACCCGCACAACCGTCCCCGGCACCCGACCGTCCTAACCCGCAGTGCGCTGCTGGTCGCCTCGCTGGCGTTGCTCTCGGCGTGTTCGGTGAGCGGTCCGCGCGAGTCCCCGCTCAACGAGGTCACGGCAGGCAGTCCCACGGTGTCGGAAGTCTTTCGCGGCACCGACGCCGCACGGACCGACAACAACCCGGCCAAGGAGCGGTTCAACACCAGCGGCCGCGCGCGTCCAGTGGGGCAACTCGATGCGCAGCAAAGCCCATATTGGACCCCGCTGCAACCCATGCAGCAGCGCTTTGCCCGTGTCCCCAACCCGGACCTGGTGATGGTGGTCTACCCCCACCTTGCAAAGGGTAAGTACCCGGTGCCGGGCTATGCGACGGTGTTTCCCATGTACGAGCAAACCCAGTACGCCCTGCCCGGAGAGGTGGAGCAGGAAGACGGCGAAGCGCGCGAGCGCTACATGTCCGCACCGCCGGACAAGACGACCACACGCTGACCGTCCACCCCCTCAACACCTCCAACGACGCAGAGCAAGAGATCACACCATGTGGATGAACAAACTGGGCTTGGGCTTTCTGAGCGAAAAGCTGGGTCTGGCGCCCGATGGCGCTGGCGGCCCGGCCAAATCGGGCAAGAAGGGTGGCCAGACCGTGGGCGAGCGCCAGCGCATGGCGCAGCGCCCGCCCTCGTTCACGGACATGCTGCCTTATGTGGCCTACGCGCCGGAGGACAAGGTGTTCGTGCTCAAGGACGGGAGCATGCTGGGCGCCCTGTTTGAACTCGGTCCCGTGCCCACCGAGGCACAGGCGCCCGCCTACCTGGTCGAGCGGGCCAGCAAGGTGCAGGAGGCCCTGCAGGCGATCCCCGAATCCGAAGGTTCCCCTTGGATCGTGCAGTTCTTTCTGTCCGACGACCGGGACATCAGCAGCCTCAACGGCTACCTGGCGGACTACATCGCCAAACAACACGCGAAATACCCTGAGCGCCGGGACGCCATCCTGAATTCGCCCTACACCCAGGCGGTGCTCAAGCAGTTCGAGGAACACCTGGCCCTCGTGTCCCGCCCGGAAGGACTGTTCGTGGACACGCTGGTCAGCGGTCAGGAGTGGCGCGGCCAGCAGCGCCGCGTGCGCTGCGCCATCTACAAGCGATTCGCAGGACTGGCCGACAACTCGGCGCCCGCGCGCGACCAGATCGAGGCCGTGGCCATCACCCTCATGGCCACCTTCAACGAGGCAGGGGTCAGCGCCAAGCGCTGCACGTCGGTCGAGTTCTACGAGTGGATGCTGCCCTTCTTCAATCGCGCCGTGCCCTGGGCCAGCAAGCACTCGGGCGATCTGCTGGACCAGATGCCCTACCCGGGGGACACATCACCCCTGCGGGATGCCGATGGGCGCGACTGCGCGCCGCTGTTCGGCTGGGACATGTCGGAGATGCTCAACGTGACGCCGCCCGTCTCCGACGTCGAGGCCGGCCTGTTCGAGTTCGACGGTGTGCCGGTCAAGGCGCTGACCCTGCAGAGCCTGCGTACCCAGCCCAACATCGGCCACTTCTCGGCCGAGCGCACCAGCGGCAAGGAATCGTTCGCCCGGTTCGACCGCCTGCCCGCGGGCTGCATGCTGTCCATCACCATGACGGTGGAGTCCCAGTACAAGCTGGAGAACCACATCACGCGCATCCGTGATGCTTCGCGGGCGCGCACGCCGGCAGCCCGCGAAACGTTCAACGAGTGCGACATGGTGCTCAAGCGCATGTTGAACAACGACAAGCTCTACCCGATGCTGATGACCTTGTATGTCACCGCGCCGAACCGGGAAGAGCTGAATGCGTCGATTTCCCAGGTCAATGCCCTGCTGGTCCCCTCGGGCCTGCGCTTCATCGACCCTCGTCAGGATCTGGTGCCCCTGGACGCGTTCATGCGTGGTCTGCCGTTCAACTTCGATCCGGCCTTTGACGCCAAGAGACTGCGGCGCAGCCGCCTGACCTTCGCCTCCCAGATTGCCGCGCTGCTGCCCACCTACGGGCGCTCGCGTGGCACCCCCAACCCGGGCATGTGGTTCTGGAACCGAGGCGGCGAACCGATGTGGCTTGATCCGCTGAACAAGGACGACCGCAAGAAGAACGCCCACATGCTGGTGCTCGGCCCCACGGGAGCGGGCAAGAGCGCCACCCTGAACTACATCGCCCTCCTCTCGATGGCGGTTCACAAGCCGCGCCTGGTGATCGCCGATGCGGGGCGCTCGTTTGCGCTGCTGCTGGACTTCTTCAAGACCATGGGCCTGAGCACGTACAGCGTGACGCTGACCGCCGAAGCCGACGTGTCGCTGCCTCCGTTTTTTCATGCCCACCGGCTGCTGCAGGACGAGGACGTGATGTCCTCCTACCGCGCGGCCGAACGGCAGGCCCGGCTGAATGCGGGCTTGCCCGAGGACAGCAGTCTGGATGCCTTGCTCGGTGGCGAGGCCGCCACTGACCGTGCCCGCCAGCCCGGCGCCGACGGCACGCCGATCGATGGCGCGGAGTTGGATGATGAGGACAGCACCGACAAGCGCGACCTGCTGGGTGAAATGTTGATTGCGGCCGTCATGATGATCACGGGCGGTGAGGATCAGGAAGTGCAGCGCATGTCTCGTGCCGACCGCTACCTGGTCACCAACGCCATCATCCGCGCGGCCACCAAGTCCATGGCCGAGGGCCGCAAGCACCCACTGACCCACGACGTGGCCATCGAGCTGATGGGCATGCACAGCGAAGGCACGCTCTCCCCTGCCCGCCAGGCACGGGCCGAAGAGATGGGGCAGTCGATGATGACTTTCTGCCAGGGCATGCGCGGCAAGCTGTTCAACCGCGAGGGCGTGGACTGGCCCGATGCCGACGTGACCCTGGTGGAGATGGGCACGCTGACGCAGGATGGCTACGGCGATGCGCTGGCCGTCGCCTACACCAGCCTGATCGACTCGGTGCGGTCGCGCGGCGAACGCTTCCAGGCAGAGGACAGGCCCCTGATCATGCTGACCGACGAAGGGCACTTGATCACCACCAACGAGCTGCTGGGTCCCAAGATCGCCAAGGGCACCAAGATGTGGCGCAAGCTCAACATCTGGTTCTGGCTGGCCACGCAGAACCTGAAGGACTTCCCGGACTCCATGAGCCGCGTGCTGTCCATGTGCGAGTACTGGATGCTGCTGACCATGGACCGCTCCGAGATCGAGGAGGTGGCGCGTTTTCGGAGTCTCACGCCCGAGCAGCGCTCCATGATGGAGTCGGCCCGCAAGTCCCCCGGCCAGTACACCGAGGGCGTGCTGATTTCCGCGTCCGACCAGATGCTGTTTCGCAACGTTCCGCCGGCGCTGCCCATTGCCCTGGCCATGACCGAGGGCCACGAGAAGGCCCACCGCCGTCGCCTAATGGACCAGCACGGCTGCACCGAAATGCAGGCCGCGCAGTTGGTGGCCAACGAGCTCAATGCCAGCCGCTCCAGGAAGAACGAGAAAAAGGAGTCGGCGCGATGAACGTCGAGCATGAGGGATTCCAGGAAAGCCGCTGGGGGGACATGTGCGTCTCCATGGCCGCTGAGGCGACCCGCCGTTGCGCCCAGTCATACGACCTTTACGTCCAGATGTTCAGCGAACTCGTCGACTTGAAAGTCGGCGGGTTGCCGGCAGACATCCGTGCCCGGGCCATCGCACGGGCAGAACGGTGGGACTACCTCAGCGCCGAGGGGCGCGCCAAGGTGCAGCAGGAACTGGCCGACGGTGGGTATTGCTCGCATGGCCTGGACCGGGCTTGTTGCCCGGTGGGCTGCGGTGACCAGTAACAAGCGAATGGTGCTTCCCATGATCACTTCGTCATTTCACAGGCGTTGCCTGCTGCTGGGCCTGCTCACCGTTGCGCTGCCGGCCCTGGCCCAGGATCTGTACCACGGCATCACCAAGGTGGAGGTGTTTGCGAACTCTGCCATGGTGATCACGCCGATCCAGGCCGACCGCTACCAGCTTGTGATCTACCGCCTGGACGCCCTCAAGAACGTCGAGACGGCCATCAACCAGAACATCCCCAAGACCGAGGCCGCGGCGCGCGCCTATTTCCAGAAGCACCAGGCCGACATCAAGAAGCAGATCACGCCGGCCGTGATCAACGGCGCCAACGGCATCGCGCTGGCGCGGCACTACAAGCTCGATCGCATTCCGGCCATCGTGGTCGACGGCTCGGCCGTGATCTACGGGGTGACCAACGTCGATCAGGCCATAGCGATGGTGCAGACGCACAGGGGCGCGCGGAAATGACCAGGGGAGCCCGCCGCCTGGCCAGGTTCTGTGCCGCTTTCGTGCTGACGGGGACCATGGGCCTGGCCAGCGCCCAGACCAACACCATGGGCGTGGTTTCGGCAACACTAGCCTCCGCGCCGAGCTGCATCTCCTACAAGGTGACCGGCGTGTGTTTCTTCCTGCGCTGCACGCCGTTTGGCTGCAGCGTGGAGACCAGCATTCGCGTGAGCCACTACATGCCCGATGTGGTGCTCAGCAGCTTCAACGACCAGTACATCCATCCGTGGAAGGATGTGGGCGGGGCCGTCTCGAACATCGGGGACAAGGTGGGCAGTTCGCTGCTCAGCACGCCGCTCGATGCCTCGGGCAACACGGGTGAGGCCAAGCAGTCCACGGCCGAGCCCACCACCAACAAGAGCGCCGATGCCATCGGCAATCCGGTGGTGCTGGTGAACAACGTCGGCACCAACCTGGTGGTGCCGGGCGTTACCGAGTTGATGAACTTCCCTTCGACACTGCCGCAGATCATGGCCGAGTGGGCCACCGCACCCGCGTCCCTGATCACCAATGTGCCCAGCGACGTGGTGGGGTGGATGACCAATCCGAGCAATTTGCTCAACACCGTCACCGGCGCGAGCAACCTGGTCGGCGGCATGATGCCCGACATCGGCTCGATGGCGGCCACGGCGAGCAGTACCGGCAACCAGTCCTCGTTCCAGGGGCAGCTGCAGGACTTCAAGACCATGCTGTCCGGCGCGGCCAGCGCGGCCGGCGGCAACGACATGCTGTGCCCGAGTTCGGCGGACGCCTTCGGGGTGTACTTCCAGAGTGATGCGGACAGCTATTTCTGGCGCAGCATGATCCCGCTGGATCTGCTGTACGTGGGCTCCTGGCTGCCTGGCTACAAAGAGGTGTCCCAGACGCCCATTCTCAGCACCTGGGGCAGCATCTATCCCCGCCAGGGTCAGCTGGTCCAGCAGCATCCGGTGAAGGCCTCGGCAGTGTTTGCCAAGCGCGTCTCCACCATCATCCTCAACGCGGCCCAGCCACACATTTACTCGCGACTGAAGGGCAAGAGCCCGCACTCCTATGTGTGGTTCGCCCAGGTGGCCGACCCGAAGTTTTCCATGGTCTACCCGATGCCTTCGGGGTGCACGACTTTCGGTGAAAACGACAGTGTGAGCCTGATCTCCTACGGCGATGGCCGAACGACCACCACCAACGGGCACGTCTGGAACCTCTGGACCCGCTACGAATGCTGCAAGCGCAAAACCGAAATCTTCCTGTTCGCCGTTCCCTGAACGTGAAGCCACCCATGAAGCACCCTCATCGCGCCCCCTCCCCTCCTGCCCTGAAAGCCACCGCCATCGCGGTTGTGCTGGTCCTGGCCAGCTTGCTGGCCACATCCCAGACGGTGCAGGCGCAAACCCGCAGCTCCGCCCTGTACTACCAGATGGGTGGCAGCTCGCCAGGCGGGCTGGGCAACTACAAGTCCACGATCCCTATCCAGATCGGCCTGGCGGCCGACCTGCGCCTGAACTACTCCTGCGGCAAGTTCGACCTCGGTCTGTCCTGGACCACGCTGATGAACAACATCAGCAACCTGGGTCAGACGATGTCCAACGCCCTCAAGGCGGGCATTGCCGCGCTGCCAATGTACATATTCCAGCGCGCCCAGCCCGGTCTGTACCAGCTCTTTCAGACCTACTCGGCCAAGGCCGACGCCATGATCGCAGCCTCCCTGAAGACCTGCGAAGAAATGGAGGCGCAGATCAAGGCCGGTGGCAATCCCTATGAGGATTGGGTGAACACCGCCAAGGGGGAGACCTGGCGCGTCCGGGCTTCGCTCCAGGGGGATGTGATCGAGGCCAAAACCGCCATCAACAAGGACGAGGAAGCCCAGAGGAACGGGGTCTCATGGATTTTTGGCGGGCTCAAAGCCGGCGGCGTAGGCACACAGCCACTACGCCCGATCCGCGACTTGTCGGTGGCGGGCTACAACGTCACGCTGAACCGGCCCACGACATCGGGCGCTGGAGCCGGTGGCCCTGCCGGCGCACGCGTGACCAACGCTTTTGCCACGCCCGAGGCCCTGGCTGAGTGGACCACCAAGGTGCTGGGTGACCAGCAGATCTACTTGTGCGAGGGCATTGTCAATTGCCCAGCCGCGACGTCTACGTCGACCGCCTCCGGCCTTGGCCCTCGCCTGGACGCCGAGCTGGAGATCATCCGGCCCAAACTGGCCACCCTGATCGCCGGCAGCGGCGCCAACAACGCCGTGGCCCTGAACGAGATCGCAGCACCTGGCATTGCGATCACGCCTCAGCTCCTGCAGGCGCTGCGCTCCATGCCTGCGGACAGCCAGGCACTGGCCGCAGGGCGCCTCGCCCACGAACTGGCCATGCAACGGGTGATCGACAAGGCCCTTGTGGCGCGCAACGTGCTGCTCACCGGCTTGAGCTTGCCCGAGGTATCCGCAGCGGGCAACGTCTCCAAGGACATGCAGGTCAAGGTTGAACGTTTGACCCAGTACATCGAAGACTTGATGTTCGAGCACCGCATCCGCAAGGACATGACCTCCAACACCGCCCTCAACATCATGGAGGACGCCACCATGCGCGACAGTCAGGCCGCTCGCCTGCCCCGGACGCAGCGTGGCGAGACAGCGCCCGTGGAAGACGGACGGGTCAAGCCATGATGGCTCCCCCGGATGAACCTTCGTTGGCCCCGTTGCCGGACGCCGCCACCACCGTGGCCACTCGGTCGCGTCGTTCATGGCATCGCGTGCTGATGACCGGAATGTTGGGGGTCGTCGCCTTGGCGTTGATGGTCCTGGGTGTGGTCGCCTTGGTCACCGGTGGGGTGGACATCTTCAAGCTGCAATCGGCCGTCTCCAGGTTGCGGCTGTTCGGTGTCTTGCTGCAGATTTTGATCGTGGCCCTGGTCGGCCTGCGCTGGCGCGCGCTGGTGAGCTGGGGGCAACGGCGCGGCATCGTGCAACCCCATGAGTTTGATCGCGTGATCGCGCTGCGCCCCAAGGCCATGGCCTTCCTGTGCGCCTACCTGGTGCTCATCCCGATTGGTCCGCAGACGCTGTTCAGGCTCCTGGGCCTGGGCCTGGGCTGAGCACTGACCCCACGCACCCCAACCTCTCGCGCTCCCGGAGCCACATATGCAGCTCGACAGCTACCTGGAAATCTTCACGACGATGTACGGCTGGGCCTTTGCCAACATCTTCGGCGAAATCATCACTGGCACCGGCCTAGTGGTGATCCCATTCATGCTGATCGTCTTCAATGCCTGGCGTGAGGCCAAAGAGCAAGGCGCAGAAACCGTTGGGGTCTTTGGTGTCATTGACCGCATCGGCACCCAGCTCATCGTGGCGCTGTTTGTGTTCTCGGTCTGTTTTGCCACCCTGCCGGTCACGTCGCTGCACTCGATCAACTTGTCGTACCAGCCGCGACCGACGGCCACCAATCCGAACCCGGCACCGGTGACCCGGGACTCCGGCACCGGGTCCACCTTCGACACCGCCATGGTGGACGCCATCGACGGCAGCATGAGCGGTGCGGGGGGATCGTTGTCCAACGTGCCTGCCTGGTGGTTCACCGTCATGTCGATCTCGGCCGGCGCGAACACCGCCTTGCGCGCTGGCATCAACAGCAGCGAGAGCGAGATCCGCGCCATCGAGGAGCTGGCCAGGATCGCCACGATCGAAGACCCGGCCCTGCTGCTCTCGGTGCAGCGCTTCTACAGCGAGTGCTTCAAGCCCGCCCAGAGCAAATACATCAACACCGTCAAGAGCGAGATCTCCGCGTCGGGTCAGGCCATCATTGCGTCGACCAACAAAGACTACGGTCCTAACGACGTGGGGTGGATGGGCAGTCAGTTGTTCCGCACGGAACCCGGGTTCTACGCCGACATGCGTGCTGCCAACCCCGTGCCGGGTTTCCCGGTCAACTTCGCGCGCGACGGGGACTACTTCAACCCGTCCGCCAGCGCACCACCACCCTATGAAGGCTACGTGAACCCCGACTGGGGTCGCCCGACCTGCAAGGAGTGGTGGGAAGATGCCGCTGGCGTGCGCGAGGCCATGATCAAGCAAAGCGACCGCTGGAAGAACCTGTCGGACAAGCTCGCCCTGGTTTTCACCGACTCGGACAAGGCCAAGGACCAGCTTGCCATGCTGGCCGAGAGCTTGGCCAACCCGGCTTTCGTGGACACGACCCGAGCGCTCGGGGTGGACAACTCCCTGGCCCAGAATGTGGGCGGCGCCGTCTCCACCATCGGGGTGTTTCTGACGCAGTTGTTCTCCTACGTGACCATCAACCCGTTGATGAACGGCTTGCTCATGATGCAGGCCATCATCCTGATGGGCATGTACATGTTCCTGCCGCTGATCACTTTCCTCTCGGGCTACAACCTGAAGGTGATGCTGTACGGCGCAGTGGGGGTTTTCACGGTGAAGTTCTGGGCCATCCTGTGGAGCATCACCCTGTGGATGGACGCTCACCTGGTCGACGCGATGTACCCCGAGGGCACCTTCAAGCTCACCGAGCTGGTGCGCTCCACCGGCAACGACTACAAGCTGACCCTAATGGCCATGCTCATGATGACCATGTTCATTGGCCTGCCGGCTTTGTGGACTGTGATGATGGGATGGATAGGGATATCTATCGGCTCAAATTTGGCAAAACTCGCAGGTGAGAGCGAGAGGCACGCAAACGATGCGGGCAGGAAATCAACTGGCCGATAAACGGCTATTTCTCATCGTCTTCCACATAGATGTTTTTGTACTCCCACCTTTCGGGAGTTCCATCGGAGAAGTGCCCAGTGAGGGATGCATGGCGGAAGTCAGCCATTGATCGACCACCTGCTCCCGCAGAGGGAGCAAACGATCCAGCTATAGGTGCCAATATCCCAAACGCCCGCAGCAGGAAGATGCCGCCGTGCTTGAGCAGCTTGAAAGTGAATTTCAGGATGTTCATCGTTGTTCCTTCCCTATCGCAGATCATGTCATACAAACGACTTTACTCTTCGCGTCGTCGCGCGTGACGCTCTTGAAATACCGCCAAGTCTCTGCCGGTACTGCAGTCGTCGCGGCAAAGCACCAATATCGCCGATCTGCTTCCGTCAGTGCATTCCACCATGCCATGCCAGCTTCTTCCCATGGCGTGGGTGCCAGGTCCGTGCACGGCTCGTCCTGGCTGCTCGTATGTGTCATGTTGCCGCCTTTTCTACTTCGTCCAGTCCACGACCGTCAGCGCGTGTATCCGTTTGAATGCCGCATCGTTGGTCACCAGCGTTGCCCCTACGCATTGCGCGTGCGCGGCGATCATCATGTCCAGCGGCGCCAGGCTCAACCCTGTTTTTTCAATGTCCGCGCGCAGAACGCCGTAGGCTTGTGCCACGTCGCTGTCCCATGCGCAGATCTCAATTCTCCGAAGAAACTCCCCGACCGTGTTGGCCAGCCTGGTGGCACCAGGACGCTTGGCCAACCCAAAGGCCAGCTCGCCCTCGGTCACCGCCGAAATGCACAGCGACTCCATCGGTGCACTTGTCACCTGCTGCAGGACCTTCGAGTGACCGCGGAGCAATTGGCTCACCATGTTGGTGTCAAGCATGAACTTGAGGGTCATTCAGTCAAGCCCTGCAGCGGGTCACGCGTCTGTTCCCCCTGCTGGCGTTCCTCATGGCCGAGGAAGTCTGCCGGCACCTCGGTCGCCGACAATGCCTGCAGGAACCCGTCCCAGGTATCTGGACGCTGGGAGAGAATGACGTCGCCCGTGCGCAGGTCCTTGCGAATGAACACCGATGACGTGTCAAAGCGGTAAGCCAGTGGCAGGCGAACGGCCTGACTGCGGCCGGTCATGAAGATTTTGGCGGTTTGTCCCATGGGCAGCTCCGGTGGTATGTACCGAAGTATATCTTTTTCTCGTGTTTTGCGTTTGTATTGCGCAATACAATAATTGGTCATGACCGCGTTCACCAACCCAACCGCCCAGAACTACGCCGAACTGCAGACAGCCTACGACCACTTCAACCAGGCACTGTTCGCGGGCATGCTGCCGTCGTGCCTGATCACCCTGCAGCGGGAAAAGCGCACTTGTGGCTACTTCTCCCACCAGCGATTCGCGGATCTAGACGGCCGCACCACCGATGAAATCGCGCTCAACCCGGCCTACTTCGCGGTGGTACCTCTGGTGGAGACCATGCAGACCCTGGTCCACGAGATGACCCACCTCTGGCAGTCCCACTTCGGCACGCCCGGCCGGGGCCGGTATCACAACGGTGAGTGGGCCGACAAAATGGAGGCCATCGGCCTTATGCCCTCCTCCACCGGCAAGCCGGGTGGGAAACGGACCGGTGACTGTATGGCGGACTTCGCCATAGAGGGCGGACAGTTCCTGATCGCCTGTGCAGATCTGATCACCCGGGCTTTCCGACTGAGCTGGTACGACAGGTTTCCTGCGCCCGAGCTGGTCGCTGCTGGCCAGCTCACCGAAGGCATGCATTTGAGTGCGGCTGTTGGCGGTGGCTCGACACCGGCTCAGGCCCTGCACGTCCAGGCCAGCCTGGTGGTACGACCGGCTGTGGCCACACCGGCGGTCGTGAACAAGTCCAATCGGATGAAGTTCTCTTGTGACTGTGCTCAAAGCGTCTGGGGAAAGCCATCCTTGCGAGTGATGTGCATGGAATGCAATACCACCTTTAAACCGCTGGGTATCGTGCTCTAAATCGAATCCGAACTGACAGGTCACGACGTTGTTGCCGTTCAAACTCTTGACTTGGACGGCGGCAGTGCAGCGGCAGGTGACGGTGAGTGCTGCCAGGCGCGCTCACGCTGACTGCCATGAAGCGGCTGTTGTGCACGGCGACCGGCGCTGGCCCGAATGGCGGCTGTGTGAGGTGCTGCGGTCATAGGGCTTCGCGACCGGCCGGCGCCGAGCCATCGACCGCTTCACCCTCACCTGGACGACGGTATCGACCCGTTGATGACGGTCGAACACATTCCGGAAACCGGTCACTCGTAAGCGCGCCGCCATCCCAACTTGACCTCACCATGCGGTCAAGTTGGGATGGCAGCGCGCTTACACTTGGATGGCAAATGGAATTGATCTACATGACCCCAGAGGATGGTGATGGGTCGCAGAGGGTTATCGAACATGTCGTTTGCATTGCCAACGAGGGAGAAATAGTCAAGTTTGAACGACCCAAACCAAGGTAATCAAATGTTAAGATGTTATCGCAGCTCACTATGGAGCGAGATGCATAGTTCTCGCCAAATTTTTGGAACGCAGCATGTTTGAAAATCTTCGGCGTGCAGCCGCCGCATCGCGAATTGCTGACGAAGTTCTTTATGAGCAAGTTGTACTTGAACTTGCCGAAGGTGAGAAGCGACTTGGGCTCTGGGCAAAAGCGCTAAGTGATTGCCAAGGGGATGAGCAAAAAGCCAGGGCACTGTATATTCGCTACAGGGTTCAGTCCATCAAAGACGAAATCGAAGTTCTGAAGGCTGAGAGACAGAAATCATTCGTCGACAACTCAGCAAGTTCAGAAAGACCACCAGAAAAAACTGCTCTTGTTGAAGTTTTGCCTTCCCCACTTCCCGTAGATCCAGGTGAGCTTGTTGACATGCTTGCAGATGTAATAGATTCTGAGGATCAATATCAGCAGGCATCATTATTAATTGAAAAGCTTCGATCGATCGGTTTTGACAACGATACGATTGAACTTCTCATCGAAGACCGTTTGGGAGCGAACGGTGTTCACTTCCTTTGGGAACTGCCAGGCTTTTCAAAAGATTGAAGTCCAATCAATCTGCATCAAGATGCCTCACCTTTAAATGGTCGGAGCTGGTATCACCGCCGCCCGCATGTCTCCAAATTCACAACACTTAGGTCGCCCGCATGTACGCCTGAGAGTGATGAGGCTTGCTGTGGGTGTGATTTCGAGGGCGGGAGCGGCCGGGCAAGTAGGTCTTCACCCAGGCTTTCACACACTCTGACATGGCCAGCAGTAGCGCCGGGCTGATCCAGCGCAAGAACAGCAGCCCCACTCGAACGATTGACCTGCTTGCGTGTGCCGTTCTTTTCTACCTCAGGCTTCGGTGTTTCATCTCCCAGTGCCAGCGCCCGGTTGAGCAACGCCGCTAGATTGCCCACCCCCGAACGTAATCAGGATGTTTGCCATCTGAGTTAATGCATAGTCGCGTGTACGACTGACAGATCACGAACCGGAAGTCTTATTCCGCACCAATTTCCAGATTGACTGCGGGCCGAACATAGCTAAACAATTTGGACAAATTGTCGAGCCAACTGTGACGATATGAGAACAACGCGGGCACTTAACAGGCTCATCGCCTGAAATTGGCGTCTCATCGGAGACTAGATCTGGGAGAACTACATCTGCAGAACAATGACTTACGACATGCTGCTGGGGCGACGAGTTCTGCTCTACCTGTAGTTCACCAACCCGAAAGCGCAAGTAGCGAGCCAAAGCTCGATTTTCATTGCCGTCGCTCTCGGCGAAGCAGCGCGCCCACAAGCCCTCGCGGCGATTTGTCTTCAATTCATGGGCCGCCTTCTCCCATAACACTTCGGATGCCTCGGCAGCGGTTAGCGGAACACGACCAGAAGTGGCAATCGTAGGAATTTCAGTGCTTGGGTCTTTGGGTATATCAGGATCATCCTCTGTACCCCCTTTTATGACTTCGTCGCTGGCGTGCTCAGTAATATGTGGATTGGTATAGTGAGTTCGGATCGAGCCTACGTGTTTCGGTGAAGCCTTCATATGTGACTCGTATGCACCTTGAGCATTTGGCTGCTCATCAGGTCTAGGCGGCTTGAACCTGGAAAAGCGACCATACGCCCACCCGAATATCAAGGCTAGGCCTCCAAAAAAGACCAGACCAATTACCCAATTCACAAATGAGACTGTACTGTAGGATAGAAAAAAGCGAGGCAACGTAGAAGTCGTCAAGATCATTGCGGTCCAAGCAAACCACTTACGCCCCAACTGTCCCGCATTCACTGGCGGCCCCTTTGGGGCCGTGAGCCAATAAAGGCCATATCCGACAGCGGCGGCCATCGTCACGGCGGTAGCCGCTGCTACGAATGCATTGCTGGCACTAGTCATTTATGCCCTCCGATGAGGTACACCTTTGATTCAAACGGCATAACGCAGGATACCCACAATCACGATTGCCAAATAAAGGCGCATAGCATTCCGAAAATGTATTTGAAATCAAAGCTGTAACACATCACTATGAACAGGTTTAACAGATCCGAGAAACCCCATTGGGTCCCTCCCAGGTCCGCCGAGCATCTAAATCGGGTATGCGCACTCGTTCCCGATTTGCATGATAGCTTACAGACCGACAAGGTCTGCGTCTACTGGAACATGGCGCTTTTGTTGGGAGCGGCAAAGGACTGCAATATCCAGCAACATTGAAGGCTTGACAGACTGCTATGCTGAAACTACACGAAAGTCCGCTCAAGATCCCCGGCCGGCAGTGATCTGAGCAAGCAGTCCTTCTTGCCGTTTCTATCACGTACGACGGCTCCTTGGTACGGCCGCGAGCTGGTAGTCCCGGCCAGGAGCCGTCGCTGTTGATGTGGTGAAGCAGACGTTGAATGACAGAGTTCGCGATACGCAACGAACAGGAAGCCTCTGTTTGGTTTAGTTGGCCGTTTGCACTTGCTTCTTCGGCCTCCCTTTTGTGAAGCCGTGCTGCACCAACATCTACGGACCACTGACAAATTCTGCGCGGAGTGCCCAAGCGGCCACCGTGCAGACTAGCGAGGCTGCGAAGAACAGAACTACCCCCTTGCCTCGTAAATGTCCCGACTATATTGAACGCGAAAAATCAAATTAATTTTGATGCGAGAGCGATGGCAGGGGATTGTTGCTTGGGGTTGAGTGAATGCAATGGTCGACCAGGGGCTTTCGGCCATGAGCGGGCCTTCAACTTGGTTGGCTGTCTGACAGCTTCGCAGCAACGAGAGAAGTACCGCAGGCCGGTCTACTCACCGGCCTGTAGATGGTTACCGTTTGGACTGAGCCTTTATCTTGGCTGATTCTTCGAGCCAATACTGGTAGTCTCGGAAGTAACTGGTGTTGGCTTCTCCGTGGCGCTTCTTTTGAATGTAGTCCTTGGCGTTGGCTACCGCCGTAGCGAAATTCTCTTCGGTCACATGCTCGCCGGGTACAGGGTCATAGGCACCCTTGAGGGAATTGCAAACACCACAGGCAGTGACTCGGTTCCATACATCCTCACATGGTCCTCGCGCACTTTCCGGCTTGAGGTGATCGAGGTGCGAGGCTGCAAAGGAGTCGAAGGACTCAAGGATGTCCTTTTCGCAATACACACAGCGAAATTTGTCTCTGACGAAAGCTTGGTAGTAGGTACTTCTTGGTTGCTTCGAGGCCTCGGTCATGAAATTTCCAAAAAATCTATAGGTTAGGAAAAGCCTGGCAGTCGTCGAGCCACTCCTCTGGCTTGGTGCAGATTTCGCTCGGGTATGAACTAGAATTTTCCACCCGATACAGTCGGTCGGAAATAAAAGCTGCTGAACATTGTGCAGCAATTTCCGCCCTTCGCGGATAAATCAGTTTCTGATGGCGTTGGCCGATAAACTACTGACTATGTTCGGCCAACGTGCAACCCCGAAAACAAAGTGGTAAAGATAACTCAGCGTGAAACATGATTCTTGCCAGCAAACCAATTATCAAACGCCACAGACAACCATGACAAGATTCTTATCAAGCCTTTTTTACAACAACATAACGATCTTCAACGATATCAAACCTCCTGTTCGATCTAAGAAACTTAAACCCATTCTTGATCAGGTCATAAAGCGGCTGTTTAGTGTTACCACCAAACTCATCCCTTACCCTATCCGCCAAGTCTCTATACGACAGGTCGGGGTGTTGCTTTTGAAGCCGAGAAAACAAAGTCATTACCTCTAAAGCAGATTCTCGATCGAACACTTCGGCGTCATCTGAGTTCGAGACATACTTTTGATATAGCTCGTCAAATTGATGCACTTCATCCACATCATCCTGCAGTTTTAAAGAGTCAACTTTCTTGCTTTTTTCTTCTTGAACTTTGCACCCACAGAACCGACAAATTTTTGCTTTCTCTTTTATGCGTTCTGCGCACATCGGGCAATCTATTGAATCAGAGTCCTTTTCATGAGTAACGGCGACTGGTCTTGATGATTCGTACATCGGCGCCGATGAGGCAGCCTGTCTAGGTGATTGATTTAATACCGCAACTTGCGTTAGTTTTGCCGCAGTAGTTTGCGAGCACTCTGCCGTAAACGATCTGCCATCAAACAGGCGGCAAAGTATTATTGTTTGATCAATTCGCCTCTTTCCTCCAGCTAGCAACCCACCAGCCGCACCAATAGGTCCAAGTAGTACTGCGCCAAGTATTCCTCCAGCGATTCGACCTGTACCCGTTTGATATGACTCGTGCCGATCCGAAACGATTGTGCACTGTTGTAGATCCTTCAGCCAAATGGTAAGTTCATCTTTCGATATTAAGGTATCCGCTACACCATATATTCCGGACGGAATATCACCGCTTTTGACAAACAAAGCCCCATCAGGAAAAGCCATTTTCACCTCACAGGGAGCCGTACTTTGCCAACGAATATTCGAGTTTTTTCTTTGACTCTGTATGCTTTAGCACATCAGCAATCATAGATTCCAGCATGGCTTCAAAATCATCCAATTCATCCTCGAGCTCATCATTGTCACCAGAAGAATCCTTCTTTCTCAGTTCAATTGCCGCTCTGATTTTTTCTGCCGCGACTTCGGCGGCTCTCAATACCTTCTCTAGCGGACCCTTGACTTCTTCCATAAGCTTACAAACACTCCTCAAGGTTTGTTTGCTTTCATCCACCATCGCCCTGAGTGATGTAGCTTCTTCCTTTGAAAAACCAGGCGGATTTCGATTAAACATATGTGCACACTGCACAAATTCCCCTCTTAGTTTTTCCTTTGTTTCCGCAATGAGATTGTAATCCATTGGATCAGCTTCGATTAAGTCTTTAACATTTTTCTCAATATCTTTAAGCTCATTCGGCATGATTAGATGAACATCTGGTCTAAACAAGAAATAGTAAGCAACAGCCCCGCCGGCGATTAGAAATATTACATGGAGAAAACCAAATGAACCCATAGCACCCTCGTTTACGTAGTTTGGAATAGTCACACATACCAACACTTTGATGGTCAATTTCAGCCACTGTAACAGATGGTATGCCGACTAACCCACGGCCGCTATCGCTCTATGTTCTCCTCTACCTGCACCTCGGCTGGCGGGGGGCAGGTCAATGGTCGTCGACACCAGGCCCTCGATCCGATGAATGATCAAGGACCGCTCCCGGGCTTGACCGCGAACTGGTAGTCCCGGCCAACAGCAGTCGCTGCTCATGCGTGAAGCAGACCTTCAACGCGCGCGGTAACTGGCCCGGAGTGAGGTACCAAAAAAGTGGAGCTAGCTGGCTGGCGTCCGGTTGACCAATCAGTTTGGCAGCAGGGCCTTGCAGGATGTTTGGATATTTTTTGTTAACCGGTTGTATGCCAATACAGAAGAGCGAACACATCAATGTTTTGAGTGGCAAAGCACTCTTCCGTGCCGCTGAAGTGTGGAGTCAAGTACAGCTTGCGCTCAAGATTCATCGGGGGCTTGAAGCCAAGTACTTGTTCGGTCGGAAAGCACAGCATTTCTCCCGGCCGCACTATCTGGTTGTAGAAGTTCATCCAAGGTAGAGCATCGCAGGAGAAAGCTTCTAATTCCGACCATGCGGATTGGGGGTAGGTGGCGGTTTCTTCGCCGGTCATGTGATGCTCAATAGAAATGAGCGCTTCGGCAGCGAACTCATAGATAGACGGAAAGAGACCTCTCGGGCCTTCAGCGAAATAGACACCCGTCGTTTCTCCAATTGTGAGATCGACATAGGTCAGGCGAACCCGTGGAGGTTTGCCGTCATATGCATCTAAATAGCGCCTAATCTGTTCCGCGTACATGTGGATCGTTCTAGGTGAGGTTCGGGTGCCTGATCAGGGTCGGCTCGCTATGTTCCTGGCCGTCGACACCGATCTTTCGATCCGGTGCATGACCAAGGACCGCTGCCGGACTTGACCGCGAACTGGCAGTCCCGGCCAGGAGCGGTCTTTGTGCATGCGCAAAAGCCGCCGTTAACGAGGTTGTAGAAAACGTCCCAGGGCACGCCTTTGCTGTTATGAGTCTGGTGGAGTAAGGACGTAAAGTTGCTCTCGTTTGAATAGCTTAGCCAACTCCTCAAATGAGAGACTTACGTGCTGCGGTCCTTGGGCGTAGCACGCAACCTCATACGGATCGAACATGAAGGTAAGGCCGTACTGATCGACTACGAACCTCGAGAAAAGATCCGGGTCCGGCGCCGTACCAATCTCGACGTGAGTTGGGTCTAAGTCTCCACCTGATAGCAGCTTTCGTCTGACTGCTTCTGCCAAAGGTTCAATCGCCCGAGGGGAAGCGAGAAGTTCCTCAAGCAGCATTGGCGAAAATGGGTCGACGAAGAAGTTTTGCACTCTTGTCTCGTACGACCGATGGGCAGCTCCAAAGGCCATTTGCTCAATGTCATATCGAACGCTGATAACTTGCGTATCTCGTCGGGAGACTTGGTAGGAGCCAGTAAGCCACCAGATCGGGTAATCTGGTTTGTTTGGGTGTAGACGGTGTTCCGCATCCTGTGACTGACGAAACGTCGCCAAGAGTTCGAGCCCCCAGGCCTCAATGTTTTTGGAAACTATTCGAGCCATTGGATTGACAAAGTCGGGGTACTCGAAGCTGAAACTGCATTCCGCGCTCGCCGAATCCACCTCGTAGATGCGTCGCTTGATCTCCACTGCTGGAGCCGAGAACAGCGCTTCACCGGCGACTTGGAATGAGGCCACCAAAGCAGCCTTGTAGAGATGAAGTGACTTACGGTCGATCTCACCTTTATGTGCACGGCGATGACAGTTTGGGCAAAGAGATATCAAGTTCGCGTATTCATGCTTACCGCAGGTCTCCCACGGAACGATGTGGTGGATATCCACGTCTCCATGCCCACACCGCGGAATGGCGCACTTGTGTCCGGCCTCAACTAGGATGGCGCGCCGAACAGCGGCGGGAACTGGGGGTCTAGATGCGCGACTCATAACGCTTGAATTCTGCCGACCGGCCAGCGCAACTGGCCAGGGTCGGCTGCAATGCAGGGTTGGGTGTCGTGCGCGCTTTGCTTGCTATAGCCATACCGCGAGAACCTGAATGAGCGTGCCCAGGACGATAAGCCAGAAGCCAGTAGCAGGCGAGAAAAACGCATAGGTCCGAATCCAGCTGAGAACAGGAGCATCGGGGTCATCGATGACTTCTCGCGTGATGTATGACGGTGGGCCGTACGGATACTTTGTGTCGTCCCCGTAGATCTCCATGATCTTCGTGAAAAGACCACTGACCTCGAGCTGAACGACGCCAGTCAGAGTCGCCAAAAGTCCGGAGGTTGCAGTCAACTTCCCGGCCAGCCCATGCGATAAACCAATAGCCAGAACGGACGCAGCTCCCGCAGCAACCGTTGCGACGAGACAGGTCACAAAGAGCTTTCGCTCGCTTCTTTTGAAGTAATTCGCCACTGCGGAACCGTTCTTCTTGCACGTTTATGCGATGCCTTCCGCAGAGCCTGCGGAATAAACTGGGCGGATATTCAGGACGTGTTGCGCACGCCGATCTGATTTTTGTACAAGTAAAGCACGAAACCCGGCATCCCTTATCACACAGTGACCGCTTCGCGTTGGCTCCTTGAATGACCGGTACGGGTCGTGAAGAGCCGGTCGTCTTGGCGGGCAGGAGTCGCTCGGCATCTCGTCTGGCCCAACGCTGTTGAGTGGCCGCTGCTGGAGGTGCAACGGTCGGTCGCCAGGCAGACGAGGAATGGCCGTTTCGAGCGGCGGCTGTGATCGGGCCCTGAACACCTGACCGGCCGCAACCAGCCTCAAGCGACCTTCGATTTTACAAGTTCGGCTGTGCAGCGAGTGCCGTTAGTCGCTGCGGCGAGTTGGGACTTCGGTACTTGGTACGACGAGGTCATCGGCTCACCCGGCAGCGCGGTGGCATCAATGACCGTTGTCGAGGAGGTTACAGTCGTCCGACGTGGCGGTCCTCAGTTCCGAAAAGTCTTACTCGCATTGGGTGCGATTTTTCCTTCGATGGCATGGCTGCAACTGGTCGATAGCATGCCCTCTGGAAAATATAAATAATCAAGAAAAAGCCTCGCGAATTACTTCGAGAGGCTTCCGCTTGATATATAACTAACAACCAATAACTAGTCACGAATTGCAAGTGCTTGAAGGGCAGAGAGGAAAGCTTCAGTCTTTACGCTAGCTTCATTTGAAGTTTGATCAAAGACAAATAATTGTTTTCCATATTTCGCACTGGAATAGAACCACTGGCCAACGCCGCCAGCTTCCTGATACCAAGCTAGCGTATCATAATCAGCGGCGGGTGCTAATGAGTTCGCCAGCGTATTGGTTTCTCTGTAAACGACGTGAGAATATATACCTTTTACGCTAGCAGCCTCGTACATATTCTTCACCCCGTTGACAGTATATGTTGCCATCGTCTCATGATTTTCGATAAAGTCTTCATTCAGCTTCTTCTTCACCCGAGCCTCAGCCTGTGCCGTACTATTAGACACAATCGCATCTCTGCTTGCGAAAACAATAATTAGCTTTTTATCTGTGAGTTTCTTCTGAAGTGGAAGGATTGCACGCTTTACTGCGAGATTATTCGCCTCTCCCGCTTTAATGAAGTCATCAGGATCATCGTAGGTCTTGTTGCCTATGTTATAGATGAAGTTTGTACCACAGCCAGCGAGAAACAAGGTGGCAATTGATATTAAGATTTTGTATTTCATTCTATGATATTTCCATTGATAGATTCACACTTTTCTCGACTTGCAGTCACTGGTGACAGAGTTCCAATTTTGCAGAGCACTTTAGAACTCGACTCATTCCTACTTGCATCTTCTTGGACAGCCACTTGAGGAGACGCTCGCACAGAATGTTTGGCCGAGCTGGAGTGGCTGACTAGAGGTCTGGATGTATAGCCCGGAAGATAGGTCGATCTCAATATTTCAGCTGTTTGGCTGCACAGCTCTTGGTTTTGAGCGAGGGTTACGGCAGGGAGGTTTACACAAATGCCAACCGGATGACGGAATGGATCTTGTGAGATCACGTCATGATAACTTACTCCACCCCGACCGTCTTGAACTGCATAGCGAAATTGAAACTGACTAACTGGCGCTCGGTTTAGCGCTGAACCCAATACGCCGCCAACGATCACGGCTGCCAAGTGTTCTTTCGCGGAGAAGTTGCCATTTGGTCGAAATGCGTTATCGATATAAGCAGCACTAGCAATTGATCCCCCTAATGCGCTCCCTGCATTGTTTCCCTGAATGGATCTGTCTAGGCCTTGGTTGTCTATAATTTTCCCAAAAAGACTAGACGAAACTGGTTCAACTAGGAACCGCTCTTGGATGTCAGTTCTTTCATCAGGCAGTAGCTGTGTCCACGCATCCTCAGATACTCGCAATAAGTTCTGGGCTTGTGCAGCGCTAGTCAAAGCTAGCACTATAGATAATAGCAATATAGGCCGCATTGTTTAAAGTTCGTAACGGCGGTTCCGATGGGTAACTGATTGAGCATGCATATAGATAACTCACTGCATTTATTATGCTTCTGTCCTGTGTGCGACTATGGACGCTCGGCTCACATTAAATTGGCGTTCGGTAGATGAAACAGATAAACATGCATTCAAAAGCACCACGATTTGGAGTTTCTGTTCCTCATTGCCGTTCGGGGTACGACCAACGTCTTTACCATCGACTTTCGCTCTCTGATGACCTGTTTGTGCTCTTTCAATCTGGAGGTCATGTTCCAACTCGGCAGCGGCGGCAAGAACGCTTACTAGCGCTTTTCCAGCACTCGAATTTAGGTCAACATCCCCAAGTGAGAGTAGTTTAGCTTGATTTCACCTCTCTTAAGGTGCTATTCAAACCTGAAGTGCAACACCTGCAATCCAGTAAAGTTCGCATATGCAAAGGAACCCATCCAGACAATATCAACAACTTCAATCTGAAGACCACGTGACGCTAGTCAGCTTGGTTCAGCAAAGGAGTTTGAAGGCTTTGCTCTTTTTGCTCCCCCTTCCCCCGCCCAATATTCTCACTCATAGAACAACATCACCCCTGCCGCAAAGCCCGCCGAGAGCATCAGTTCGCCCACAGCGTGAGCCGCCATTCCCGAACATAAAACCTGTCGCCCCTGCCGAGCGACCGGTGTAGGAGGTCGAGCGGTCGTTTGAGATCCTGCTCGGTGAACGACGGGTTGCGGTTCGGAGAATGCACTCAGCCGTCGAAACTGTGGGACAGCAACCAGCCTCAAGCGGGTCCTGACCAGCGACGGGCAAGTGTGCAGCGGTTGCTGGCGGTGGCTGGCGGTGGCTGGCGGTGGCTGTTGCCAAGCGTACTCACGCTGTCTGCCACGAAGCGGCTGTTGGGTATAGCGACCAGCGCTGGCCCGAATGGCGGCTGTAAGTGGTGATGCGGACATGGAGCTTCCGCGACCCGGTTAGCGCCGTACCACCGACCGCTACCCCATCATTCGGACTGGCGGTTGACGGACCTCACTACCTTTAGGCTGGTATGACTGGGGGGGCAGGTCAACGATGCACTCGATCTGCCTGAACAGCTGGATGTCTAGCTGTTGGAATGGGCGTGCTGCCTTGGTTACGAGCGGTTTGGCTTGGAAGTTGGCTCCACTTCTGTTCCACGAAGCAACCGCAGGCCGTTGGCGACCACCAACAAGCTCGCGCCCATGTCCGCAAAAACCGCCATCCACATGGTCGCGGTGCCGAACACCGCCAGCACCAGAAACACGCTCTTGATTCCCAGCGCCAAAGTGATGTTCTGCCATAGCACAGCGTGGGTGCGCCTGGACAGTCGTACCGTCTCGGCCACTCGCTGTAGGTTGTCGTTCATGATGACCACGTCGGCCGCTTCCATGGCCGTGTCGGTACCTGCACCACCCATGGCGAAGCCGATGTCGGCCTGAGCCAATGCCGGTGCATCGTTGATGCCATCGCCGGTCATGCCGGTGGCGCCATAGCGCTCTTGCATTTGCTTGATGGCATCGAGCTTGGCTTCGGGCAGCAAGTCGCCGCGTGCATCTTCGATGCCGGCTTGTGCAGCGATGGCCTTGGCAGTAGCGGTGTTGTCGCCGGTCAGCATGACCAAGGTCACCCCCATTGCCTTGAGATCGACGATGGCCTGTCTGGATGTCTCCCGGATGGTGTCAGCGACAGCAAACAGAGCGAGAACGCGGGAGTCGTCAGCCAGGAGGGTCACCGTGCGGCCTTGCTTTTCGTGGATGGCCAGTTCCGCCTCCAGTTCAGGGGTGCACAGTCCCTGCTCATGGATCAGTCGGTGATTCCCCAGCACCAGGCGCACACCATCGATCACGGCTTCGACACCGCGCCCAGGCAAAGCCTTGAAGTTCTGGGCCTCCGGGCCCTGGACTTCAAGGCCCTGGTCAATCGCCTTGGAGACCGGGTGATCGGAACGGCCGGCCAAGCTTGCGGCCAACTGCTGAGCCACTGCTTCATCCCACCCATCCCAGACTCGCCACTGCACCAGCTTGGGTTTGCCCTCGGTAATGGTGCCTGTTTTGTCCAGCGCAACGGCCTTCAGGAGCCGGGCGTCCTCCAGGTAGGTTCCGCCCTTGATCAGGATTCCGCGGCGAGCGCCGGTTGCCAGTCCGCTGACCACCGTGACAGGTGTGGAGATGACCAACGCGCAAGGGCAGGCGATCACCAGCAGCACGAGCGCCTTGTACACTGCCTCCAGCCAGGTCAGACCCATCAGAAACGGTGTGAGAAACGCCACCGCTACGGCAATGGCGAAGACTGCAGGCGTGTAGATGGCGGCGAACCGATCGACAAAGCGCTGCGTCGGTGCGCGCGTGCCTTGCGCCTGCTCAACAGCTTGAATGATCCTTGCCAGGGTGGTGTTGCTCGACAAGGCGGTGACCTGGAACTCCAGTTCACCGGTCTCATTGATGGTGCCAGCGAAAACCTGATCCCCGGGAGCTTTGTCCACGGGAATGCTTTCGCCAGTCACCGGGGCCTGGTTGATGGCCCCGTTCCCCTTGGTCACCGTGCCGTCGAGTGGGACGCGCTCACCGGGTTTGATGCGCACGGTCGCGCCAATGGCCACAGCAGCGACCGGCGTTGTGGTCCAAGCTCCGCTGGAGCCGAGCACCAGGGCATCTTCTGGCGCCAGTTCCAGCAAACCCTTGATCGCGTTGCGGGCTCGGTCCACGGCCTTGGCCTCGATCAGCTCGGCAATGGCGTAGAGGGCCATCACCATGGCGGCCTCAGGCCACTGGCCGATGAGGAACGCACCTGTGACGGCCACCGACATCAGTGCATTGATGTTGAGTTTGCCGCGCAGCAACGCCGTGAAGCCCTTTTTGTAAGTGTCGATCCCAGCCAGCCAGATGGCCAGCCCGGCGACGGCCATGCCGGCAATCTTCCAAGCTATCTGATCGGGTGCAAAGAATGAGAGCAATTCCGCTCCCGTGGCAAGTACAAGCGCGACCACCAGTCGAGACATGCCGCCAGCAAACCCATGTCCATGGTCGTCGCCTTCGGCATGCTCGCTTGCCTCCCCCCCTTGGGTACCGATCGTTGCGGCCACGGGCTGCGGGTCGAAGCCCGCTTTGCGAATAGCAGCCAGCGCCAAGGGATACGCGCGCTCTGTTGCATCGATGCTGAGGGTACGCGCGCCCAGCTGGAAGCCCAATGAGCGGATTCCATCCAGAGGTTCCAGCGCCCGGCGGATCTCGGCTTCCTCGGCGCTGCAGTCCATCGTCGCAATTCGAAAAAGTTTGCCCGGCTCCCTGTTGCTGGCTACGGTATTTGCTGGTGTGGCAGGGCTGGAGCAGCCAGCGGAGCAGCAGGTGTCAACGCCTGGAGAGGTGGTGGCTTCTTGTTTCATGGCCCCATTGGAAACCCTGTAGTGACCTCAATGTCAAGTGGCAGCGCTGGCACCAGCTTGAGCTTGCTGAGGACCACGTGTGAATACCCACCTGACAAAAGCCTAGCCCCTGAGCTTGCGAGACTAACCAGCAGGCTTGAACAAGTTCTTCACGGCATCCACCACACCGTAGTGAATGCTGCAACCGTAGGCTTGGGTCCTGGGCTTGCTTACTGCCTTGCCTGCCATCGACGCATCAGGGCCAGACTGACTTCGGTCTGTAGTAAGTTTCATCAAGGTTGTGCTGAAAAAGGATGGCATGCACATGACTCGCCGTGCGCTGCGGCCACCAGCTCTTGCAGGATGCCGCACTCGCCGCCTTCGTGTTCGCCCTTGCAGCGCGAGCGCAGCTGCATCAGCTGCCGCTCCAGCGCGCGCATGCTCTTGAGCCGCGCCCGCACACGGCTGAGCTGTTCGTCCACCAGATGGTCCACGTCGAGGCCGTGCCGCGCCGGGTCGTCCACGAGCGCCAGCAGGCGCTTGACGTCCGACAAGGGCATGTCCAGCGCCCTGCAGTGGCGGATGAAGGACAGCCGCTCCAGGTGTAGGGCGTCGTAGTCGCGGTAGCCATTGTCCGAGCGAGCGGGCGCGGGCAGCAGGTGTTCTTTTTCGTAGAAGCGGATCGTCTCCACATCCACGCCTGTGGCCTGGCTCAGTTCCTTGATGCGCATGGGGATACCTGTGTCGTGATGAAGGTGTTGACACTGTAGCTGCTACAGGGTTTCCAATCAAATCACTCGAAAGGAAATCCCCATGTCTGCCCATTGTTGTGAACACGAAACCCCGAAACCTGCGGCGCTGATCAACCTGCCGCGCTACCGCCGCATCCTCTGGATCGCGATGCTGGTCAACGCCGCCATGTTGATGGTGGAACTGGCCGCCGGCTACCGCTCGGGCTCGGTTTCGCTGCTGGCCGATGCGATCGATTTTGGTGGTGACGCGCTGAACTACGGGGTGTCGCTGGCGGTGTTGTCGGCGGCGCTGGCCTGGCGCGCTCGCGCCGCCATGCTCAAGGCGGTCAGCATGGTGGCGTTTGGTCTGTTTGTCCTGGGCCGGGCGCTCTGGAGTCTCTGGAGCGGCCAGGTGCCCGACGCGATGACCATGGGGGCCGTCGGCGTGCTCGCGCTTAGTGCCAACTTGGCCGTGGCCTGGATGCTTTACGCCTACCGGGAGGGCGATGCCAACATGCGAAGCGTGTGGCTCTGCACCCGCAACGACGCCATCGGCAACATTGCCGTGATGGGTGCGGCGCTGGGTGTGTTCGGCACCGGCACGGCCTGGCCCGACCTGCTGGTGGCCACCCTCATGGCCATTCTGGCCGTGCGGGGAGGCTGGCAAGTCTGGCTCCAGGCGCAGGGCGAGCTGGGCGCCAACGATGGCCACGTTCATGAGCATGGTCATGGCCACTCGCACTGACGCCACATCAGCGCCCGCTTTTGACGCCCGCTTGTTCATGCAACTGATGCAGCGGGAGCGGGTCGCGCCGCTTGCGGATCTCCCCCAGCGCTGGCTGCTGCTGGAGGCGGCCCATGTGCTGGGACAAACCCGACTGAGGCCGCACCTGGTTACGCATGCCCAGATGCTGGCCCTGGGTTGGGAAACCCGCGACGGGCGAGAGGTCCTGGGTCAGCTGCTCCGACTTTTGCTGGTGCCCTTGGGTCATCTGACGGGCCGGTTGCCGCTCGGCAACGCCGGGCGTTCCAACATCAGCGCGTTCCAGACCATGCCGATCCGCGAGGACATCGCTGCGCTGATTGAGCAGGTGGCCCAGGCCGTGGACGGGACGCGATGACTCCGTTGCAGGCTGTCCGCTTTTACAATCCCTCCATGCGTTCGTGGCTCGTGGTCCTTTTGCTGGTGTTGATGCCTTTGCAGTTCTCCTGGGCTGCGATGGGGGCGTTCTGCCAGCACGAACGTGGATCGGAAGCATCCCACGCCGGGCACCACGCCCATGAGCACCGCGGCCAGAGCGATGCCGATGCCGCGACCAGCCAGACGGCGGCGAGCGTGGCCGATGCCGATTGCGGCACCTGCCATGCGAGTTGCTCCATCGCAGCACCAGACGCTCAAGCCGGTGTGGGGGCAATGGCTTCGGCGTCATGGGACTTGGGCCGCTCCGCCCAACCGAGATCGGCCCCCTTCGATGTGCCCGAACGCCCGCAGTGGCGTGCCCTGAGCTGATCAGGGCGGCGATTCCCCGCGACGGCCTCGCTGTCGTGCGCTGCGTCCCGGTGATCCCCACCTGATCCCTTTGCAACAAGGCGCCAGCCCACCGAGCTGGTACAGGTCATCTAACCCACTCCGGGGTGCTTATGTATTCAAGTTGGTTAGGCCGCCACCCCCGATGGGCGTGGCTGGCATTCGTTCTTTTGCTGGTGTTGGCCGATCAGGGCAGCAAGGCCTGGTTCGCCGCCACCATCCCGCTGGGCACGGGCATCGAGTTCACCAGCTGGCTGAATCTGGTGCATGTGCTCAACACCGGGGCCGCGTTCTCCCTGCTCGCCGACGCCGGCGGTTGGCAGCGGTACTTCTTCATCGCATTGGGTGTGTTGGTGGTCGTGCCGGTGAGCTTTGTCTGTTTGACCCGCCACGCCGAACCCATGGAACGGTGGATCGGTGCCTTGGTCGTGGCCGGTGGCAGCGGCAACCTGATTGACCGCATCCAGAACGGCGCGGTGGTGGATTTTCTGGACCTTCACTGGCGCGCCCTGCACTGGCCCGCTTTCAACCTGGCCGACGTCTTCGTCGTGAGCGCTGTCCTGGCCTGGGCGCTGTTGTCGCTACGACCCGCCAGGCGCCCCACCGCTGACGCATCCACCCCGAAAGGCGCCGAATGAAACTCAACTGGTTGATGCTTCTGGCGGCCTGGCTGGTCGCCACCATGGCCACGGCCAGTGCCTTGTTCATCGGTGAAGTGATGCTGATGGTGCCGTGCCAGCTCTGCTGGTATCAGCGCATCTTCATGTTCCCGCTGGCCATCGTGCTGGGCATGGCCTGCTTCAGCGACGACCGGCGCGGCGCGGTCTACGCCCTGCCTCTGGCGGTCGGCGGCCTGCTCATGGCGGCCTACCACACCCTGTTGGTCGCTGGCCTCATTCCCAAGTCCTGGATTCCCTGCAGCGCCGGCGTCTCGTGTGCCGACCAGAAGCTGGAAATCCTCAACGGCATTCAGATTCCCTGGCTGTCCCTGGTGGCTTTTTTCACCATCACCCTCTTGCTCACGCTCTTTCTGAGAAGGACCCCCAAATGACCTCCAAAAAACTCACCGTCTCGATCCTGCTGGGCATCGTTGTCGCGGCCTTTGCCTTCGGCATGTACAACTACCAGCGGCGGGTGCAGAACTCGCAAATGGAGAAGGTCAGCACGCAAGACAGCCGTCTGGTCCGCATGCATTCACCGGTCTTTGGTCCGCAGAGCGCTCCCGTGACCATCGTCGAATTCTTTGACCCCGCCTGCGAGACCTGCCGTGCGTTCTACCCCATCGTCAAGGACCTGATGAAGCAGTACCCGAACGATGTCCGGCTGGTCCTGCGCTACGCGCCGTTCCATGCGGGATCGGACCATGTGGTGGCCCTGCTGGAGGCCGCCAAACGCCAGGGCAAATACCCGCAGGTGCTCGAAGCGGTGCTGGCCGCTCAGCCCGCATGGGCCAGCCATGGGCAACCCAACATCGATCTGGCGTTCAAAGCGGCAGAAGATGCGGGCCTGGATCTGCAGCAGGCGCGCGCAGACGCGGCCAAGCCCGAAGTGGACGCCGTGCTCCAGCAAGATCTGGAAGACCTGACCGCGCTGGAAGTGACCAAGACCCCGACCTTCTTTGTCAACGGCCGTGGCCTCCCGAGCTTTGGACCTGAGCAGCTCGCGACCCTGGTCGCCGAAGAAGTGGCCAAGGTCAAGAAATGAGTGCAGGACCCGATGCCATGCCAACGCTGCGCATTCAACCGAGCAACCACCCCCTGTCGCGCCGTGGTTTTGTGACGGCGGCTGCGGCCGCCACGGTCCTGACCCTTGCGGCGTGTTCACCCGAGGCGGCGAGCTTCCAGAGTGTCGACATCACCGGTGCCAATTTCGCCAAGAACCTGCGGCTCACCGATCACCTGGGTCAGACCCGTACCCTGGGGGACTTCAAGGGAAAGATCGTGGTGATCTTCTTTGGCTTCACACAGTGCCCGGACGTGTGCCCCACCTCCATGACCACCATGGCCGAGGTCAAGCGCTTGCTCGGTGAGCGGGGCGATTTGTTGCAGGTGCTGTTCATCACGGTGGACCCGGAGCGCGACACGCTGCCTTTGCTGAAGGACTACATGGCGGCCTTTGATCCGAGCTTCCTGGCACTGCGCCCCGAACCCGCCGAACTCAAGACCGTGGCCGCCGACTTCAAGGTGTATTTCAAGAAGGTGGACGGCAAGACGCCAACTTCTTACACCATGGACCACTCGGCCGGTAAATACATCTTTGACACGACAGGGAGCGCGCGGCTGTACTCCAACTACGGCACGGAGGCCAGCGTGATCGCTGCGGACATCGAAACGCTGCTCAAGAGCCGCTGAAGCAGAGCTCATCGAACCGGGTTCCCATGAAGACTTTGCTTTTGTACGCGATCACCGCACTGGCCGAAATCGCCGGCTGCTATTGGGCTTGGCTGTGGGCCAAGCAGCAGGGGTCGGTGTGGTGGCTGTTGCCGTCGGCCTTGAGCCTGGCCGCGTTTGCCTGGTTGCTGACGCTGCACGAAGCCGCGTCCGGGCGCGTGTACGCGGCCTATGGCGGGGTCTACATCGGTGCCGCCATCCTCTGGCTGTGGGCGGTGGACGGCATCCGTCCGTCCATCTGGGATCTGGCAGGTGCCGGTGTGGCGCTGGTCGGCATGGGCATCATCGTTTTCCAGCCGCGTTGAGGCAGCAGCTTTGCGTCGCACGTCGCGCGTTTTGCGCCCGATCCTCTATTGATTGAACCGTGAAGTTTTCATTTTCTCCTGAACGCCGACAGCTCGTGGCGGGCATGCTTGCCTCGGCATCGACCACCGTATGGCCAACCAGCTCCACGGCTCAGCTCGGCGGCTACAGCGCTGCTGTTTCTGCGCTCACCGGCATGTCGCCCGCATCGCCAGAGGCGCGTTTGATTGAGGTGTACCGCGCGATCGGCCGAGGCAACCGCAGACGCGCGCTGGCTTTGGCCGAGGCCCTGACCCGCAGCGTGCCCAATTTTCAGCTTGGGCAGCTCGTCTACGGTGATCTGCTGCTGGCCAGCGCGGGGCCGCGACACGGGTTTGGCGCAATTCCCAGAGGGTTGGATGCATCGGGTGCAGAGATGGGGGACTTGCGCGAGGAGGCCCGACGCCGCCTGGCCGCGCTGCGAGAGCTTCCACCGCCTGGCGCCGTGCCACAGCAGGTGCTGGAACTCGCGCTCAACACGAGGCATGTGGTCGCGGTGGATGCCAGTCATTCGCGGGTGTATGTGTTCGAGCATCGCGATGGGCAGTTGCACCTCTTGCGCAGCCATTACGCCTCCATCGGGCGTGCTGGGTTCGGTAAAAGCACTGAAGGCGATCTACGGACCCCGCTCGGGGTGTACTACATCACCAGCCGACTGGACGACAGCCAGCTCGACGAGCTGTACGGAGTGGGCGCGCTACCCTTGAACTACCCCAACGAGCATGACCGCCGTCTGGGCAAAACCGGTAGTGGGATCTGGCTGCACGGTGTACCTAGGGCGTCGTATTCGCGCAGCCCCTACGCCACCGAGGGCTGCGTCGCGCTCGCCAACGACGACATGGGTGCCTTGCTGAGCATCCTGGAGCCGCGACGCACACCGGTGATCATTGCGGAAGAAATCCATTGGGTTCAGCCGCAGACGCTGGCCAACCGGCGCAACGAATTCCGGGAACTGCTTCAGCGCTGGAGCAGGGCGCGTGCCCAAGCCGACCTGAAGACCGTGATGGCGTTTTATTCGCCACAGTTCCGCAGCGGAAGCACCGATTTCCGGCAATGGGGCCAGGCCAAAGCGCGAGAACTGGCGACAGCGGGTAGGCGCTTTTTGATCTTGAAGGACCTGTCGATCCTGGCGTGGAAACGAGAAAGCGAGGTCACCCTGATGACGTTCGCCGAACTGCGGCAAGGCGACATCCGCGGGCCAGTGAAGCGCCAATATTGGGCACGGGAGCGGGGCGAATGGAAGATCTTTTTTGAGGGCGTGATCGGCTGATCGCGAGTTGGAAGTGCGCGCATTTTCATCTCCCACGTCGAGCCCCGTGCCCTGGATGCCCACATAGAATCTGCTCGCTGTCGCGAAGCACTCGTGCCGTTTTTCTGCTGTAAGCCCTGTTGCTTGGATTGCCGCGCGCTCTTCGGCGGTAGCTATCTGAGTACGTGGGGCAGAGCGCCAGCCACATGCTGACCGGCTACGACTACCGGCGTTCTCTCTTTGGTTTGGAGTTCTTTCTGACCATGTGCAAAGACTTGCCAGGTTCGTCACCGTGTTCACCGTCGGGCACAGCTTCACGAGATCGCGACTTTTGGACGCAGTCGTTCGGTTACGAATTTGTCCCGGCGGTCGAGCGGCAGGCGCCAACGTCGGCATTCGCCAACGCTAATCTTCTCTACGGTTTCGGCGAAGGTCAAGTTCCAAAGTCGACCGGTCGTTCTCCCACAAAACCGCCACATGATCCTCTGCGTCGGGCCCAGCCGCTCACCTCAGGCGCGAGGCTTCGCTCTCGAAGCGCGACCAAGCTATCTCAGTTGGGAGGCCGGTGACGGATGTGCAGCGGTCGTTCGACCCTTCCATCCTTGAATGACAGGTGACCTCGGCTGCCGATATTCAGGCGAGCAAAGTCAGCGGCAGCAACCAGCCTGGATCCGACATAGGGACACGAAGGGCAGTTGTGCAGCGTTATGGAGAGATCTCCATAACGCTGCCTATGCCGAGATCGCAACTATGACAAGTTTGATGACACCCTTCGTCGCAAGGCAGCTCAATAACCTGCGCATAGTTCCGCGACAGGGGCACGGTTCAGGTGGTCTCCGCCATGAGGCGGTGAACCAGTGTGGCCCGCAGTCACTGCATCGTTGCAGAGTGCATGTATCAGGGGTACCAGTCGTCCAGTTCCCATTGGAGCTCATTGCATCCGCTGAGGCCAATGGGCGGCGAACGAAAACTATGTGGAGGAGCGCCGGGCTTGTCGTTCACTCGTCCCCTCGACAGTACGAACGGCCGGACCAAGAATTCAACATAGTTGCGATCTCGGCATAGGCACCGGGTGCCGGCCTTGAGGGCGGCGTGATGGGCCGACGGTCCTCTCCACGATGCGGTCATCTACAACAGGGCGTTCCCACGTAGTGAAGGTCAACTATAGAGGGTGTTTCGACGGCCTCTGGATGCAATCGTGTGGCGTAAACCGAGCCTTGGCCGTGTTACCCCAGCTTCACTTCCTCGTGGCGATGGACCCCGCGAAGATGACTGACACCAGGAAAAACGCTTACGATGCGGTGTGCTCGAATTGAGTGATGTCTGTGAGGTCGTTTTGAAATTCATTGTTCTATCTGCGATCGTTTTGCTCTGCCAGGCTGCTGCAGCGGAAACCGTCCAAGTCAAATATCACGGTGAAGTGTCGCTGGACGCTTTCGTCTGTTCGGACGTCAGAGAGAGCAGTGACGTTTCGCGAATTTGTTACGACAAATCCGAGCGATACATGGTCATTCAGCTCAAGGCCACGCACTACCACTATTGCGAAATTGATGCAGCAACTGTCCAGGGCCTTCTTCAGGCCAGTTCAAAGCGCCAATTCTTTCAGACCCGCATTCGCGGAAGCGGATCTGACGGCCCATTTGATTGCCGAACACACCCCATCCCCAAAAAATATAGGCTATGAGATGCAGCGACGGCGATCGGCCACGAACAGCCGCTGGGATCTGGCTGCTCAAGGTCGGTTGAAGGCTGGTCAGAGTCATTCGCCCATGGCCGCCTGAACGTTCGCTGCAGCCATCACCTGTCATTCGATGCAGGCCGCTGGCTACGACCGCTTGAGCCTCGAGACCGGGGACTCGCCGGCCGGCGCCTGCCGCCGGGCTGCGAATGACCGGTCGCGGCTCGGGTGAACTGGAACTTCCGCCCCTGAATCGTCTTTCGCAGGATCGAATGAGTTGCCTGGAAGCAGCCTCTCAGCCGTCGCCTGACCCATGGCAGACCGTATCCGAGCGAGAATATGGGCAAAAAGGGAGATTCGCCATGGCCCAGCAGCAGTATCCGGTCGAGGTCCAGTCGGACTTCTTAGAAAAAATCACTCGCGCGAAGCCAGTGCAGGCCTTGGCTGAACTTATTTGGAACGGCCTGGACGCGGATGCCGGCCGAGTTTCTGTCTCGTTTGGGCACAACGAGATGGATACCCTCTCGGAAGTCATCATCCGAGACGATGGCAACGGAATTCCCAAGGCAAGGGCACCAGAGTTCTTTCGGCGCCTCGGCGGGTCATGGAAGAAGCCGGGAGGCTCCACCGAAACCGGAAGGTTCTTGCACGGCCAAGAGGGGCGCGGGCGGTTCAAGGCGTTCGCCATTGGAACCCGCGCTGAATGGGCTGTCACATACAAGCGCGACGAGAAGCTTTGGAAGTATTCGATCACGATGTCGGCCAACGACATTCGCCATGTGAATATCTCCGATGAGGTTGAAGTCTCAAAGCCGACTGATACTGGCGTCACCCTGACGATTTCCGATCCCCACAAGGATTTCCGCTCGTTTGTGAGCGACGCCGGCATTCACGTATTGGCCGAAGTCTTCGCCCTTTATTTGGCCGACTATCCCGATGTCAATGTGACCATTGGCGGCAAGCGCATTGATCCGGCCCAAATGATCGCCAGCCGGAAGGCCATCAACCTGGCCGACATCGAAGCCGGTGGAAAGACGCATCCCGTCCGGCTCGAGATCGTTGAGTGGAAGGGGCTGTCCAACCGGGCTCTGTTTCTCTGCAACGAGAAGCGCTTCCCGCTGGTGCAGGTTGATCGTCGATTTCACATCGGCGACTTCCAGTTCACGGCCTATCTCGAATCCTCCTATCTGACGGTCGCGCAGAAGGAGGGGACCGTTGACCTCGCGGAGATGCAGACGCCGGTCGTGGCGGCCATTGACGAGGCCCAGAAGACGATCAAGGACTACTTCCGGCAGCGCTCCGCCATGGAGGCGCGCAGCTACGTCGAGGAATGGAAGACGGAGAAGGTGTATCCCTTCGACGGCGATCCGACCACGCGCGTGGAAGAGGTCGAGCGGCAAGTGTTTGAGATCGTGGCCGTCAGCGTCGCGAAGAATCTGCCCGAGTTCGGCAGCTCCGCCCCGCAGAACAAGTCTTTCCAGCTTCGGATGCTCCGGCAGGCGATCGAGAAGAGCCCCGAGGAGCTGCAGGTCATCTTGAACGAAGTGCTGCGGCTGCCAAAGCGCCAGCAGGAGGAGCTCGCCGAGCTGCTGCGCGACGTGTCGCTGTCGTCGATCATCAGCTCCGCCAAGATCGTGGCGGATCGATTGAAGTTCCTGACCGGCATTGAGGCGGTGCTGTTCGATCCCGAGCCCAAGAAGCGGCTCAAAGAGCGCAGCCAGTTGCATCGCATCGTCGCCCAGAACTGCTGGATGTTCGGCGAGGACTTCATGCTGTCGGTCGATGACCAATCGCTGACCGAGGTTCTGCGCTCGCACAAGAAAATTCTCGGGGAAGACATCGTCATCGACGCCCCGGTCAAGCATGTTTCGCAGGAGCGCGGAATCGTTGACTTGATGCTGTCCCGGTCCACGCGGCGGCACAACACGGATTCGATCACTCACTTGGTGGTCGAGTTGAAGGCGCCGAAGGTCAAGGTCAACACCGACGAGATTTCGCAGATCGAGGGCTACGCCGCCTCGGTCATGGATGACCAGCGGTTTCGCAACGTCAAGGTGTCATGGGTGTTCTGGGTCATCAGCGACGATGTCGGACCGCACGCGAAGTTCCGCATGACCGACGAGTCCGGCTTGATCCACAAGAAGGACAACGTCTGCATCTTCGTGAAGACCTGGGGCCAGGTGTTGGCGGAGAACAGAAGCCGCATGAAGTTCTTCCAAGAGCGGCTCGAATACCAAGCGGACAAGGGCGCCTCCCTCAAACATTTGCAAGAGCACTACGCCAAATACTTGGAAGGTGTCTTTGATTCCGAGCCCGTTGCGACCAGTGGAAAAGAGGTCGCGGCGGCCAAGTGAGCGCCTCGCTTGCCTGAGATCGGGCAACCGTAGGGGCGGATTTGCCGACGGGTATCGCGCGCGAAAAGCGCTGGATGGGTGATGACTTTCTTTACGGCCGCCACGTTGTTGGAGAATCCAAAGAGTTCCCAAGAGTGATCTTGAGCCCCGGCTAGATTTATCACCGCTAGGGCAGCCGCAGGCTATGCCGCCCTCCTCGGATGACGACGGGGCTACTACTACACAGCTCGAGGCCACCCCGAAATGACTGCGAGGCACCGTCGTAGTCGTTGCTTTGGCGAGCAGTTCTCGCAACCGTCGCCCCTGTGCCAGCTACGAAGCTGAACGCGCGGAGCGACTGCTTTTCGGCAGCGAAGTCCGCGACGGGAGTGACTGCAACGGGTCGGCAGCTCCAGTTCGACTGATCGGACTGCGGACGTACCGAGCACGGCGACCGGTTTGGCAAGCACACATGACCCGGATACGCAAAGAAAAACCCGGCACGAAGACCGGGCAAAAAGAAACCGCACTGTGGCGGTTTCCCAGGTTGGGGACTGGCTGATCAGTGCCATCCCGACCTCATTCGGTGCCACCTGCCCCTTGCTGGAAAAC
>PHCO01000143.1 GCA_002842265.1 Betaproteobacteria bacterium HGW-Betaproteobacteria-18 | reverse complement strand
CGCACACACTCCGCCAAGAAGCCACCCATGCCACCACGCCACGACATTGAGTTGATTTGCAACGCCAGCCATGGTGACCCTTTTTCGGTGCTGGGTCCGCATCGGCGCGCGCCAAAGCAGTGCAGCGTGCGGTGTTTGTTACCAAGTGCGGCCCAGGTCGATGTCCTGCCTCCACAAGGTACCGCACTGGCCACCTTGACGCGACAACAAGGCACCGATTTTTTTGAAGGCAGCGTGCCCATGGCGCTGGGTGAGGCCTACCAACTGCAGGTGCAGTGGGCCAGCGGCCAGGTCAGTGTGATTGAAGACCCCTACCGTTTCCCGATGGTGCTGGGTGAGATGGATGTCTGGCTGCTGGGCGAAGGCACCCATTTGCGCCCGTTTGAAGTGCTGGGCGCGCACCCCAGCAGCATGCTCGATGTGGCCGGTACGCGTTTTGCCGTGTGGGCCCCCAATGCCAGCCGCGTCAGTGTGGTGGGCGATTTCAATTTTTGGGATGGCCGCCGTCACCCGATGCGCTTGCGCCGTGAATGTGGCGTGTGGGAGCTGTTTTTGCCCGGCGTGCAAACGGGTGCGCTGTACAAGTTTGAGATTCGCACGCACAGCGGCGAGGTGTTGCCCGCGCGTGCCGACCCCTACGCCCTACAAGCCGAACTGCGGCCAGCCACCGCCAGCCGGGTCGGCCAGTTGCCAGAAAAAATTGCCCCCTCGGACTCACGCAAAACGGCCAACGCCCTGAACTCGCCGGTGAGCATTTACGAGGTGCACCTGGGTTCCTGGCGGCGCATGGCCGAGGACAGCAACCGCTGGCTGACCTGGGATGAGCTGGCCGACACGCTCATCCCCTACGCGCAAGACATGGGCTTCACCCATCTGGAGTTGATGCCCGTCAGCGAGCACCCGTTTGACGGCTCCTGGGGCTACCAGCCGATTGGCATGTACGCCCCCACCTCCCGCTTTGGCAATGCCACAGGTTTTGGCCGCCTGGTGCAACGCTGCCACGCTGCGGGCATTGGACTGATTCTGGACTGGGTGCCGGCGCACTTTCCGAGCGACGCGCACGGCCTGGCCAACTTTGATGGCACGCACCTGTACGAATACGCCGACCCGCGCGAAGGCTTCCACCAGGACTGGAACACGCTGATTTACAACCTGGGTCGCACCGAGGTCAGCAACTTTCTGGTGGGCAATGCGCTGTACTGGCTGGAGCGTTTTGGTGTCGATGGCCTGCGCGTGGACGCCGTGGCCTCCATGCTGTACCGCGACTACAGCCGCAAGGCGGGCGAATGGATTCCCAACGTGTTCGGCGGGCGCGAAAATCTGGAGGCCATTGCCTTCCTGAAACGCGTCAACGAAGTGGTCGGTGTCGAGTGCCCGCAGGCCATCACGCTGGCCGAAGAGTCCACTGCCTACCCCGCCGTGTCGCGCCCCACCTATGCCGGCGGCCTGGGTTTTCATTACAAGTGGAACATGGGCTGGATGCACGACACCCTGGCCTACATGGCGCGTGATCCGATCTACCGCAAGCACCACCAGGGCGAGATGAGCTTCAGCCTGGTCTATGCCTTCAATGAAAACTTTGTGCTGCCGATTTCGCACGACGAGGTGGTGCACGGCAAGGGCTCGCTGCTGACCAAAATGCCGGGCGACCGCTGGCAGCAGTTGGCCAACGTGCGCGCTTTTCTGGGCTACATGTTTGGCCATCCCGGCAAAAAATTGCTGTTCATGGGCTGCGAATTTGCGCAGGAGCGCGAATGGAACCATGACCAGAGCCTGGACTGGCATCTGCTGGACGACCCGGCCCATGCCGGTGTGCAGCGCCTGGTGCGCGACTTGAACGCGCTGTACCGCGCCACGCCCGCCTTGTACCAGCAAGACTTTGTGCCTGAGGGTTTTGAGTGGGTTGACCACAGTGACGCTGCCCATTCGGTGCTGAGTTTTGTGCGCCATGGCCTGGATACCAACACGTTCACCCTGGTGGTGTGCAACTTCACACCGCAAGTGCAAACGGGTTACCGGGTGGGTGTGCCGCAAGCTGGCAACTACCGTGAAGTGCTCAACACCGACTCGTCCCATTACGGTGGCAGCAACGTCGGCACGCCCTTGGGTGCTGCCACCGCCGAGCCAACCCCCTGGAATGACAAACCGCATTCGGTCTTGTTGACGCTGCCTCCGCTGTCTACGGTATTTTTGACATGGACCGCCTGAGCACTGCCAGCCTGCAGGCCGGACATCCCTGGCCCATGGGTGCCCATTTTGATGGCCACGGCATCAACTTTGCAGTGTTTTCAGCACATGCCCAAAGCATGGAACTGTGCCTGTTTGACAATGAGGGAAAGCAGGAGCTGGCACGAATGCCGTTACCTTGTCACACCGTCGATGTCTGGCATGGTTATCTGCCAGGTGCGCAACCCGGTCTGGTGTATGGCCTGCGCGCCCATGGCCCCTGGTGGCCAGACAAAGGCCACCGCTTTGATGCCAGCAAACTGCTGCTTGATCCTTATGCACGGGACATTGTGGGCCACTTCAACTGGCGCGATGAACACTTCAGTCCCGACCGCCTGCACCCAGGACACAAGGACAGCCACGACAACGCCGCGTTGGCGCTAAAAAGCCGCGTCACGCACGACCACTTTGACTGGGGCGATGACGCCCCGCCAGACATTACCCTGACCGACACCGTGTTGTATGAATGCCATGTCAAAGGCTTCTCGAAACTCAACCCGCTTGTCCCGTCCGAACTTCGCGGCAGCTACGCAGGGCTGGCACACCCGGCTTCCATCAACCATCTGAAGGCCTTGGGCATCACGGCGGTCAGTCTGCTGCCCGTGCATTACGCCATCAGCGAAGAACGTCTGGTCAGCCAGGGCCTCTCCAACTACTGGGGCTACAACACCATCGGCTTTTTTTGCGTCAATCCGCAGTTGGCCAGCCGACAGGATGGCATGACCGAGCGCGATGAGTTTCGCCAAATGGTGCGCACCCTGCACGCGGCCAAGCTCGAAGTCATCCTGGATGTGGTCTATAACCACACAGCAGAAGCCGATGAGTCCGGCCCCACCATCAGCTTTCGCGGGCTCGACAACGCCAGCTATTACCGCTTGCCGCACGACAAACCCAGCCACTATGAAAACTACAGCGGCTGCGGCAACACCCTGAACCTGCACCAGCCCAAGGTGCTGCAAATGGTGATGGACAGCCTGCGCTATTGGGTCGAAGACATGCACGTCGATGGCTTCCGCTTCGATCTGGCCCCGGTGCTGGGCCGCACCGACACCGGCTTCAGCGCCCAGGCCGCTTTTTTTGCCGCCATGGCGCAAGACCCGGTGCTGTCGCGCGTCAAGATGATCGCCGAGCCCTGGGACACCGGGCCAGGCGGCTACCAGGTCGGCGGTTTCCCGCGCGGCTGGCTGGAGTGGAACGACAAATTCAGGGACTGCACGCGGCGTTTCTGGATCCAGAGCGCTGCCGCTGGTGATGGCATGCCCCTGGGTTGCCCGCGCGGCGACTTTGCCATGCGCCTGTGCGGCTCGTCCGACCTGTACCAGGAGCGCCGCCGCGCCCCGGCCAAGTCGGTGAACTATGTGGTGTCTCACGACGGTTTTACCCTGCGCGATCTGGTCAGCTACAACCAGCGCCATAACGAGGCCAACTTTGAGGACAACCGCGACGGCCACAACGACAACCTGAACTTCAATTGCGGCGAGGAAGGCCCCAGCGAAGACCCCGTGGTGCTGGAATTCCGCGCCAGACTGCAGCGCGCCCTGCTGGCCAACACGCTGCTGGCCCAGGGCACGCCCATGCTCTGCGCCGGTGACGAACTCGGCCACACCCAAAATGGCAACAACAACCCCTATTGCCAGGACAACGCCACCACCTGGATCGACTGGTCGGCGCCAGACACTGATCTGCTGGCTTTTTCCCAGCATGTGATCAGCCTCAGACATCGACTGCAACCTTTTGCCAACCGGTGGTACCACGGCATCGCCGATGCCAATGGCCAGCATGACGTGTCCTGGTGGAATTTCGATGGCAGCGTGTTGCAGGGCGATGCCTGGCACCAGCCCGACGTGCACACTCTGGCATGCCTCATTGGCAAACCCGGCCGAGTGCAAACACCCTTGTTGCTGCTGTTCAATGCTGGCGCCAATTCAGAGAATTTTGTGCTGCCAAATGGCCAATGGCAGGCCCTGCTGGACACCAGCCTGTCCCGTGGCCAAAGCGACCAGCAAGGCAGCGGCGGCATGGGCGTGCGGGTCGCGGCGCACAGCCTGATGCTGTTGCAGCAAAGCATCGGCCACCCTGCACCCCATTCACGCGGGGATGATTGACTGGCTGCAAAACCGTGATGGGATTCATTCAAACACCGGGCGTGGCGTTTCCCCATGTGCCCACCAGGTCGTTCCCTGCGATTTATCAAACGCTTCTCCGTCAATCGTTCCAACATTGACCCTGTTGTCATCTTGCAGGAGTATCTATGGCAGAGCAAAGTCCGTTCATTTGGCACGAATTGGTGACGCCTGATCAGGCGTGCAGTGGCAAATTTTTCAGTGAATTATTCGGATGGACACACAAGGAAGTTGATGCGGGTCCATTCGGCATCTACACGCTGTTTCAAAAAAATGGCCGGGATGTCGCGGGCATGATGAATCCCACACCTGAGACACCAGACAAGGGATCGTTCTGGCATGCCTATATTGCGGTCGAGGATGTTGACGCATGTGCCCGAATGGCCTCCCTGCTCGGCGGCAGCCTGATGGTGCCGCCGCACGATGTGCTGGATGTTGGCCGCATTTGCATCGTGGCAGACCCCACCGGAGCTGTCGCCCACCTGATGCAGCCCCCAACCTCCTTTAAATCCGGCTAAATTTTCAGCCGGTCAAAACCGACCCGGCCGCTGGCGGCGGTGATGTATGCCAGTTGCCGGGCAACTTCCGGCCCGACCCAGTCCCACTTGAAGCGCCAGGACCAGCAGCCCATGGTGCCGGGGGTGTTCATGCGGTGCGCACTGTCCAGCCCCAGCACGTCCTGGAACTGGCACAGCGACATGCGCGCCACCGAAAAGCTGGCCGCGCGCACCATCGCCCATTGCACCGAATGACCGTCTAGCCCCAAGTAGTGCGAGGCAAAGGCCCGCTCATGCGCGCTGCAACTGACCCACCAGCCAGGCACGGTGTCGTTGTCATGGGTGCCGGTATAGACCACCGTGTTGGGCTCAAAGTTGTGCGGCAAAAAGGCGTTGCCAGCATCGCCAGAAAAGGCAAACTGCAGCACCCGCATGCCCGGAAAACCCGTGCGTTCGCGCAAGGCGCGCACTTCTGGTGTGATGATGCCAAGGTCTTCGGCGATGATGGGCAAATCGCCCAGCGCCGCTGACAAAGCATTGAACAAGGCCTCACCCGGACCGGGTTGCCAGCATCCTTTGACGGCCGTGGGCTCGCTGGCCGGTATTTCCCAGTAATCAACAAAGCCGCGAAAGTGGTCAATGCGCACCACATCGGCCAGATGCAGTTGGCGGCGCACCCGCTCAATCCACCAGCGGTAGCCATCACGCGCCATGGCGGCCCAGTTGTAAAGCGGGTTACCCCAGCGCTGACCGGTGTCCGAGAAAAAATCGGGGGGCACACCGGCCACCACGCGCGGCTGGCCGCTGGCATCGAGCTCATACAGGTCTGGCCGGGCCCAGCAGTCGGCGCTGTGGTGCGCCACAAAAATCGGCAGGTCACCCACCAGCCGCACACCTTTGCCGTAGGCATAACTTTTGATGGCCTGCCACTGCAGCTCGAACTGCCATTGCACAAAGCGCCAAAAAGCGATTTCCTGCGCATGGCTGGCACGCGCCTTGGCCAATGCCACGGCATCACGCTGGGCCAGCGCTGGCGGCCACTCGGGCCAAAGTGCGGGGCTATGGGTCTGGTCCAGCGCCATGAACAGGGTGTAGTCATCCAGCCAGGCTTGCTGGCTCAAGGCCCAGGCGGCCAACCCGGTCCGCTCCTGCGTCGTGGCATGCTGCTCAAACCCGGCAAAAGCCTCACGCAATTTTCCCAGCCGCCAGGGCGTTACCGCTGCATAGTCAGTGCGTTCTTCATCCCAACTGGCTTGCAGGCTCTGCGCCGCCAGCCAGCCGCGTTGCACCAAAGGCTCGAACGCCACCAGCAAAGGGTTGCCCGCAAATGCCGAACTGCCCATGTAGGGCGAATCCCCCGGCCCCACGGGCCCCAGCGGCAGCGTTTGCCAAAGCGTCTGACCTGCGGTGTGGAGCCAGTCGATGAAGAAATACGCATGGGGGCCGAAGTCACCCACGCCGTGCGGCCCGGGCAAAGAGGTGGGGTGCAACACCACCCCGGCGGCGCGCTGCGCCATCCATGAATCAGCCATGCGTTACAAACTCCCCAAAAAATAAAAGGACTGCTGCTTTCCAGACAACTCAGCCAAGCAGGCGCCGGTACAGCGCCACATATTGCGCCGCCGCTTTATCCCAACCCAGGGGCTGCTGCATGGCGCACTGGCGCACGCTGCGCCACTCGCTTTTGCGTTCATACAGCGCCAATGCGCGGCGCATGGCACGCGCCAGCGCCTCGGGCGTGAAATCATCAAAAACAAAACCATTCGCGGTGCCATCGGCCAGGTTTTCCAGTGCGCAATCGACCACGGTATCGGCCAGGCCACCGACCCGATGCGCCAGCGGCAAGCTGCCATATTTCAGGCCATACATTTGTGTCAGGCCGCAGGGCTCGAAACGCGACGGCACCAGCGTGACATCGGTGGCGGAAAAAATGCGATGCGCGTAAGCCTCGTCATAACCAATGCGCACTGAAACCGCTTGCGGGTGGGCTGCCGCGCGCGTCAGAAACGCCCCCTCAAGCGCCGCCTCGCCGGTGCCCAGCACCACCAGTTGACCACCCCGGGCAATCAGGTCATCCAATACCGCCAGCACCAGATGCAGTCCTTTTTGTTCGGTGAGGCGGCTCACCACGCCAAACAGTGGCGCATCGGCCTTGACGGCCAAGCCCAGTTCCTGCTGCAATGCGGCTTTGCAGTACGCCTTGCCAGCGGGTTTTTTGGCATCAAACGCGTGTGCTATGGCTGGATCGGTGGCTGGATTCCACACCGCTTCATCCACCGCATTGAGAATGCCGCTCAAATCATGCGCACGCGAGCGCAGCAGGCCATCGAGCCCGCAACCCTGTTCGGGCGTCTGAATTTCCTGCGCGTAGGTCGGGCTCACGGTGGTGATGTGGTCGGCGTAATACAGCCCGGCTTTCATGAACGACAACTGGCCATGAAACTCCAGGCCATTGACCGAAAACGCAGCGTTGGGCAAGCCCAGATCAAAGAAATGGCTTGGCGCAAAAACGCCCTGGTAGGCCAGGTTGTGCACGGTATAGACGCTGGCCACGCGCCGGCCCTGGATGGGTCCAAAGGCCAGGTAGGCCGGAGTCAGGGCTGCGTGCCAGTCATGGCTGTGCAGCACGGTCGGTTGCCAATGGGCATCGAGCCCGCACGCCAGTTGCGCGGCCACCCAGCCAAGCAAAGCAAAACGCCGATGGTTGTCATGGAACGGCTGGCGCAGCGCGTCTTCATAGGGTGTGCCCGGGCGGCAATACAAAGCTGGCGCATCGATCACATAAGCAGCCAGGCCAAGCGCGCCCAGCACACCCTGGCGCAGCAGCACGCGCTCACCCCAGGGGGCGGTGAGCTCTGCCAGCACACGGGGCGATTGCAGATCAGCCATGATCGGCGCAAAACCCGGCAACAGCACCCGCACCTCACAACCAGCGGCTTTCAGGGCGGTGGGCAGTGCGCCGGCAACATCGGCCAGGCCCCCGGTTTTGAGAAGGGGAAAAATCTCGGCGCTGACCTGCAATACGTTCATTCAAGGACCCTTTATTTCAGTTGGGCCAACATCTCGCGGGTGATCAACACCACGCCGCCTTCGCTGCGCTCAAAGCGTTGCGCGTCCAATACCGCGTCTTCGCCCACCACCATGCCTTCGGGGATTTCGCAGCCGCGGTCAATCACCACTTTACGCAGGCGGCAATGGCGGTGAATCGTCACATCGGGCAGCACCACGGCTTCATCGATATGGCAATCCGAATGCACCCGTACTTCCGAAAACAGCACCGAGTGCGCCACATACGAGCCCGACACAATGCAGCCA
>PHCO01000521.1 GCA_002842265.1 Betaproteobacteria bacterium HGW-Betaproteobacteria-18 | reverse complement strand
GGCTACCGTTGTCTGGATTTCTGGCGACCCATAGTCTCCCGCCGTTACAACGACCGTCATGTTTAGCTCCGGGATAACGGTGATGCGCTGCCCGCCGTTTCCGATCGCTGCGGCCCAGCCGATCTGTCTACCAGGTAAGATCGTCGTTCCCGTCCACCATTGAAACCCGTAGCCGGCCTCCTGACCGGCTCCCGTAAAGAAATGCAGGCCCGTTTTCTTATGTGTCTGAATCGACGCATCGATCCATTCGGCCGGGACGAGCTGACGGTTATTCCAGCGACCGCGATTCAATATCAGGCGACCGATCTTCAGCATATCACGCGGTCGCAACCTGAGACCTCCAAAAGGCAACGGTCTGCCGCGAAAGTCCGTCGCCCATTCCCACTGTGTAATGCCCAGAGGGCGAAAAAGGTCGTCAGCCGCTATATCGACAAAAGATCGGTGTGCTGCGTCTGACAGGATCTCGGCAAGAGCGACCGTCGCTCCGCCATTGTAGTTGAATGTCGTACCCGGAGTATTCGCCAGCGGGCGGTCGAATACGTAGTCGAGGCGATCCGCTTTCCAGAACAATCGAAACTCATCGCTCGTCAGATCGCCGTGGCCGATCTCATCCCACGCAAGACCGGTCGACATTGTGAGCAAATGTCTGATCTGAATTACTCCGGCGTTATCCAGCCCTTTCAAGCCGGGAAGAGATGCGCTTACAGGGCTCTCCAGCAAAGGAGCCTTTCCCCTTTCCATCGCCATGCCATACAACAGACTGATGACGCTTTTACTGATCGAGCGTACATCGTGCAGCGTGTCGGGCCCGAATTCCGTCGTTGTCGACAGAACTCCGTAGCGGCGGGCGAGCACTCTGTCTTCGCCTGTCCTGTATAACTCTGCCACAAGGTATCCCTCGCGCTCCACAAGGACGGCATGGATATTACTCGACTCGCGCGAGATCCGACCAATTACGGCCGCCAGCGCATCGGCATTCAGACCGGCCTGTTCTGCGGTAT
>PHCO01000520.1 GCA_002842265.1 Betaproteobacteria bacterium HGW-Betaproteobacteria-18 | reverse complement strand
CACTGCGGCGTTTGATCTGGATCGGCACGGACAGGGTCAGCCGGCCATCACTTGCCTCGACGATGTCCGGCTCGCCGGTTTTCTGGATGCGGATGTCGTTGCGGACTCCATCCCTGGAGTCCGCCGCTTCGCGGCCAGCCTGTCGGCTGTCCAAATTCGTTCCCGACGAATTTGTCATGCCATGGCCTCCGCTTGTTGCTCGACCGGCTCGGGACGCAGTTCAAGCACCAACCGCTCGATGCCGTTGGCGCGCAGTCGCACTTCGAGGTCATTGGGCGACACGATCACCTTCTCCACCCAGCGGGCGGCCAGTTGCTTTTGATTGAGGTGAGCGACTTCCATCTTGGTCTCCTTCCGAATGAGTTGGCAGGAATCCATGAAGGCGCTGTTCGGCCCGCGAGCCAAGCGGTATCGCTGTGCCGATCTATTCACCGCCCTTTCTGCGGAGATTGACCGGCCCATTCACCGCAACATGGTTTGCGCATTCCCGATCGGGATTATTCTGTTGCCTGTCTCGCTGGGTTGAGCAAACATTCCCGAACGGGAATTTTCAATGAGCAGGCGGCACGGATGATTCACATCGACAGCATTCACACCCTCGGACAGTCTCTGCGCGCGGCGCGCCGCCAGCTTGGCCTGACCCAGGCGCAACTGTCTTTGGCGGCCGGTGTCGGCCTGCGTTTCATCGTCGAGCTGGAGGCTGGCAAGCCGACTCTCCGGCTCGAACACGTGCTGCGCGTTATCAAGGCGCTGGGTGGCGAACTCAGCCTGAGCGGACTGTCGTCAGCCCCGACTGATTCCATCGCCGCAAGACCATTGTCGGACGCTGATCAACCCGCCAGCAACGCCGAGCGGCATCAGGCCTTGGACGAACTGGTTGCCCAGGCCCAAGCGCTCAAGATGGGGGACGAGTAGACGCAAGCGGCGCCAATCACTGGGCCGCTGCCGCCCTTGCCAATGATTCCTGCATCCGCTGCGATTCTTTCTGCGCCTCAGCCAGG
>PHCO01000519.1 GCA_002842265.1 Betaproteobacteria bacterium HGW-Betaproteobacteria-18 | reverse complement strand
CAACGGACGGGCTCAGATTTTCTCTCGAAGGAGATGGGTGCTGATCCCGCAGGGGTAGCGTACGATGCTGTGGAAACAGCCCGTGCAGAAAAAAACGATATTGTCCTGATTGATACGGCAGGCCGGTTGCACACGAAGAATAATCTTATGGAAGAGTTGAAAAAAGTTGTGCGAGTGCTCGGCAAACTCCAGCCCGGTGCTCCCCACGAGACGCTACTCGTACTCGATGCAACAACGGGACAAAACGCGATTTCTCAGGCGAAGGTTTTCACCGAGGCGATTCCTATAACCGGGTTGGTAATGACGAAGCTTGACGGCACCGCCAAAGGTGGCGTGCTGATTGGCATTCGGAATCTTTTCGATGTGCCCATCGTTAAGATTGGTGTGGGGGAGTCCGTCGAAGATCTGCGCGACTTTGTTCCCGTAGAATTTGTCGATGCACTCTTTGATGAATCGTGAGTGGGTCATAAATCGAGTGACTGGGAAACAATGAAAAAAGGGTGCGGACTCAGTCCACACCCTTTTTTGTAGCCCATCAGGGCTTTGTTGGCACCTTTGAAATTACTTCGCTGCTGCCTTCTTGGGGGCAGCTTTCTTTGCAACGGGTTTCTTCACGGCTGCCTTCTTGGGAGCAGCGGGTTTCTTCACGGCTGCCTTCTTGGGAGCGGCGGGTTTCTTCACGGCTGCCTTCTTGGGAGCAGCGGGTTTCTTCACGGCTGCCTTCTTAGGAGCAGCGGGTTTCTTCACGGCTGCCTTTTTGGGAGCAGCGGGTTTCTTCACGGCTGCCTTCTTGGGAGCAGCTTTCTTTGCAGCGGGTTTCTTTACTGCAGCCTTCTTTGCGGGAGCAGCCTTCTTCTCAGCCATCGCTATTACCTCTCACGAGAAATGTGCAGCCTTTCGGCTGACCTGGTACTGACGCTCCCGGTAAGCGAGAAAATGTGTTTTGTTAAGAAACACACCACCGCAGAACGTCACTTGTTAATATGTCTAATGGTCTGGATTT
>PHCO01000142.1 GCA_002842265.1 Betaproteobacteria bacterium HGW-Betaproteobacteria-18 | reverse complement strand
GCGGCAACCTTGGGTGCACCCAGTTGGGGCGCGTCGAATTTGCCCAGGCCGGTGGCCTGATCTACACCGACGCCATCGACAACTCGGCGGGCGTCGATTGCTCCGACCATGAGGTCAACATCAAGATATTGCTCGACCGGGTGGTGGAGGCGGGCGACCTGACGCTCAAGCAGCGCAACGACCTGCTGGCTTCCATGACCGACGAGGTGGGGCATCTGGTGCTGGCAGACAACTACTACCAGACCCAGGCGCTCGACGTGGCTTGTCACCGGCCCCTGTACGTGCTCGCTGGCCAGCAGCGTCTGATCCAGTGGCTCGAAGGCGCCGGGCGCCTGAACCGTGCCATCGAGTTCCTGCCCACCGACGAAGAGTTTGTTCGTCGGCGTTCACTCAAGCAGGGACTGACAGCGCCCGAGGGCGCGGTGCTGCTGGCCTACGCCAAGATGTCGGTGTTTGACGACTTGCTGGCCAGCAATTTGCCAGATGATCCGTATTTTTCACGCGTGCTCAAGGCCTACTTTCCCAAGGCCTTGACCGAGAAGTTCTCGGCGGCCATCGACTTGCACCCGCTCAAACGCGAAATCATCGCCACCTATGTGGCCAATACCGTGGTCAATCGCACCGGCGCCACCTTTGTCAACTTTCTGGCTTCAGAAGCAGCTGCTTCCACCGCGGACGTGGTGCGCGCCTACACGCTGGCGCGCGAGATATTCGACCTGGAACCGCTGTGGGACCAGATCGATGCGCTCGACGGCGTGGTGGCCAGCAGCCTGCAGCTTGATCTGTTGAGCAAACTCATCGCCATTGCCCAGCGTGCCTCACGCTGGATGCTGCGTGCGCGTTCCAAAGAATCTGATCTGCCCACCCTGATTGCACGCTACCAGCCCGGCGCACGCGAGCTGCGCGCCAATCTGGAAACCTGGTTGCCCGCCAGCGCCATGACCAGTTGGGAACAAGCCACGCATAAGCTGGTGCATGCCGGGGTGGCTGCGGAACTGGCGCGCAACCTGAGCGCGCTCGAGTTCGTTTTCCCGGCGCTCGATCTGGTGGACCTGACCGAGCAGGCCAACACCACGCTGGCGCAGGCGGCACAAACCTACTTTGGTGTGGAAAGCAGGCTGGGCCTGAGCGCCTGGCGTACCCAGATCAATCGCTTGCCCACCGACAGCCTGTGGCAAACCCAGGCCAGAGGCAGCGCGCGCGAAGATGTATATGCCATTGCCAACCAGATATGCCTGAGTGTGCTGCAGAAGTTCGACGGCTTGACAGCCTGGTCAGAGGCCAACGCCGCCAGCATCGAGCGCCTGTGCAAGCTGCTGCAAACCATCAGCACCCAGGGCGCGGACCTGGCGCCGGTATCAGTGGCGCTGCGCGAATTGCGGCACCTGGCCTAATCGCTGTTGAACTGCAGCGCCGCCAGCCCAGCGTAAAGGCCGCCGGCGGCAAGCAGATCGGCATGCGTGCCCTGTTCCACCATGCGACCCTGGTCCAGCACCACAATGCGGTCGGCCTTGACCACGGTGGCCAGCCGGTGCGCAATCACCAGCGTGGTGCGCCCGCGCATGGCCGACTCCAGCGCGGCCTGCACCACGCGTTCGCTCTCGGCGTCGAGCGCGCTGGTGGCTTCGTCGAGCAGCAACAGCGGCGGGTTTTTCAGCATGGCGCGGGCAATGGCAATGCGCTGGCGCTGGCCACCGCTCAGGCGCACGCCGCGCTCACCCAAAAAGCTGTCGTAGCCCTGGGGCAGGGCGCTGATGAACTCGTCGGCAAAGGCCGCCTGCGCTGCAGCTTTCACTTCAGCGTCGCTGGCTTCAGGCTTGCCGTAGCGAATGTTCTCCAGCGCGCTGCTGGCAAAAATCACCGCGTCCTGCGGCACGATGCCGATGCCTTGGCGCAGGTCGGCTAGTGCCAGCTCGCGTGTGGGAAGGCCGTCTTTCAGGATGCGTCCTGACGAGGGGTCATAAAACCGCAGCAGCAATTGAAACACCGTGCTCTTGCCGGCGCCGCTGGGGCCCACCAGCGCCACGGTCTGGCCCGGCATGATGTCCAGTGAAAAATCAGTCAGCGCCGCCTGTGCGGGCCGTGACGGGTAGTGAAACGTGATGTGCTCAAACTTGACATCGCTTCCTGCTGCCGGCACCGGGGCCGCAGTCGGATTGGACGGCGAAGCAATCGGCGACTGGCTGGCCAGCAACTCCATCAGCCGCTCGGTGGCACCGGCGGCACGCAACAGGTCGCCATAGACCTCGCCCAAAATCGCAAAGGCGCTGGCCAGGATGATCACGTACAGCACGGTCTGCCCCAAATGCCCGGCGCTGATGCGCCCGGCCATCACCGCCTGCGTGCCCTGGTACAGGCCCCACAGCAGCGCGGCTGACGTGGCAATGATGATGAACGCCACCAACACCGAGCGCGCCTTGGACCGGCGCACCGCCACCTCGAAGGCATTGTGGGTCGCCAGGTTAAAGCGCGCCGCTTCACGCCCTTCCGCCGTGTAACTCTGCACCACCGGAATGGCGTTGAGCACCTCGGCGGCAATGGCGCTGGCGTCGGCAGCGCGGTCCTGGCTGGCGCGCGAGAGCTTGCGCACCCGTCGGCCAAACCAGGCCGCTGGCAGCACAATCAGCACCAGCACACCCAGCACCTGCACCATCACCATCGGGTTGGTCCAGACCAGCACACCCAGGGCGCCGATACCCATCACCAGATTGCGCAGCCCCATGCTCAGCGACGAACCCACCACGGTTTGCACCAGCGTGGTGTCGGCTGACAGACGTGACAGCACCTCGCCGGTCTGCGTGGACTCGAAAAACGCCGGGCTTTGCTGTAACACATGGCCATAAACGGCATTGCGCACATCGGCGGTGATGCGTTCGCCCAGCCAGCTCACCATGTAAAAGCGTGCCGCCGAAAACAGCCCGAGCGCCACCGCCACGCCAAACAGCGCCACAAAATGCTCGCGCAAGGCCATCACCTGCGCACCCCGGTCGGTCTGCACCAGGCCGCCGTCAATCAGGCTGCGCAAGGCCAGCGGAAACGCCAGCGTGGCCATGGCGGCCAGCACCAGAAACAGCAGCGCCAGCGCGATGCGGCCGCGGTAAGGCTTCAGGAAAGGCAGCAGGCCCGAGAGCGATTTGGGGTTGCCGGGTTTGGGGGATGGAGAGGTCATGATTAGGGATTTCGATTGATTATGGTGCTCAGGCCAGCTGGCCGGGGCTGGCACCGCATAATGTCACCGTGTCAATACGGGAGATGCCATGGACCGCACAGAACGGTTTTACAAAATCAACGCACTGCTGCATAACAAAAAGGTGGTCAGCTTTGCCATTCTGCTTGACAAACTGGAGGTGTCGCGCTCTACCTTGCGGCGCGACCTGAACTACCTCAGTGAACGGTTCCACAATCCCATCGTCTACCGCCGTGACCTTGGTGGCTACCAGTTGCACGACACCGACAGTCCAGCCAGTCGCCCACACGAACTCCCCGGGCTGTGGTTTTCTCCCACCGAAATCCATGCCCTGCTGACCATGCAGCAACTGCTGGCCGGGCTGGATGCGGGCGGCGTTCTGACCACCCACATCGCTCCGTTGATGGAGCGCCTGAACACTTTGCTGGGGCCTGCGGGCAATGCTGAGGCCACCCAACTGCGCCAGCGCGTGCGCATCATCCAATTGGCGCAGCGCGGTGTGCGGCCACGCCATTTTGAGCAAGTGGCCACCGCCCTGGCCCAGCGCAAGCGCCTGCACATTGCCTACACCGCACGCGGCAACGGCCACGCCACCGAGCGTGAAGTTTCGCCATTGCGGCTGGTGCACTACCGCGACAACTGGTATCTGGATGCCTGGTGCCACATGCGCCATGGCCTGCGCAACTTTGCCCTGGATGCCATCACCCACGTGGTGCCGCTGACACAAGCCGCGCGTGAAGTCAGCGATGCAAAACTCAACACCACCTTCGGCCCCGGCTACGGCATTTTTTCAGGCGGTGCCGTGCACTGGGCGCGCCTGCGCTTCAGCCCCGAGCGCGCCCGCTGGGTGGCACAAGAACAGTGGCACCCCGAGCAAAGTGGCAAGCATGGGAACGACGGCAGCTACCTGCTGCGCCTGCCCTACACCGACCACCGCGAGCTGGTCATGGACATACTGAAACATGGCGCACACTGCGAAGTGTTGGGGCCAGCGGCGCTGCGCCGGGTGGTGGGGGAAGAGGTGAAAAAGATGGTTGAAAAATATTTTTGAGGGGGTGGGCGAGAGGTTCACGTGGTGAGCCTGTGACAGGCGTAAGCTACCCACAAATCAACAGCGTACTCAAAGTGAAGCTGCACAATTTGAAGGACTGAAAAAATGAAAATTCTGCCTGCAGAATTTGACGGCCAAAACATACGCCGTGTGTACGACGAAGACGCAGACACCTGGTGGTTTTCGGTGATCGATGTGGTGCAAGTTCTCACGCAGCAACCTGATGACTTGACCGCTCGAAAATACTGGAACCAGCTCAAGCGACGGCTTTCCAATGAAGGTAGTCAACTGGTGACAAGTTGTCACCAGTTGAAAATGCTCGCTGTAGATGGCAAGCAGCGCCTCACCGATGTCGCCACCGCCGAAACCCTGCTGCGCTTGGTGCAATCCATTCCCAGCCCCAAAGCCGAGCCCATCAAACTCTGGCTGGCCAAGGTGGGTTATGAGCGCATGCAAGAGATGGCAGACCCGGCCTTGTCGCTCGACCGTGCCCGCCAGACCTGGCAGCAACATGGCCGCAGCGACAAGTGGATACAGCAGCGCATGACCGGGCAGGAAACGCGCAACAAGCTCACCGACTACTGGAGCGAGCACGACATCAAAAAAGGCAGCGAATTTGCCATCCTCACCAACATCATCCATCAGGAATGGGCAGGCGTGAGCGTGGCGGAACACAAGAACATGAAAGGCTTGACCAGCCACAACCTGCGCGACCACATGAGCGAGGCCGAGCTGATTTTTACCGCCTTGGCCGAGCTGTCCACCCGTCAGATTGCGCAGAGTGTGGAGGCAACCGGCATGTCCCAAAACAAGTCCGCAGCCAAAAGCGGTGGCCGCATCGCCGCCCAGGCCCGCCACCAGTTGGAAAGCCAGACTGGCAAGTCGGTGGTCACCGGGGCCAACTACCTGCCGCCAGTGGCGGCCAATGTGGTGAAGGCCGTCAAGGCATCGCGCAAAGCGTAAGTTGCGACAGGTGACTGGATATACGCCCTAGGAGTACACTTATCCATGCTGACAGTTATTGAAACCCCGTTGTTCAGCAAGCTCTGGCCCGCGTATTGGAGTGAAGATGAGCGTGGCGCTTTTGCTGCTTTCATTGCAGAGCATCCTGAAGAGGGTGATGTGGTGAAAAGCTCTGGTGGCGTTCGCAAGGTGCGCTGGAGCCGTGCAGGTTCGGGTAAATCTGGTGGTGTGCGGGTGATTTACTTCGTCCGCAACGATCTGGGTGAGTTGGTGTTGTTGTTTATGTATGCCAAGAGCAAGATGGATTCGCTCAAAGCCAGTACTTTGAAGGAGCTGCGTGATGCCGTTAAGTAAATCGTCCAAGAGCACATCGAAAAAGCCAATGACTGACGCGCAGTTGGCCGAGTGGGAAGCCAGCCGCGACCTGGAGGCTGAGCTTGTCGAGTCGGTGCGTCAGATGAAGCGTGGCGAGGGCTCGGTGGTGCATTCGCCGGTGATTGCTGCGCGCCAAAACTCCGGCTTGTCGCAAGCGCAATTTGCCCAATTGCTGGGGGTGTCCGTGCGCACCCTGCAGGGCTGGGAGCAGGGACGCAAGCAGCCCTCTGGCGCGGCACGCACCCTCATCACACTGGCGCAGCGCAATCCGCAGGCATTGCGTGATCTGGCGACTGCCTGAACCCGTTGCGCAACGTGTCGGTTGAGCCAGAACAAGTCCCCCTGTCTGCCCTGCAGCACTGGCAATACTGCCCGCGCCAGTGCGGCCTGATTCACCTGGAGCAGGTGTTTGATGACAACGTCTATACCCTGCGCGGTCAGGCGGTGCATGCCAAGACGGATCAGCCAGGTGTCGAAACCGCCAAGGGCGTGCGCGTGGAGCGCGCCTTGCCGATGTGGCATGACGCGCTGGGGCTGATTGGCAAGTCCGACGTAGTGGAGTTTTTGGCCGGTGGCATGCCTTACCCGGTGGAATACAAACACGGTAGCCGCAACAAGGCCGCCGACATTGCCACGTGTGACGACATTCAGCTGGCCGCGCAGGCCATGTGTCTGGAGGCCATGACCGGCAAGCCCGTCAATGAGGGCGCGCTGTATTACGCCACCTCCAAGCGCCGCCGGGTCGTGCCAATCACCGCGCAGCTGCGCTCTGATGTGGCGCGCATTGCGGATGCCATTCGCCAGATGGTTGGCCAGCGGCCAGCTGCCACCGCCCCTGAGCGGCGAGCAGGCGGCCAAGCGCTGCAAAGCCTGTTCCCTGCAAGAGCGCTGCCAGCCGCAAACCACGCACGCGGGGTTGATTACTGCCCGCGCCGCACTGTTTGACCCAGACGCATAGCCTTGTCTGGCAAATTGCAATACCCAAACATTCATGCAACTCCTCAACACCCTCTACGTCACCACGCCAGACACCTATTTGCGGTTGGACAACGACACCCTGCGTGTGGAGGTAGACCGCGAAACCCGGCTGCGCGTGCCGCTGCACCACCTGAGCGCGGTCGTGTGTTTTGGCCACACCGGTTTGTCGGCACCGCTCATGCACCGGCTGGCAGAGAGCGGCGTGGCGCTGGTGCTGCTGGATGACAACGGACGCTTCAAGGCGCGGCTGGAAGGTGCTGTCAGCGGTAATGTGCTGCTACGCCAGGCCCAGTTTCAGCGCGTGGCCGACCCCGCCTTTACCCTGGACATGGCGCGCGCCAGTGTGGCGGGCAAGATCAAGAACACCCGGCAGGTGTTGCAGCGCGGTGCCCGCGAAGCCAAGTCTGAGGATGAAGCCAAGGTCTTGACGCGCCTGGCCGATGACTTGGCCGCCAGCCTGCGCGCCTTGCCCGAGGCCACCAACCTTGACAGCTTGCGCGGGGTCGAAGGCGAAGCAGCACGCCAATACTTCAGCGGCTTGAACCTGTTGGTGCGCACCGACCAGCGCGCCGCCTTTGCCATGGACGGCCGCACCCGTCGCCCACCGCGCGACCGTTTCAACGCCATGTTGTCGTTTCTGTACGCGATGTGGATGAATGATTGTCGCAGTGCGCTGGAAGCCGCTGGGCTGGACCCGCAGGTGGGTTTCTTGCACGCCTTGCGGCCGGGCCGTGCTGCCCTGGCGCTGGACTTGATGGAAGAGTTTCGCCCGTGGGCCGACCGGCTGGCCCTGACGCTCATCAACCGGGGTCAGTTGAGCGCGGATGACTTTGTGCTGCGTGAAGGCGGCGGCGTGTCCCTGGAGCCCGATGCGCGCAAGGCGGTGGTGGTGGCGTACCAGGAGCGCAAAAAGGACGAAATCAACCATCCGCTACTGGCTCAATCTGTGCCGCTGGGCCTGGTGCCACTGGTGCAAGCCCGCCTGATGGCGCGTGCCTTGCGCGAAGACGGTGCACCCTATGTGCCCTTTGTGGCGAAGTAGGACGCAATCATGCTGGTGCTGGTTTGTTATGACGTGAGTACAGAGACCAAGGCGGGCCGCCGCCGTTTGCGCCGCGTAGCGCGGGTGTGTGAAAGCACCGGGCAGCGGGTGCAAAAGTCGGTGTTTGAATGCCAATTGGATGTGGCCAAGTTTGAAACGCTGGAGCGCGAGCTGCTGGCAGAAATTGACCCCACCATGGACTGCCTGCGGCTGTACCGCATTCCCGGCACGCGCGGGTTTGAGGTGATCGAGCACGGCACCTTCAAAGCCGTTGATTTTGATGGACCATTGGTACTTTGAACACTGCGGTTGAGTGGTATTGCCAGCATTGTCATGGTATGGTTACACCCGCGAACCCCAAGTGATGGCTTAGTTACCCAGAGGTTCGCGCGCTTGGCAACCCATTGTTTTGGATGGTATTTTGATTTTTTAAAGTTGGCTTTTTTGCAAACACATGTCTTCATCGCCAGGTTCGCGGAAATTCACGGAAAAATCGTTTGCCAACAAGGCTTTGGATGCGAAGCGCATCGCCCGCCAGCAATGGCGGGCGCGGATTGAAACACCCGGAGAGTTGAACAAGGAGTAGCAAAATGACAGGCATCGCCCGCCAGCAATGGCGGGCGCGGATT
>PHCO01000518.1 GCA_002842265.1 Betaproteobacteria bacterium HGW-Betaproteobacteria-18 | reverse complement strand
AAGTGGTGCAGTGATGGTGGGGTGTAGTGATACGCTGCGCTGCGTTCGAAGATCGTTTCTACGCCTATGTTTTCTGATCGCTTTTCACTGCGCGAAGCACAGCTTACCAGACAAGCCGCTCACAGCTCATCCTGAGGTCACTGCCGATGCTGCTGAGGGGATTGGTCTTCCACCAGCGTGGATGGCTCAAGAATAGGAAAGTCTCGCCCTTTTCGATCTGCTTTTGCGGGCTGAGGGGGCTGTAAGGGCAGAGCGAACCGCCATCGCTGATATGAACGCCATAAGCTGCTACAATCGCCTCATCATAAGCCTCATAAGCGATACCGCATTGAGCGCGGAATCCGGGATCACGTATCACCTGACGATTACCCAGATTGAGAATCTTATTTGCAAAGTCGCCATGCGCTGCGACAGCGCTGAGGGCTAGTCCGCTCCGGGCTCGTAAGTCCTTGATATTATTACGAAACTGCTCCCTGATCTGGTCGTAATGATCCAGCAGGATCAGTTTGTCACGGATATGCCTGGCTTTGGCGTAAGTAGCTGCTTCTTCGAAGTGATAGCCTATCTCGTGACCATTTGCCGCCAGCCGGGAAATCACATCGTCGTTCCAGGTATTCAGCCTGAAAAAGTAGCTCGCTTTCACCCCCAGAGATTCCTCTATTTGGGCAAAAGCAAGCGCCGCAAGAGGATCGTTGTCAATATCGTGACGTAGAATCAGGCAGCGGGAGGGAGCACTCAGAGCGATAAAAGATTCCATACCAAAGATTTGGTAGGAGCGATCGAGGGCAGAACGGAGGATTTGCTCATAATCAGCAAAGCTATGGGGGGCACGGAAGTAGTCCTGAAGCTTGGCAAGGGTGCGCCTCACTAATCCTCCAGAGCTTCTTTGAGCGCTAAAACTGATTGCAAGGCATTGAGATTGCACATCTGGATGCTCGCCTCAGGATCGACAAAATCAGGGTAGTTTACGCCTTTCAAGAGCAGGCTGCTGACCTTTGCCTTTATCG
>PHCO01000517.1 GCA_002842265.1 Betaproteobacteria bacterium HGW-Betaproteobacteria-18 | reverse complement strand
ACCGCCAGCGCGCGCTTGGCCGAGTCCTGGCCAATCACGTAGTTGTCGAGATTGGACTTGAGTTCGGCGGGCGTGGGCACATCGTCACCCGAGGCCTTGACCGACTCCAGGCCGGGCAATTCGTCGCGGATGATGTCGTTGCACAGGTCAATGCACTCGTCGCAAATGAACACCGAAGGGCCGGCGATCAACTTCTTGACCTCGTGTTGGCTCTTGCCGCAAAACGAGCAGTAGAGCGCCTTTTCACTGGAGGTGGCTTTTTTGTCGGCCATATATCTGTAGGGTCAGGTGAAGCGGTGGGTGCGGTTAAGAACAATGATAGTTCAAGCCAGCCCGGAACCCAACGAGGGGCAACGCCGGCTCGCGCGCTGCCCCATGGGTTTGGCGGATTCCCGTGCGGGGCTCAGACGGCGCCGGAGCGCTTGTCGATGACCTTGTCGATCAGGCCGTACTCGGCCGATTCGGTGGCCGACAGGTAGTAGTCGCGCTCGGTGTCGCGTTCGATCTTTTCCAGTGACTGGCCGGTGCGTTCGGCGAGGATCTTGTTGAGCTGTTCGCGCGTCTTGAGAATCTCACGCGCATGGATCTCGATCTCGGTCGCCTGCCCCTGGGTGCCGCCCAGCGGCTGGTGAATCATGACCTTGGAGTTGGGCAGCGCGAACCGCTTGCCCTTGGCTCCCGCGGCGAGCAGGAAAGCGCCCATGCTCGCGGCCATGCCGATGCACAGCGTGGACACATCGGATTTGATGAAGTTCATGGTGTCGAAAATCGCCATGCCCGCGCTCACCGAACCCCCGGGCGAGTTGATGTAGAACGAAATGTCCTTGTCGGGGTTTTCACTCTCCAGGAACAGCAACTGCGCCACCACCAGGTTGGCCGACTGGTCGTTGACCGGCCCGACCAGGAAGATCACGCGTTCCTTGAGCAGGCGTGAATAGATATCGTAGGCGCGCTCACCGCGGCCCGACTGCTCGATCACCATGGGCACCATGCCCAGACCCTGAATATCCATTG
>PHCO01000516.1 GCA_002842265.1 Betaproteobacteria bacterium HGW-Betaproteobacteria-18 | reverse complement strand
AGATTCTGGCGCAACAGGCGGCCCACTTCGGCGCCGTAGGCATACTGCCGTGCGCCTTCATCGCCGGTGAAAATGCTGCCCAGTGCGCCAATGTCCCAGTTTTCGGTGATGTCGTAGACCGCACGCCCGGACAGCAGTACGCCACGGAAATTGCTGTCAACGGTGTTCAGGCCCGGGGTGGCGAAGCGATCATGCTGCCACTTGCCGGCGATGCGGCCAGTCAACCACCACGGCCGTGACGGATGCCAGTCCGAATGCGTGGATACGATGTGGGCGCGCACGCGCAGATCGCTACCCAACGCTGCATTGCCGGGTATCGGCGGGACGCCGCCGAGGCTGAGGCCGCTCTCGTCGGACTCCAGCTTGTACTCGTAGCGCAGCAACGCATTGACCCGGTTATGGTCGTTGTCGCGATAGGCCAGACCAACCTGGAAGCGGTTCTGCAACACGTCGCCGCGTGCGGCATAGTCGGTGAGCAGCAGGTAGTTGCGGCCAAGCAAGGTCCAGTCGCGATCCAGCTTGCGTGCCACCGTCACCTGCCACAGCGCGGTGTCGAACTTCTCGTCCGATGGCGTGCCGGCGACATCGCCGCTCCGGCGCAATTCGATGCGTGTCGAGCCACGCCACAGCGGGTGCGCGGTGTAGTCGATGCCAAAAAATACCGCCGTGGCATCGCCCGTGTTGCCGGAGATCACGTTGACATGCTCGGCACCGGTGGTGATGCGCACGCCCTCGGCAATATCCCAGCCGGTGCGCACCCCGGATGCGGCCTGGATGTCACGGCCGCTGATGGCATCGCGCATCCGGTATTCACCGTAGACGTTGGTGTCGCGCAAATACGTCTGCTCGGTACCAAACACGAAGGTGTTGGCCTTGCGTCCGGTAGTGGTGATGCCCAGCGGGCTCGACAGGCCGGTTTCCTGCTCGTAGCGCGCATACAGGCGCTGGCGCTCACGCAACTGGTAGTCGCTGCCAAGCGCGAAGCGGTCGCGGTCCACGCCGTTCACCGAGGTTTCCA
>PHCO01000515.1 GCA_002842265.1 Betaproteobacteria bacterium HGW-Betaproteobacteria-18 | reverse complement strand
CAGGTTAATTACGACAAGCATGTTTTCATCCCGATATTTTCTGATAAACGCGAGAACTTTCGGATTGTCGGAAGGCAGAAACTCCATGTCGCCGCGCCCGAACGGTTTGAACCGCTTGCGCATTGAGACGATTCTTTTCGTCCACCACAGAAACGACGATTGGTTTCGTTCGCTGTTTTCAACATTTACCGACTCATAATGATACTCGGGGTCTATTATAATCGGAAGGTAAAGTTTTTGCGGGTTCGCCATGGAAAAGCCGGCGTTTCTGTCGGCATTCCACTGCATAGGCGTCCTGACGCCGTTTCTGTCGCCGAGGAAAATATTATCGCCCATTCCGATCTCATCGCCGTAGTAGATGATGGGTGAACCTGGCATCGACAAGAGAATGCTGTTCATCAGCTTGATGCGCTCGTGGTCATTCTCCATCAGCGGCGCGAGCCGGCGCCGGATGCCGAAGTTGATGCGTGCCCGCGGATCGGCGGCATACATGCGATACATGTAGTCGCGCTCCTTGCTGGTCACCATCTCCAGAGTAAGTTCATCATGGTTGCGCAGGAAAATTGCCCACTGGCAGTTTTCGGGAATCTCCGGTGTCTGCTGCATGATTTCTACCACGGGGTGGCGGTCCTCCTGCGCGATCGCCATGTAAATGCGCGGCATCAAAGGAAAGTGGTAGGCCATGTGGCATTCGTCGCCGTCGCCGAAATACTCGCGCACGTCTTCAGGCCACTGGTTCGCTTCGGCCAGCAGCAGACGGTTCTGGTAATGGGCATCGACCTGCGCGCGGATCTGGCGGATGACGGCATGCGTCTCGGGAAGGTTCTCGTTGCTGGTACCCTCTCGCTCGCACAGGTACGGAATGGCGTCGAGCCGGAACCCGTCCACCCCCATGTCAAACCAGAACCGCATAACGCGTACCACCGCCTTGAGCACGTTTGGGTTGTCGAAGTTCAGGTCGGGCTGATGGCTGAAAAAACGGTGCCAGTAGTACGCCTTGGCGATTGGATCCCAGGTCC
>PHCO01000514.1 GCA_002842265.1 Betaproteobacteria bacterium HGW-Betaproteobacteria-18 | reverse complement strand
CTGGTTCCCGGCGGGAGCCTGTGTCTGAATCTCAGTAACGACATCTTTCTCGCAGGCTCGCCCGCCAGGTCCACCTATCTGGAGCGTCTCACGATCGCACTTGAAGACCTGGGACTTTCGCTCATGGATCGGCTGGCGTGGGAGAACCCTTCCAAGCCGCCCGGCCCGACCTACTGGGCGTGCAAGGAACGGGTCCAACTGGTGCACACGTGGGAGCCGGTCCTCTGGATGACGAACGACCCCACTCGGTGTCTTGCGGACAACCGCAGGGTGCTGCGTCCCCATTCAGTCGCCACCAGCAAACTGATCGCTCGCGGGGGAGAGGCACGATCGACTTCCTATGGAGACGGGGCTCACCGTTTACGCCCGGGGTCGTTCGGGTCTGAGACAGCAGGAACGATCCCGCGCAACATTCTCAGAATCCCGCATGAGGCGAGCTCCATTGCTCCAGTGCGTCGGGCTGCGCTGGACTCCGGTCTTCCTGCGCATGGTGCTCTCATGCCTCGGGATTTGGCTCGCTTCCTGATCGAGTTTCTGACGCCTGTGGACGGCATGGTGGCTGACCTTTTTTCGGGCTGGTTCACCACCGCCACCCAGGCAGAAGAGACAGGGCGCCGCTGGATCTGTACAGAGCAGATGGCGCAGTACGTAGCGCTTGGAGCCTGGCGTCTGCAGGACGCGCCTGGCTTTCATTCTTCATTCGACTTGACCTGCGCGTAAAGGACACCCATGACATACAGCGCTGGGCGAATACCCGCAGGCTGCAACTGCGCCAACCTGTGCAGGCCAAATGGCATGTGGGAGAACGACGCGCAAGGCGTTGGATGCTGGCCAGCACCTACGCATGTCGAAGGCTGCGCGTTGCACCACAAGGAACTTTTCAAGGTGGTGACCTACGACGGTACCAGCGTGACTGTGCCGGCCTCGGAGGTCGACGAGATCATCCTCGGCTACAACATCCGGCTGAAGAGCGATTCGCCCTTCGAAACCGCGCGGCGCGGCGTGGTGCTCTATGCCCAG
>PHCO01000513.1 GCA_002842265.1 Betaproteobacteria bacterium HGW-Betaproteobacteria-18 | reverse complement strand
CTGCCTGCGCGATGGAGTCGAGCCCAGCGGCGTAGCGGATCACCGCACCGAAATCGACATCCACACCCGCCTCGATCAATTGTGTACTGAAACACAACGTCGGCAGCTCCTGATCGAGGCGGGCACGCACCGTGTCAAGTATGGCCTTGCGATGTGCCGGGCACATGTTGGTACTGAGATGGAAAACACGGGCTTCGATGTCGCCCTGGCACAAACGGTACAGTACCTGCGCGGCCTTCTTTGTGTTGACGATGACCAGGCAGCTCCCCGAGTCACTGATTTGCTCGCGAGAGAGGGCAACGGTTTCGTCTTGCGACCATCCGCCGGGTTTGCACAGATTGAGCACCTCCACGCGATTGAGCTCGTCGAACAGCCGATGTTTGTCAGGCATGAGTTCGCGACCAGGCAGGATGCGAATCGCGCCCTTGCTTGCCTCCACTTGGTCGAGCAACGGTTGGGTCGCGGTGCATAGCACGGCCGTGCTGCCGCAGTGGTCGGCGAGGAAGTTCATCGCGTTGTTGAAAAGATGTACGCAATTGACCGGCAAGCTCTGGATTTCGTCGAAAATCAACACCGCACGTGCGAGTTGATGCATGCGTCGCGCACCGCGCGTACCCGCACCGAACAAGGTTTCAAGTAGTTGCACGGTGGTGGTGTAAACCACCGGTGCATCCCAGTTCTCGGAAAGTATCTTGCTGCGCCAGTTCTGCTTTTCCGGCGTGAGGTTGGAGTGATGCTCCAGCACCACACTACCGGGTTCTACGCCCCCCGGCTCCAGAATCTGGCGGACGACATCGGCGTTCTGGTCGATGATCGACGTGTAGGGGATAACATAGATCACCCTGTCCAAATCATGCGCGCGGGCGTGATGCAGGGCGAACCGCAGACTTGCCAATGTCTTGCCGCCGCCGGTCGGCACGGTCAGCGTATAGATACCGCATTCGCGTGGTGCGGCATCCAGACAATGACGCGAAATGTCGGCGCGCAAATGGTCGACGGGATAGCGCGGCGTGAATGTCGT
>PHCO01000512.1 GCA_002842265.1 Betaproteobacteria bacterium HGW-Betaproteobacteria-18 | reverse complement strand
TTTCATAATTATTACTCTCCTTAAAAGCAGCATCAGGAAAAAACCAGCGGACTTGCACAGATTCATATACTAAACCTCTCATTGTATGTGTTCTACCTACCAGGTTCCAATGCCGACAACCCGACGCAGGATGATGATCACGTCAGCCAGGTCAATGATCCCGTTGCCGACCGGATTGCCGTTAGCGTCAAGCGGGGCAACATCATAGCGCACGCGCTCCTCGGGCATCGGCACATAGGTCCCATCTTTAATGGTAAGGGTTCTGAGAGCGTCTGAGATACTGGGTTCAGTCCCTGTTGACCGGCCATTTCGGAGGGTGGCCGATACGGAAACTGTGCAGTCAGCAACAATGGCCCCGGTGGTGTAGGTGGCACCGTTCAAAGCGCCCCCACAGCCACTGATGCTTACAATACCATACCCCTGCAGCGTGGACACCGCAAAGCTTTGTGTGGCACCGTTTGACAATGTCTGGGGTACGGATGGCAGAAGGAGTGCGCCGGTTCCTACGTTTGGCGTCACAGTGTAGTTCCTGACTTGGGCGGCCATACAGGTTGCGCTGGTACCACCGTTAGATCCAGTGCAGGTCCAGCTCCAGGGACCGCTGCCGGAGACTTCTGGAGTGGAGCCATCACTGCAGAGGCTGCTCGTGGGCTTACTCGTGACACTGGTGCCGCCGGTCGCACCGCAGCTGCCGTTCACTGGGGCAGGAACCGATGCGAAGCTGGCAGAGCACGAGGCGCTGGCTCCGCCGTTCGACCCGCTGCAGGTCCAGCTCCAGGGACCACTGCCGGATACGTCGGGAGTGGAGCCATCGCCGCAGAGATTTGCGGTGGGAGCGATTAAAAGCGTGCGTCCATGGGCGGAACCACAGACACCATCGACCGGAATGGCAGTAGTCTGGCTGAAGGTCGCCACCACTATATGGTTGGTGGCAATACTTTGAATAATGTAGCGGTCTCCGGAGAGTGAGTTGAAGACATTAACCCCGTTGTCTGTCAAGGAAGAGACGCCATATCCAGCTT
>PHCO01000511.1 GCA_002842265.1 Betaproteobacteria bacterium HGW-Betaproteobacteria-18 | reverse complement strand
GGGCCTTTTACGTTTAACCTTTTTTGCTGATTGACGGGTTTGCGGATGTACGGCTTCACGCAGTCAAGTAAATCTGGATTCGTGCATGGACGCAAAGTCGCCTTTACAGCTGAGCGTTTCTGTGGGTTCACGCAGATGCGTGAAGGCGGTTTCGTGCTTTTGAGGTTTTGAGTAAAGACGCATTGCAGGATTCACGGATTTCCGTGCGTCCCCCGGCGATGCCGGGTCGGGCTGTCGTGCTGCGCATCGAGCCACCGATGGCGTCTCGCCCCTTTGGGCTTTCATCCCTGACGCCTGCGCGCTTCGCTTGCCCTCCAGGGGACCGGCTTTAAGCCCGTCCCCGCCGCGCGGTGCTTCGCGCCCCTCCAAATCCGCCGAACAAGCGGTGCCTGATCGGCCTGTGATTTCGACCCATGGGTATCAGTTTGCCTTGGGGCGATGCGAAGTTGACGGAGTTCATTGTGGCGCATGCCGGTTTGACCTGGCCACATCCCGACCGGACAAGCAGCGCAGCTTGGCGTACGCCGCACGCCCGTCAACCCCCAGCCCGCACCGACCGAGTCGGGGGTGTGACAGTCGCGCTATACGCGTACGCCCGGATCGCAGCGCTCCGATCGGGAGCGTCCATTCAAGGAGTTGCGATCATGAACCTTATTTCCGACGAACTACGTGCGCAGTTGCTGGCCAACGGCCGTCAATCCCTCACTGACGAGGGCTTTGACCCATCCCCGGTGGTTAAGCTGTTCACGCCTGATGCGGGTGCAACCTGGCTGCTAACCGAGATTGATCCAGACGATGACGATCATGCGTACGGACTGTGCGACTTGGGTCTCGGCTTTCCTGAGCTGGGATATGTGAGCCTGGCCGAATTAGCCACTGTGCGGGGAGGTCTGGGCCTACTGGTGGAGCGGGACCTGCATTTCAAGTCAGACAAACCCATCAGCGCTTATGCGCGCGAAGCCCGGATGTCGGGCCGCATCGTGGCGTAGACGCCGCTGGCATCAACCGTCGTTCGGCGGTTGATG
>PHCO01000510.1 GCA_002842265.1 Betaproteobacteria bacterium HGW-Betaproteobacteria-18 | reverse complement strand
GGCAATCCACAGATAGGCACGCCCGTCAGGCATGCGGGCCAGTTGCGTGAGGATGCGTCCGGGCTGGGCGAAGGCCTCATAGACATTCCACAACGGACAGGTACCGCCCATCTTCGAGAAGTGGAAATGCGTGGCCGACTGCCGCTTGGAGATGTTGCCAGCGCGGTCTACCCGGATGAAAAAGAAAGGCACGCCGCGCGCTCCAGGCCTTTGCAGTGTGCTCAGGCGATGGCACACGGTCTCAAATCCGACGCCAAAGTGATGGCCCAGCCGTTCGATGTCATAGCGCATGGTTTGCGCGGTGTCCAGAAACTGCCGGTAGGGCAGCACCAGCGCGCCGGCGAAATAGTTGGCCAGCCCAATGCGGGCCAGCGCGCGGGCCTGTTCACACGACAAGCCGGGGTCGTCGCGCGTCAGTTGCCGCAGCATCTCATTGACCTCCAGGAAGGCCAGTTGCGTGGCCATCTGGAAGGCGTGTTGACCGGGCTCAAAATGCGGTGACAGCCGCAGCACGCGGCTCTTGGGGTCGTATTGGCGTTGGATGTCGGTTTTGAGCAGGGCCGCGTCGCCGTCCGCATAGACAACCTTGACGTCATGCCGCTGCGCCAGCCGACGCACCAGGCCCTCGGCCGCATTGCCCACTTCAATCCGGCATTCGACAAACAGGCGCTCGGCCTGCTTGTCTATCTCCTCGATATGGTTGTGACGCGCGATAAAGAAATTGCGCACCTCCTCAAAGTGCATCGGCTGCGCGCCGGGCGGGCTGCCGCGATCGTCGCCCAGCCGCGCCGCCATGGTTTCCAGCCGCTCGACGGCGTCGCCGTACCGGCGGTGCAAATTGATCAGGCTGCGGCCCACGGCGGGCATGTTGGAGGCGAGCTCGCGGATCTCGGCCAATGACACCGGATCGGCGGCCGAGACATCGGCCAGCGCTTCCCGCAAGCCGGCAATCAGGCGCGCCTCCTCGTCCTCGGAAAACATTTGCACATCAACCCCAAAAGCGGCATGGATCTTGAGCAGGACCG
>PHCO01000509.1 GCA_002842265.1 Betaproteobacteria bacterium HGW-Betaproteobacteria-18 | reverse complement strand
CCAGCAGGCCGCTTGCGAACAACAACTTGTATCGGGCCATGCTGGCGTGCATGCTGACGAACACCAGCGAGGCGACGTAGAACGGCACCTGGATCAATCCGAGACGGAGCAGGCCTGCAACTTTGACGGTGTCAGCTGACGTGAAGGTGCCGCGTTCGAAGAGGAGCCGCACGCCCCACGGCGAAAGCACCCACCCAACGACCAGCACGAGGACGCCGACAACCGCCATCACGCCTGCCCAGCGCATGGCCAGCGAGCGGACTGCGCCTCCTCCGCCGACTCCGGCCCGCGCGAATACCGGGAGCATGGCCCGGGGGATCGCCAGTGCGAGGATGCCGAAAATTAGCGCGATGAACCGGCTGGCGAACCCCAGCGTGCTGAGAGAGCCTTGAGCCAGCGGGGCCGCGAAAAACTGATCGACCAAGGCACTCAGACTCATGACCGCCTGGCCCAGGATCATTATACCGAACGCCTGCCAGAATGGTGGCCAGTGCGGTGAGTTGAGAGAAAGTGCGGGCCAGGAATGTTTCGTGGCGACCCCCACGGGGGCAGCCACCAAAGCGAACTGGACAATGGTACCGAGGAGCGTTCCCCAGACCAGCGCCTGGGTTCCCCCGAACAGAAGGACGGCAATGAGGATTCCGAGTGAGGGCAGTCCCTCGAAGAGGGTATTGGCGGAACCGCCCGCACTCATCATCCAGACGGAGTACAGCCCTGCCAGCATTCCCGGCCCGATGACCCAGGCCATGACAGGGACCATATCGCTGGCCAGCGCAACGGTCTGCGGCGGAAGTCCGAGCCACTGGCTCGACAGGAGGTGCGGCAACGCCAGATGACCAAGCACTGAGAGGGTGCCGCCCAAGGCCAGTGTGAGACCGAGAAGCTCCCTTTGGAAATGCTGGAGAGTTGCTGGCGCCTCGTGACGAATTCGTGCGGCCATTGGAATGAGGACTACTGTCAATACGCCGAACCATATCGACAGTGGCCAATTCACGAGATTGAAAACAAAAAGGTAGGCATCCACCTCGGG